>CAKZSH010000233.1 GCA_937918905.1 uncultured Saprospiraceae bacterium
TCAAGAAGTTGCCCTATCATGGGTAGGGGCAACTTCTTTTTTTAAGAAAATAATGAGGGGATGAGCATCGATGTTTTTTTTATTGGTCTCAGAAAAGGTTTAAAACCTCGCACTTTAGTGCGATAAATTTATTAATGGAAAAAAGTGAATATCGAACTTGAATGAATATCGAACAATAGAACAAGGATTTAAGATTTGAGAAGTTGGTCGAATAATTTTGAGGTGGACATATTCACCGTTATTCGACAAACTTCTCAAATCTTAAATCCTTGTTCTATTGTTCGATATTCATTCAAGTTCGATGTTCACCTTTTCCATTAATAAATTTATCGCACTAAAGTGCGAGGTTTTAAACCTTTTCTGAGACCAATAAAAAAAAACATCGATACTCATCCCCTCATTATTTTCTTAAAAAAAGAAGTTGCCCCTACCCATGATAGGGCAACTTCTTGAGCAAACCATTTTGATTATGAAAAGTTTGAACATATCTTTTAAACTAAAAAACTACGGCTTTGGAATAGCCCAAAAAAAATGGTTTATATAAAAATTTAATCAATCTCATTAAAAAAAATTGTGCAAGTTTTTTTCAACTTTCCCATCGAAAAAACCTGCACAATGCAAAATAATCTAACACACGCCCTTTATCTTCCTTCTCTCATTTTTATATGAAGAGAAATTAATTTTGTAGTGTTTTCAAGTGTGAGAAGTAAAATTCATCTTTCATTTAAGAGAAATATTTTATTTCTTCCTTGTTTCTGAAAACAAATTTATAGTGAAAACTGCTTGGAAAATTTAATTCTCGACGGATGGTAAGAACTGAACTGAAAATGGTAGGAAAATCACTTTTTTTGAATTTTACATTTCTACATGAGAGATCACATCTTTGTGGAAAAGGGTAAAGACAAGCAAAATATGTCATCTCATTTTTTAAAATAAACACTCATTTTTTGTGATTCAAAAAAATCTACTACTTTTGAAAAAAGTTAACTCCAATCTTTTACCTAATCAATTTTTAAGTCAAATTGAGACAACGAAAAATTAATGCTTTTAAAATTCAAACAATACTTTTACAAACCTATCGATAATAGTCAAATCATTCTTTTTAGAGTGCTTTTTGGTTTTTTGATGGCGGTGGAATCCTTTGGTGCTATCGGCACAGGATGGGTACGAAGAACACTTGTAGAACCTCAATTCACTTTTAATTTTATTGGATTAGATTGGCTACAACCATTACCAGGCAATGGTATGTATTTTTATTTTGCTTTGATGGGAGTGGTGAGTCTGATGCTCATGCTGGGATATTTTTATCGAGTCACTTCGGTTCTTTTGGCGGTGATGTGGACAGCAGTTTATTTTATGCAAAAGACTTCCTACAATAATCATTATTATTTAGTGATGCTTTTGTTGTGGTGGATGGCATTGATGAAAGCGCATCGGTACGCTGCATTGGATGTCAAAAGAACAGGGAAAGTCGATTTGGTTTGTCCTAATTGGTATCGGTTATTTTTTATCATTCAAGTATTCCTAGTTTTTACCTTTGGAGCTTTGGCAAAATTTTACCCTGGATGGACAGAAGGTGATTTTATTCGGAATTCTTTTAATGCCAAAACACATTATTGGTTAATTGGCTCCTTGTTGGGAAAAGCTTGGTTTCAACAATTTATCTCTTTTGGAGGAATCGTTTTTGATGGGCTGATCGTTCCTGCCTTGCTTTGGAAAAGAACAAGAGTTTTAGCATTGATAGGATTATTGATTTTTAATATTTTTAATTCTGTGGTTTTTCAAATCGGAATTTTTCCCTACGCCATGATTGCGTTAGCGATTTTCTTTTTTGAACCAGAGACTATTCGTCGTATTTTTTTTAAGAAAAAAAACTTACCAAATCTTGCTCAACGAGCATTTAGTACCAATCTAGTATTTCCTATTTTTATCATTTATTTTATTTTTCAAACTGCTTTACCTTTGCGACATCATTTTATTGCAGGTGATGTCAATTGGCGTGAAGAAGGTCATCGAATGAGTTGGCGAATGATGTTGCGAACCAAATCAGGACGCCTCGTTTTGGAAGCAGTCAATCCTGAAACTCAAAAAAAATGGACTATTAATTCTCTTGATTATCTCACTCGTAAACAAAATCGAAACCTTCCAACTAAACCTGATTTCCTTTGGCAATTTATTCAACGTCTAAGAAAAGATTTTGAAAAAAAAGGAATAAAGGATATTGAGATTTATTGTAAAACTAGTATGGTTAGTTTGAATGGTAATAAATCGAAACCGCTCTTTAAAAAAGAAGTGGACTTGGCGAAAGTGGATTGGAATTACTTTGGAAGAAATGAATGGGTTTTGGATTGATTATTTGTTGAATACTGCTGAGATGGGAACACGGATAACACGGATGCGGTGGATTTACACGGATTTTTCCTTAATACATAAGAAGAAAAAATCTAAACACGTCAAAAGAAAATCTGTGTAAATCCACCGCATCTGTGTCATCCGTGTTCCCATTTCACTAGTATTCGACACCTGAAGAACAACCAATCAATTCCTCCAAAACCCAACAACTTCAAAAATTCCTCGTTATATTTGCAGGCACTTCCCCTAAAGCCATACTCAAATTTCACTATCAAAAATTAATCATCATGACCACCACTATAATTATTGCAGTCCTAGTTGGAATCCTTGGCTTTTTAATCGGAAAAAATTTTCAAGCAAAAGGAGAAGATTGGAAATCAAGATTTGACGAATCTCAAAGTGAACTAAAATCTGTTACTAAACAATATAAAAAGGATAAGAAAAAAGTTCATCAACTAGAGCAACACAATGCCAACGCTCAACAAAAACTTGAAGAGGTTGAAGCAAAATATATCCCTATCAACGAAGACCTTACTCAACAACTTCAAACTGCCCAAGCGGAAATTCAAACGCTAAAAAAAGAAAATGAAAAAATCGCTTCGGATGCTACTTACTATAATAATCAGTACGAAAATATCAAAAAGGAAAAATCTCGACTGAATGATAAGTATGCAAATGATATGAAAGCAAGTAAAGGTTGGGCCAATCAGAAATCAGGGTTAGAAAGAGACCTCGAAAATTTCAAAGCAAAATTAGCTGCTTCGAAAAAAGAAAATAAAGAATTAAAAAATAAAATTGAAGCGCAACTCGAACGTATGCAAGAGGTGAATAGATTTGCTCAAGAGTTTCGAAATATGAAAGCTACCAATCGTAAGTTGACTAAAGATCTTGAATACTGGGAAAAAAAACATTACGATACGCATCATGAATTGGCAACGACTGTCAAAGAAATTGAAACACTAAAAGCGAATCATGAGGAACTCATTCTTAGAATGAAAGGTGGACAAGTTCAACAGCAAAACATGTTGAAAAAAATCGAAGAGTATAAGACAAAATTTGTGAATGTCAATAATGCTTATCATGAATTAAAAGCGGAGAAGAATCTCAATTAATCAAAATCAAAATAGCAATCAAAAACCGAAAAACGATGAAAACACGTTTTTCGGTTTTTGATTTTGATTTTGATTGCTATTTTGATTTTGATTTAAAAAGCAGGTTGATTGGCCAATAAATAATTACGAAGCGGCAACTCCATAATCACCCCCGAAGCATCTAACAACTCCAAGTACAACATATAAATATCTTGTTCGATTTTAAACCTTTCCAACTCTTTATCGAACTGACTTCCTTTTAGTTTTAATAAAGCGATCGGAGAAGCTCCTGCGATTTTTTGATATTGCTTTAGTGCAAATGCAGCCTGACTATCCTCCAATTGTGAATTTAACAATTGATATAAACGATAGTTATTTTCTATTTGAATTCGGATATGTGCCATCCTATCTTTTAGGGCAACTCGAATTTCTTCGTACCTTGCTGCTTCATCCACTTTCTCAAATTCTAGCTCCAAAAGGTTTTGTTTTTCTCTATTTCGAACTGGAATACGAATCCCTAGTCCTAACGTAAAATTTTGCCGAAACCCCTTGTCATCAGTTCCTCCTATTTTTGCTTGAAAATATTCGAAAGTATTGTCTTCTTCTGCCTGCCGAAGTGATTGTTCCCGAACGGCCAATTCTGCATTCAAGTTTCGTTTAACCAAATTAGCATGAGTGGTAGAAGGTTCAGATGAGAAGGTCCGCACCAATTCCACTAGTTCCTCTATTCCGATCAAGGGCACATCTGTTGTTTTTAAAACACCTGTTTCATTGGACCATCTATAAATTTTTTCTTGGGAAAAATTCAACGCATTCTCCAATCTTAAAATATCTCTTTCTGCGCCATGCAAATCATCTTCCGCATCAATCAAATCCGTAATTTCGAACCTTGGTAAGTTGATACTTTTTTGAAAAACTAATAACCGATCTTCCAATAAAACCTTTTGATCTTTTTTTGCTGCTAATAATTTTTCAAAATATAAAACTTCCACTATTCCAAAATACCGTTCGCTCAATAACTCATGCAGTAAAATTTGTTCTTCAATACTCTTCAACTCAATCCTAGCTTGATGCAAATCCTTTTGTGCTTTTTGCTGACCTCTAGTATGAAATCGCCCACGCAAAGTATACTCTTGTTCAACAAATCTAAAATCATTCGTCTCGGTACGCATTTCCAATTCATCCATAATAGGTAATTTGGAATCCGAATTTTTCAAAAAACTTACTCGTTGTCGTTGAAGTTCAAGGACGTATTGATTTTTAGCAGAAGCTAAAACCTCGGAAGTAGATAATTGAGTTTGAGCATTTAAAAACAATATATTTCCAAAAAGAAAAAACAAGAGAGGGAATAACGGTGAATGGTGAACGGTGAACGGTGAACTATGGACGTTTGGAATCAAAAGTGTTCGAAAAAAACGTAAAACGTAAAACGTAAAACGTCCAACGATTTTTCCAATTAAATCAAATCTTAACTTCGAAGTCAAATCCTGACATCGCAATCTCTGACGCTGTAAAAACTTCATCATTTTTTACCAGTAATTATTTTTTTTGTTTGTTCATCACTTCTATCCAATACAGAATCTAAAAAACTCACAGGTTCATTTCCAGATTTAATTAAATTCAACATCACTTTTTCTTTTTGTAAAAAATGATTGGTTGCAGGAATAGCTATCAAAACTTCTCTACCATAAGTTTTAAGTTCAGGAGCTTTTCGAAGTCGTTCAGGAATCTCAACTATCCGAGAACCCAATCCCGAAACGATGCCTTGGCAGTTGTGTTCAGGATGTTGTGTAGAAACTGCTTTTAGAGTATCCCCTACTTCTACTTCAAGAATCAAATTTTCGTGAACGAATCCTTTTATCATAGTTGGATTTTGTTCATAAAATGAAATCAAAGTATTGAAAGAAGAAATATTTTCCTTTTCCTTGCAATAGATATTTCCAATTAATCCATCCGTAGGGGCAAAAATCGAAAGTTTATCTTTTTCGGATTTAAAGTGTTTTTCATCCTTCCGAAGTTTTCGGATTTGTATTCTTTTCGGATTGGTGGAAGAATTCAATTCATCCTCCATTCTACTAATTTGAACTTCCAATGGTTTAACCACCAAGTCTAGCTCTTGTCTTAATCCTTCTATTTTTGTAGCAATCGGATTGACCGTTGACTCTTCTGAAACTGAAATACTTTTCAAACCTTCAACCAAGGAACGATTCACTTTTAGTTCCATTTCCAATTGTCGAATCTGAGATTGAATTTCACTTTCTTTCGCCACTTTTTGTGCAGTCAACCTATTGATCGAAGAGCGAATATCAGCTTTCCAAATCTCTTCTTCCGTTTTCAATTTTTCAATAGAAAAATTAATATCATTCAATTTCAATCCAAAATTAGTATGAGTTACTTCTGCGAGTAATGTGCCTTCTTTTACCTTTTGACCAGGTGTTACGTAAAGTCGGTTGACCTCAATCGGGTGATCTAAATTTATTTCTGTTTCTTTTGTTTCCGCAAAACCATAGAACATAACAGTATGTTTACCATAGCGTTGATTCATTTGCCATACCGCAGCAATCACTAAAAAAAACAAAAGATATACAAGATTAAATCTTTTCATTACTTACTGTTAATTATTTGTTAGCTCTCTTGGAAATCAAAATATCAATCAAAATCAAAAATTCAATCAAAAGCTAAATACACCATATTTGATTTTTGATTTTGATTAAATTAAATCTCTTCCATTGTATCTTGAATATTCAATCGAATATTTTTTACATCTGGTACTTGGCGTAACACTTTTGCCAATTGAATCCCCTCTTCCTCTTTTTTCATTTTTAATTTATATTCATATTCTACAAGGTTTTCTTTTTCGGTACTACTAAAAGTTTTATACCTTTTCAAAGTAAACCTATAACAATGCTTTTTCATTATTACTTGAACCTCTTTTAACCTTGGCATATCATCAGGCATTTGAAATTGAAGTGTTGCCACCATATTATTTTTTCGGCTAAAAGGAGTAAACCGTAAAGCAAATGCGGTAAAACAAAATCCAATCGTCCCCACTATCGCAATCACAAAACCATAAACACCACACGCAATCCCGGATGCCAAAGAAGCAAACATAAAAACAATATTTCGAGGATTCCTCAAAGTTGTTCGAAATCGAATTACTGCCAATGCACCTAACATTCCCAATCCTCTCGCTACACTATCTCCTATTGCTTGCATCACCGTCGCTGTTACAATAGAAAGTAAAACCAATGCTTGAATAAAATACATGGGTTTAGAAACATCTCTCGAAGTTTTTTCATAAGTAAATGCTATCAATGATGATAATAAAAAGGAAAATAAAACGGTATATATGATTAATAGTAATGTAGGATTTTCCGTGTTATTCTGAATGCTAAAAAAATCAACCATCAAGTTCTTTATTTAATTCCGAGTCAAAAAATCGGGGTCCGCTTTTGCCTAAGAAGATTTTTTTTTGACATTGGATTCATATTTTAAAAAACAAATATACAAATCCTTAATCTTTGATTAGTATTTTATTTAATGTAGGAGTTTACGGAGGCTCAAGATACAAAACACCCTCTTTTCATATCGCATTGGTGCAAAAAAAGTGAAAAGGTTGCCAAGTAGTTATCATTTTATTAAATACTCCACAAGACTTTGACAATTGAAATCTTAATTTCCTTCTAGCTATTGGCTATTTTTTTATCATACTTTAACTTCACCTTAATAAAATACATCTTGCAAAAAACGTTATTATTGTATTATCTTTCGTCATAATCGTACATACTCAAATTGAAAAAAATATAGTTTATGAGATATTTAATGGCAATATTTATTACGTTCGGAATTTTAGGTGCAAGTTTTGCTCAAAAGCAAGACTTTACTAAATCAGCTGACAATGATCCTGAAGCTACCAAAATACTGGATAAAGTGAGTGCTAAATATGAAGCTTATAAAAGCCTAGAAGCAATATTTACTTTAAAAATTGAAATTCCAGAAGAACCTGCAGATGTACAAAAAGGTAAATTAATGCAGGAAGGTGAAAAATACCATGTTGACCTTCAAGAAATGGCAATGATTTGTGATGGTGTCGAAAATTTTTGGGTACACAATAAAAGAAATGAAGAAGTTCAATTGAATGATATTCCAGAAGATGATGAGAGTGACGACATGTTAGCTCCTCAGGAATTTTATAATTTTTATAAAAGTGGAAAATATGTGTATGCCCTAACCAATGCCATTGTTGAAGAAGGCAAACCTCTCCTCCAAATAGAATTTAAACCATTGAGTGATGAATCTGAATATTTTAAAATCAGAATGACCATTGAGAAAAAAACGAATATCGTCAAGCGAGTAAAAGTGTTTGCAAAAGATGGTTCAAAATATACTTTAGATATTGAAAAAGTAACGCCTAACAAAAAATTTGCAGCAACGAATTTTGTTTTTAATAAAAAGAAATATCCTAATGTGGATATTGAGGACTTAAAATTGGATTAATATTTTTATAAAATATATTGAAAAACCCATCTCGGTTAACGAGATGGGTTTTTCTTTTTGTCAAAAAATAATTTTAGGTGATTGGAAAATCATCATAAAGTTTAGAAGAGTTTTCGATTATGAACTTTGTTATTCAAAAAAGAGTTAATTTTGTTAGATTCAATCACTTTTGTTATCTTCCTATTTGAAAAAATAATTTAATGACTAAAAACAATTCACAAAATTACATTGCTCCTCAACCTGCCTATTTCAGTAAAGTAAAACTGAAAGGGTATAAATCAATTAAAGATGTAGAAATTGAATTTAAAGAAGGCTTGAATATTGTCATTGGACCGAATGG
>CAKZSH010000234.1 GCA_937918905.1 uncultured Saprospiraceae bacterium
TTTAGCAAAAGTTTTTTCTTAAAAAAAGATTTTTTTAATGGCAGTCATCACAGATATAAATGAATTAGATTTTTCCAAAAAATACACTTACGCTGATTACGTAAAATGGCAGTTTGATGAAATGGTGGAATTGATCCATGGGAAAATTTATCGGATGTCGCCTGCGCCTAATTTGGAACATCAGCGGGTGAGTGGGCGTTTGCATACTTTAATTAATATATTTTTAATGAAAGGGAAATGCGAATCATTTGCAGCACCATTTGATGTTAGACTTCCTTTGCCTCCAAAGAAAGCAAAGAAGCATAAAATTGATACAGTTGTTCAACCAGATATTACGGTAGTTTGTGATGCTTCAAAATTAGATACAGCAGGTTGTACGGGCGCGCCTGATTGGGTGATTGAAATTTTATCCAAAGGAACGTCTAAAAAAGATTTAAATGAAAAATTTGAATTGTACCAACATGCAGGCGTTCCTGAATACTGGATTGCTCATCCAAACGATGGAACATTAATGATTTTCCGATTAGATAAAAAAGGAAAATACCAATCGCTTCGACCGCAACCTTTTGGTAGCGGAGATGATGTAAGCCCTGCTGCGTTCCCTGATATGAAAATTGATTTAGCAATAGTTTTTTCTTAACACGTATTTTTATTGTTATAAAAAAAGCCTTCGAAGAAAAATACTTCGAAGGCTTTTTTAGTATAACTAAAAATCGAATGAGGTAATAGCAATTATTTATTCCGTCCTCCTTTTATCAACATCAATCCTCGATACGCTAACCAATACATCACAGGCACAACTACCAATGTCAAAAATGTAGCGAAGACCAATCCATAAATAACTGTCCATGCCATAGTTCCCCAAAATTGAGCATTATCTCCTCCTACAAAATATTGCGGATCAAGATCAGAAATGAGAGTAAAGAAATTAATATTCAATCCAATTGCTAAAGGAATTAATCCTAAAACAGTTGTAATTGCAGTCAATAAAACTGGACGTAAACGACGACCGCCACCTTCGATAATGGCTTCCTTCACTTGCTGTTTTGTCAATTGACTCATATTCTCAAAACCTAATTCTTCTCGTTTTCTTTTGATGACCAGATTGATATAATCAACTAGAACAATGGCATTATTTACTACAATTCCTGCAAGAGAAATAATCCCAACACCCGTCATCACCACCACGATATCCATCCCAGAACTTACATATCCTAAGAACACACCAATCGTACTAAATACCACAGAGAGGATAATGATAAAAGGAGAAACGATGCTATTAAACTGTGCCACTAAAATCAAAAATATCGCAAACAATGCAACAGAAAATGCACTACTTAAAAATGCCATTTCTTTTGCCATCTCCTCCTGCTGACCACCAAAGGCATATTGGTAACCTACGGGCATCGGATAATCCTCCAGTAAATTTTTAAGATCTTTTACAATTTCATCACCATTGTAACCATCCAAAATATTGGATGTAATTCCAATGTTACGTTCTTGATCTTTTCGATTAATCAAATCATAACTTGAGGTGAATTTAATATCCGCAACTGTCGAAATTGGTACTTGAGCAATTCGTCCGTTAGCAGGATTTCTAAAAGTAATTCTTTGATTTAAAATATCTTCTTTGTCATATCGATACTTTTCGGCAAGGCGCAAATTGATTGGATATTCATCTTCACCTACTTTAAATTTAGAAACCTCTTTTCCAAAAACAGAAGTCCGAATTGCATCGGCAATATTGAAAGTAGAAATCTGATAAGTACGTGCAGCTTCTCGATCAATTGAAATTTCCATTTCTGGTTTTCCAATTTTCACACTTGCTTTTAATTCCTCAATTCCAGGGATGTTTTTACTTTTAATAAAAGCAATTAAATCCTCTGAAAGTTGCGCCAATGTATCTACATTTTCACCTGTCAATTGAATATCAACTGGCTTACCTTGCGGTGGGCCAGATTGTTCTCGATCCACTACAATCTGAATACCAGGAACACCTTGAACTGCTTTTCGAATATCATTCATAGCTTCTACTGTCGATAGTTCTCCACGATCTTGAGAAGGAACAAACGATACGGTAATCCTTGCTTTGTGAGGAGAGGCACCAAAACTTGGACCTGCATTTGGATCACTTGTGTTTTCTCCAATCTGCAATAAACTAGCTTCAATAATCGGTTCATATTTTTCCATTGCCACTTTTACCTTGTCTTCCAATTCCGTCAAAATTTGATTGGTCACTTCAATATCTTTTCCCATCGGAAGCTCCACAAATGCATTGACGTACAATGGGTCAGCTTCAGGGAAAGGAATCAATTTAGGCATATTTGCTCCAAGTAAAGACATTGAAAAAATCAATAAAGCAAAAGTCCCAAGGAAGATAAAAACTGGTGCAAATTTGTGTAACACTTTTGCAATAAACCAATTATAACCATCTTCTAGTTTTGGTAAAATTGAGTTTTGGAAAAAGAAGGACATTGGCCGAAGTGCAAAGAAATTGAGTAAAGTAATTCCTGCAGCCATAGTTAGTAAATTTCTTAACCAAAAGGTTTTTGTAAAATGTCCTAATACCGCAATTCCCAACATGAGCAATGCACCTAATAAAATATTTCTCACCTTTCTTGAACGAGCACCTGAGTCCTCCGTTTTTGAATCTACTTTCATAAAGACAGAAGTCAAAACGGGATTAATGACCAAGGCAACAAATAGTGATGAAGACAAAACAATAATCAAAGTCTTGGGCAAGTAACCCATAAAACTACCCATCAATCCAGGCCAAAATGCCAAAGGCACAAAGGCTGCTAAAGTCGTCAACGTCGAAGCAATAATCGGTAGAGCAACTTCTCCTGTTCCATGCTTTGCCGCATCAATTCCAGAGTACCCTTCTTGCATATAATTGTAAATATTTTCCACTACAACAATTGCATTATCTACAAGCATTCCGAGAGCAAGTATGAGTGAAAAAAGTACCACCATGTTCATCGTAAAACCCATGATGTTCATAATCATAATTCCCATCAACATGGACAATGGAATCGCTAAACCTACAAACATGGCATTCCGTAAACCAAGGAAAAATAACAATACTAATACAACCAAAATGACTCCTGAAATAATACTGTTTTCCAAGTTAGAAACCATGAGTCTTGTTTGTGTACTCAGATCATTAAAAATAGAAACATTAATATCTTTTGGAAAAATATTATTGACTGCATTATTTACTTCAACTTTGATTTTGTCAGAAGCTTCAAGAAGATTTTCTCCACTTCGCTTGATGACATCCAAAGAAATAACTGGCAACTTATCAGAACGAGCGATACTTGTTTTTTCTTTATCACCAAATGAAACAGATGCAATATCACGAAGGAAAATGGGTGCATTATTTTCATTTTTGATAATCATGTTTTCCAGTTCCTTTGCACTTTGGAATTCTCCCAAAACTCGAATGGAACGACGGAATCCATTAGTTAAAATTTCACCTCCTGACATATTCATGTTCTCCGAACGAACTGCATTTTCGATGTCCATAAAACTCACCTGCATGGCTTCCATTCTAGGAAGATCCACCTCGATTTTCATTTCTCGATCAAGCGCACCTTTTAAGTTGACGGCTTGGATTTCGCTAATGTCTTCGATTTTATCTTGTAAATATTCTGCATAATTTCGAAGTTGTTCATTAGGGTAATTTCCAGAAATATTGACAGACATGACGGGCATTTCTGAAAAATTAAAATCAGAAACATCAGGTTCGGAAGGCAAATCATTTGGGAGTTCTGCTTTTGCTTTATCTACTGCATCTTTTACTTTTCTCATTGCTTCATCCACATCGACTTCCATTCCAAATTCAGCAATGATAAGTGAAAAATCTTGAGCCGATGAAGAAGTCAATTCTTTGATTTCAGAAATACTTCCCAGCTCTTTTTCAATAGGTCGAGTCACCAAGTTCTCAATATCTTTTGCTGAGTTTCCAGGGTAAACGGTATTGATAAAAATATTAGGCATTGAGATTTCAGGGTAGGCTTCCTTTGGCATACTATTATACATCGAGACGCCAAAAAGCATAATCATAAACGTGAGTACAAATACACTCGTTCGATTATCGACTGCGAAAGTGGTTAACCCAAATTCTCGCAATCCTTGTTTTATTTGATCTACTATTTTATTAGACATTTCCTTCTGATTTTAATGAAGATTTTTTAGCTGCAGATAAACGCTGATTTTTTATGATTTTCGAAAAACGTATTATAGAAAAAATCATAAAAAATCAGCGTTTATCTGCGGCTAAAAAATCATTTTTGAATTTTGATAAGTGCATTATCTACCATTCCTCTTGCTCCTGTAGTGATTAGTGTTTCACCACCTTTTAAGCCTTCTGTGATGATAATATTTCCATCATAGCTTTCGCCTGTGGTCACATACACTTTTTGAGACATCGTTCCTTCTTCGCCCTCTTTGGTAATAAAAACATAATCTTTTCCACTTACTTCTTGTTGTACTAATTCTAAGGGTACTGTAATTACATTTTTTGCAGAAAAATCATTTAACAACATATTTGCAAGTAAGTTAGGTTTCAACATTCCGTTTGGGTTGGGCAAATTTACTTCTACTTTAAAAGTTCTATTTGAAGGATTTATCGTACGCCCTACCATGCTTACTCGACCTTTCTTTTCTAGTTCCAATGCAGGAATTTTTACCGTCATCATTTGTCCTTGTTTGACATTTCTCAAAAACTTTTCAGGAACATCAGCAGCTACTTTTACTCGACTTGTATTTAGAATTTGAATGATAGGGGCACCTGGCATTGCCATCTCTCCACTTTTAGTAATTACCATTTCGACTACACCACTTATAGGTGCATAAACATTTCCTTTTGTCAATTGATGTTTTACCGTTTCCAAACTTACCTCGATGCGTTCCTTATTATTTTTAGCTTGTAAAAATTGCATCTCAGAACCGATGTTTTGCTTCCACAATCTTTCTTGTCTATTAAAGACATCAACTGCCAATTCCAATGATTTTTCCAATTCCGCAATTTGTTTGTTAACTGTTTCCAAATCAGTAGTAGCAATCAATGCACCCTTCTTTACATACTGTCCTTCTTTAGCATTGAGGGAAGTTATTCTTCCACCCGTTTCGCTACTTGCGCCTACCATGTCTTCAGCTTCAACTGCAGCTTGGAGTTCGATGAATCGATTGAAAGTTGAAGTTTCTACAATTTGAGTGGTTACCAATGTTCTTGGTTTTTCCTTATTTGCAGTAGGATCTAAAGAATCAATTTCGATTTGGAGTTGTGCAATTTCTTTTTGTAAGTTTCTTAACTCCGTTTGTTTCTCCTTAATAAGTGTTTTTTTGCCAGCTAAGTCCATAGGAATCTCGACCTCTTGTTGACAAGCTGTAAAAAATAAGAGTAGTGATAGTATGCCTAAAAAATATTTCATATTAAAATTTGTTTTTTTATTTTATACGAGTCAAGGTCTGACTTGAAAAGTCAGGCTTTGACTTATAAGAACATCAAAAAAAGAACATCAAAAAAAGAACATCAAACCTTTATTGAAATTCTTATAAGTCAAGGCTTGACTTTCAAGTCAAACCTTGACTCGTGTATCATTAATGCTGAATAACTATTTTTCATTAAAGAAAACATCTATTTGTTTTCTAGGATTTTTATTAAATCGTTCCCCTTTAGGGAACAGGGGCTTATTTTCCCAACGCAATATCTAATTCTACTTTTGCTTGCAGCAATTCGTACCTTGCTTGAATTAGATTTTGTTGCGATTGAAAAAGGCTTTGTTCCGCCGAAGAAATTTCCAAACTTGAACCAATTCCTTCACGGTATTTGATTTGTGTAGTATCATAAATACGTTGCGCCAACTCTAGATTTTTCTCTTGAGAAGCGACACGGTTTTTTGCACTTTGGTAAGCGATTCGAGCATTGCCTACTTCCATCCAAATGACTCTTTCTAATGCTGCAATTTGATTATTGGTTTTTTCCAAATCCAGTTTAGCACGTTGCAATTTTGCATTCTTAGCACCTCCTCCATAAATCGGGATGCTCGCTTGAAGCCCAATAATTCCTAAATCAGTCCAAATATTATTATTAAAAAAATCATCACTTTGACCATTCTTAGTGTATTGGGCAAAACCCGCAACATTAGGATAGTAAGTGGATTTTACATAAGAAATATTCAACTCATTTAAACCTTTACTCATAAGCGCAGTTTGATATTCTGCTCGGTTGGTAAAATTAATTTTCCCTTCCAAATCTTCCGCAGAAGCCTCAGTTAGAAGTTGATTAAGGTTATCTGTTGCTTCAATATTTTCATTCATAGGATAGTTCATCGCCATTTTCAAAACATTGTAAGCCAACTCTTTTTGCCTATCTAAATTAGACAAGTCTGTTTCCAAATTTGCAATGGTCAAGTCCAATCGATCAACATCTAATTGTTCTACAAAACCTGCCTTATACATTTCAGAAGTTTCGAAACGTAGCTTCTTGATATTCTCAATATTCTTTGCCAACGTAGCTTTTGTCTCTTCCAAAATTAATGGAGGTAGATATGCAGTTCGAATTTGATTTTTTACGGTTGCTTCAGTTTGAGTTCTTTGTTGCTGAGCAAAATCTCGATAAGAACGAGCCGCCTTCAAAGCAGTTAGATAACTCCAATCAAAAATCAAAGACCTTGCTTCAATACCTGCTGAAATGTTATTTTTTGTTCCAAAAGCTAACTCAGCAAACTCGCCAGGAGGGCCACCAATAAACTCTGCTGGAACTAAAGAAATAGGTAATTTAAAATAGTAATTATAACCAAGATTAGCAGAGACAGTTGGTAAACCAAAAGCTCGATTTTCCTCAATTTGTTGTTCAGCATCGGCAATGTCAATTTGAGAATTTTTGACTTCAAGGCTATTTTGAGTAGCGTACCGAATGGCCTCATCCAAGGAAAAGGATTTTGTATTTTGTGCTATCGCAAAAGTTCCAAATGAACTTAAAAAAAGCAGTAGAAGGAGGTTTCTCATATTAATTTTTTAAAATGTTTTGCAAACAGTTTTAGTCCCTTTGTCGTCGCAATACCACGAATATGATATTGCATATGTTCTTTAAATAAATTTTCTTTATTGTAATCTCGAAGTGGAAAAACCTCTTCATCAATCAAAAACATCGTTTTTCCAACATAGAGTTTTGCGATAATATCAGGTCGAACTTCTTCACGGTAAACACCTTGTTCAATTCCTTTTTTGATATTTTCTTCGATAAATTTATAAATTTCTTTGTTGTTATGGTCTTCCATCATTTGCCATATCTCTCGATAATATTTTTGCATATCGAAGAGAACGGTTGGAGTGATTTTTCGAAGGGTAGGAATGACATATTTTACGACTTCGATCATTTCATCAATGGCGTCACCCGATTCTTTTTGAATCCTAGTAACTGCATCCATCTCCTGCATGGCGTGGTTTTGAAAAACCTGTAAAACCAAATCTTTTTTATTTTCTACGGATTGGTAAAGTGTCTTTTTGGAAATGCCCAATTCACGGGACAAATCATCCATACTGATACTTTTGATGCCGTATTTGAAAAAAAGATTTTCAGCTTTTATGAGTATTTTATTATCTAATTTCATTTATAAACTCGATTCTTTTAGCTTGTTTCTGGCGCAAATGTAAGACCTTTTATATTAAAGGAAACTTTTTTTGGGTAAAAAGTTTCCTAAGTTTTTAAGGTTTCAGATGAATGAACAAAAAAGGGGGATGAAGGTTGAGAAAGATAGGATGGATTGTAGTTGAAATTTAAAAAATACAACCAGGAATTTGGGATTGCATATACACAATAATACCCATTAGAATTGCAAATAGCAGTCGAGGAAAATAATATCCCAGATAAAAATATTTATTCCAATTTTTAGTAATTAAAAAGAAAATTATCAGAAGGAGTGAAATGGAATATATTAAACCTCCTAGTAGTATTGAGAATGGAAGGTTAATTATAATTGAGGATCTATTTGCAGATAACCAAAAAACAATAATAGAAAGAGAAGGTGCTATGTTTATGAAAACAAGTAGTAAATGAATCGTTCGTGAGGCATAATGTTTTCTGCATTCAAGATGAGGAATTATATTGAAAAGCAGTAGTGCGGCTAAGCCAAACCATTTTGCAAAAAGATAAAATTTAGAATCAGGTCCTCCTCCAGACGAAAAGAAAGATAAAATGAAAAGCCCAT
>CAKZSH010000235.1 GCA_937918905.1 uncultured Saprospiraceae bacterium
AATTAGTATACCCAGCGAGGTAAATATCTGTGCCGACAATTTCCATATCTGTAATATAACTACTGCCATCAGTACCATTAATTAAAGTTGAAAACAAAAGTGTACCGTCTACAGCATATTTTCGAATAAAGATACTCTCTACTGAAGTCTCATTGTAGGTCGTTCCATCAGTAGTAATAAAATCTGGCGAACTAGTATATCCAGCTACGACAATATTTCCATTGGCATCTATCTCCATCACGTCCCCATTGTCAATATCGGATCCTCCTATGTAGGTACCCAGGGTCTGATTACAATAAGGATCAATTATGGCAAGATAGGCATCAGACCAATTATCAGTCCCAGTATGCCAGTTCTCCCCATTGATTACTGGAAGGCTCACTGCTGTCAAGGGATCATAATGCCAAGGAGTGAAATAGATATAAGTATATCCATTAATTGTTTTGACTGCAACACCACTATTTATCCAATCTGCATCATCATTCAAGATGGTGGCGCAGTCGATGTAACCTTGGGCATTTATGTCTTTTGGAAAAAAGAAAATGCAAAAAAGAAGAGTTAGCAGAATATGATTTCTCATAAAAAGAATGTTTAATATTTAAGAATTTTAAATTTTTGATAAAAATATTTAGTTACTCAGTTGAAAGGATTTCTCAATTACTTTGAGTAGTTTAATGCGTTGTAAGATAATTTTGGTTACATGTAAGAAGAGAAAACTTCTAGTTAAGAAAGTTTTACTATGGTATTAGGTAAGTGTGTGTGAATCTGATGTCCCTTAAAAAAAAAGACACTCGTAAGTATTTTATTCAATTCTCATGCCGATTTTTTGTTAAAATCTTAACTCGATAATATACAGTTCCAATTTGAGTTGATTTCAGATGTTTTCATGCCAATTACTAGCAAAAGTATCCAAACCTAGAAACAGACTCCATAAAGTATTGGTTTTCAGGAAGTTAAAATTCAAACATCCGTTTACTTTTTTCCCAAACATTTGACTAAATTTGCCCATCAAAAATCAGCAGGAAGTGTAACTCAATATTTACATTTCAATACAATACAATGATTCAAAAACTCCTCATTAAAAACTACGCTATCATTGAAGAATTGGAAATCGATTTTTCAACTGGTCTAACTATCATCACAGGAGAAACAGGTGCGGGTAAGTCTATTCTTTTAGGTGCTTTGGGCCTGATTATGGGAAATAGAGCTGATACCAAGTCACTCTATCAAGATGATAAAAAATGTATTATCGAAGCTTACTTCGAAGTAAAAAAATACAAAGTCAAAGCTTTTTTCGAAGATCATGAAATTGATTACGACGACGAAGTGATTGTACGTCGTGAATTGACTCCCTCTGGAAAGTCTCGTGCTTTTATCAATGATACGCCTGTCAATTTAAAAATGCTGCAACAATTGAGTGGGTCATTGATTGATTTGCATCAGCAGTTTGATACTTTGGATATTCATAATGTTTCCTTCCAATTAAGAATGATTGATGCTCTTGCTGATAATGGAGAGTTGCTAGGAAAATATCAAACCATTTATAAAAAATATAATTCTTCAAAAAAATATTTACAAGATCTCCTTCGAAGAAGTAGAGAAGCAGATAAAGAAAGTGATTTCCTAAATTTCCAATTACAAGAATTCAATGAAGTCGTATTAGTTGCTGGGGAGTTGGGAAAAATGGAAACTGAAATCACTCAACTTAATAATGCGGAGGAAATCAAAAAAACACTTGGTGCTACTTTTAGACAATTAAGTGAAAGTGAAAATTCAGTTATTTCTCAATTAGAAGAAATAGGAATGGCATTAGGTAATCTTCGAAAAGTCTATCCTGATTTAGAAAAAATCATGGAACGATTTGATGGTTCCCTTTTAGAGATTCAAGAAGTGGCTTCTGATTTTGAAAAAATAGCAGAAGAAACGGAATACGATGGCGAACGAATTCAAGAGATTCAAAGTCGTTTGGATATGATTTATAAATTACAAAATAAGCATCATGTCAAAACTGTAGAAGAATTGTTAGAAATTCAAGAAGACATCCAATCTCGTGTAGGTGCTTTTGCTGACTTATCCTCTGAAATCGAAAAAACAGAAAAAGACATTGCCAAATTTGAAACGCAATGCGCTAAGTTAGCTCAACAACTTTCTAAAAAACGAAAATCTGTTGTTCCTTCTTTTGAGAAAAAAGTGCAAAAATTATTGGTGCTTTTAGGAATGGAACATGCTCAATTAAAAATTGAGATAGCTGATTTAGAAGAACTTTCTCCTACTGGAAAAGATGATGTTAATTATTTATTTGCACCTAATAAGGGAAGTCAATTTTTGCCAATCAAAGGCATCGCTTCTGGAGGTGAATTATCTCGTTTGACTTTGGCAACAAAGTCTTTGGTAGCAAGCGCAATTCCTTTACCTACCTTGATTTTTGATGAAATTGATACTGGGATATCAGGAGATACTGCTTTAAAAATGGGAGGCATTTTACATGACCTCGCTAACCAACATCAGGTAGTAAGTATCACGCACTCTCCTCAAGTTGCGGTCAAAGCCGATCAACATTATTTTGTTTTCAAAAAAGTAAAAGACGATAAGACTGTAACAAGTGTTCGCTTGTTGACTCCTGATGAAAGAGTACGTGCAATCGCAACCATGTTGAGTGGAAGTCCTCCATCCAAGTCAGCTATTAAAAATGCAAAAGAATTGTTACAATTTAGTTGATTTGTTAACTAGGTTATTAGTTAAATGGATTTCTACCCAATTAACTAATCCACATATCAACCAATAAACTAAAAATGATTTCATACGATAATAAAAAATTCAAGTCCATCGAAAACTCCGAAAGTGGAGAAGTCTCTTCGAAAACTATTTTTCATTATAGACAAAAAGGAGATATTATTTGGGCAACTTATGGCGGCGGAAGTATCATGTTAGGAAATATTATTGGTAAGGTCGATACAGACGGAAAAATAGATATGCACTACCAACATATAAGCATGGACAGAACATTTAAAACTGGAAAATGTATGTCCACTCCTGAGGTTTTAGAAAATGGAAAAATACGCTTATATGAAAAATGGGAATGGACAAGTGGACAAATTGGAAAAGGCAAATCCATCATAGAAGAAATAGACTTGTCACTCTAATATAAATTTTAAAATTCAAAATTATACAAATGTCAAACAACTTACTTGCAGGAAAAAAAGGAATCATCTTTGGCGCATTGGACGAACAAAGTATCGCTTGGAAAGTCGCTGAGAAATGTGTGGAACAAGGCGCACAAATTACTTTAACTAATGCCCCAGTTGCCTTACGATTAGGACAAATTAAAGAACTCGGTGAAAAACTAAATGCTGAAATCATCCCCGCTGATGCAACAAGCGATGAAGATTTAGAAAACCTTATTTCCAAATCAATGGAAATTTTAGGTGGAAAATTAGATTTCATTTTACATTCTATCGGAATGTCTTTAAATGTTAGAAAAAAACGAGAATACACTAATATCAAATATGATTGGATGCATAAAACATTCGACATCTCTGCAATGTCATTTCATCGTGTTATGCAAAAAGCAATGGAATTAGATGCTATTAAAGATTGGGGAAGCATCATGGCTTTGACGTATATCGCAGCACAAAGAACATTTCCTGACTACAATGAAATGGCAGAATCAAAAGCATTATTGGAATCGTTTGCGAGAAGTTTTGGATATCATTACGGAATTAAAAAGAACGTAAGAGTGAATACTATCTCACAATCTCCAACCATGACAACTGCTGGAAAAGGAGTAAAAGGATTTACAGAATTTTTTGATTATGCAGATAAAATGTCTCCGCTTGGAAATGCACCCGCTGATGCTTGTGCTGACTATTGTGTAACGATGTTTTCGGATTTGACTCGATATGTTACTATGCAGAATTTATATCATGATGGAGGATTTTCTAATATGGGAATGAGTCCAGCTTTGATTAATTTGGAAGAGTAATTTTCCTTTCATAAATACTACTTAAGCAATTAAAAATCACCGTTCTATTTTTTTCGTAGAACGGTGATTTTTTATTTCTCCTTGACTAATTCTACTTAAAGGTTTTAAAATCTGTTTCACCGTTAGTTGCTACGTTATTCGAGCGGGGGGCAAGGATTGAACTGTTTGAGCGGAGCGAGTTTTCAAGCCTAGGGTTTTTTGGTACTTTTTGGGCTTATGCCAAAAAGTACGAACGCGGATTAAGAAAATTGATTTGCTGTCTAATTTTACTTTAGAACGTGTATTAAGAAATCAGGTTTTACAGGAATTGAACCGTATCCATTTATTTACATTCGTACTTTTTGGCATAAGCCCAAAAAGTACCAAAAAACCCTAGGCTTGAAAACTCGCTCCGCTCAAACAGTTCAATCCTTGCCCCCCGCTCCTATAACGTAGCAACTAACGGTGAAACAGATTATAAAACCTTAAAGTAGAAGTAGAAGTAGAACGTTAAAGAAAATCAAAATGAATCTCGTCTTAAAAATACTTTTCTTCATTTGAAGTTATATTCCTAATTTCGTCGTTCAATTGATAACAAGATTTGGAAAATGATTTTTTGTAAAAAAATAATAGATGTAATTTTTTGTAAAAAAAGAAAACTCAGCGTTCTTCTTTTATTACTTTTTATATTGCTTTCCAACAATACTTTTGCACAAAGACCTGGTTCATCTTTTCCAGGTGCCAATCGAGGTGGAGGTCAACCTGGGTCCAATCAAAAAATATTAAGAAAAATATCAAAAGATTCATTATTAATTTTCTCCTACACCATTGAAAATCCGAATCAAGAATTTCCTTATCAAGATACTATTCTGAATGCTTATTTTCATCAATTTGATCCTGCTCGTGATCGTTTGTTGGATTACGGATCATTGGGATATATGGGAAGTCCTTTGTTTCAACAAATTTATGAACCTTCATTTCGAAAAGGATTCGATGTAGGATTACATCAATATGATTTATATAAAATCAAAGTGGAGGATCTTCGTTTTTACAATATAAAAACAGCCTATTCCGATTTCTATTTTTCTCAAGGAGCATCACAAGATGATATTCAGTTAAAAGCAAAATTCAGTAGAAATTTTTCAAAAAACATGAATCTTACTTTGGACTATCATCGAATTAGCCAATTCGGAAATCCTGCCCCCATCGCTTATTTTTACACCGGTCAAAGAGCAAGGCATACTGCTTTTTCAGGAGGAATGGCATTTAAGAATGAGCGCAAAACTTATCAAAGCTTTTTCGCTTTTTCCAATAATATTCATCAACAAGAAGATAATGGTGGAATCACAACGGACACTTCTTTTAATGAGCAAAATGGTATTTTCAATAGTTCCTTATCCATCCCAGTTTGGTTAGATGATGCCAACACCCGCCATGATGAATCTGAGATTAGTTATACTCAATATTATATTTATAATCCAAAACAATGGAAGGAAAATAAAAAACGAAAAGCTGCTGAAAAAGCAAGAGCAAGGGCTGCAAAAGTTGCTGCTGAAAGAGCTGAATTTGTTCGAGATAGTTTAGATCTTTTGGAATTAAATCAAGATTCAACACTTACAAATTTGGCGGATAGTACAACTGTAGACACCATCCCTGTCATTAAAAATGATAGTATTTCTATTTCCAAATCAGATACTTTAAATAATACCGTTGCAGATTCTATTGGAGTGGACTCAACGATTACGAATCGTCCCGCTTTTCCTACTCCTTTTCCAAATGTTCCTTCATCATCAACAGGGCTACAAGGAAGATCATACACGATCAAACATCAAATCTTATATAAAAAAGGAACTTATAAATTTTATGATGTGACCTCTGATGCGGACTCTTTGTATTGGAAAAATTTATTTTTAGATACTCGTGGAGTAAGACATTATTTAATTACTCGAAAAATAGAAAACACTTTTGCCATCAGTACTTTTAAACCTCGAAAAAAACGAAGGGGAGAAAGTCAATCTCAAAGTGATTTTTTGGAAGTAGGCGTTCGACATTCTTTTAATTGGATGGATGAAGAAGCGGCAGACTCAACCGTCAATAATTTGTTTTTAACGGGAAAATGGAACTTCAATCCTAATGAGCAACTCAAGGTAGAAACCTATGCCCACCTTGGATTGTGGGACAATGCAGGGGATTATCGAATTAGTGGAAACCTCTTTTTTGATTTAAAAAAATTAGGACAACTTCAATTACAAGGTGTCAATCAATTGTATTCTCCCAATCTTTTACAACAACGCTTTTACATTTCAAAAAGATCAGCTTGGGCAAATAATTTTAGCCCTACTTTAGAGACTAATTTGAGTGCTACCTATGCACTTCCTCGCATTAGTTTTCAAGCTACTGGAAAATATCATTTATTGAATAATTATATTTATTTTGATACTTTGGCAACGCCTCAACAAGAAGGTTCGCCAGTCAGTATTTTCCAATTAATTTTACAACAAGACTTTCACGTAGGTCAATTTCATTTGGACAATGTACTCGTTTTACAACAAACTACTAATGATGCTCTTAGCCTTCCAACCTTCTTTTCTAAACATAGTTTGTACTATCAAGGCAGATGGTTTAAACGTGCTTTACAAATCAAAATAGGAACAGACGTGAGGTTAAATAATAGTTATTTTGCAAATACCTACAATCCTCTTGTTGGACAATTTGTTTTGCAAAATGAACAAAAGATCGACTTCTTTCCTGCGGTAGATTTTCATACCAGCATCAAAGTCAAAAATTTTAGATTCTTTTTTAAATGGGAAAATATAACTCGATCAGTTGCAAACTTGGTGGGTTCAATTAGAGCAGATGAACAGTTTTATCAACTGGCCTCCTATCCTATTCAGAATAATCGGATGAGGTTGGGATTGGCGTGGAAGTTTGTGAATTAGTAGAAGAGTTCATTAGTTGATTGGTGAATTAGTTGATTAGGTTTTCGACCTGATTTACTAATCAACTAATTCACCATTAAACTCACCTACAACTCATAATTAGGAGTCAACTTACCATCTTGACTTGAGTAAAAGTCATTGATAATTTGAATGATCTCTTCTGGATCATCTGTAATAGGTAAAAGATTCATATCATCAGGACTGATATTTCCTTCTTGTTCCAACATGATTTTTTCAATCCATTCATTCATCCCTTTCCAAAAAGTTTTACCAACCAAGATCACAGGAACCTTCGTAATTTTTTTGGTTTGTATCAAAGTCAATACTTCAAACAATTCATCCATAGTTCCGAATCCACCTGGCATTGCGATAAATGCTTGAGCGTATTTTACAAAC
Source organism: uncultured Saprospiraceae bacterium (assembly GCA_937918905.1). Lineage (GTDB taxonomy): Bacteria > Bacteroidota > Bacteroidia > Chitinophagales > Saprospiraceae > CAJQQY01. Next base: position 7,297 of record CAKZSH010000235.1, read on the forward strand.
ATTACTTTTCGTACAAAGAAATATCGGTAGTTCAAATTATGTTCAGGATCGATGTATGGATTATGACTTTGCTCAAAAGGCAAATCAATATTTAACCCTACTGATAACCCTCCTGCTTCATGGGCACCTTTATTCCCTGCTTCCATTACACCAGGGCCACCACCTGTAATCACTCCAAATCCTTCTTGAACCAATCGGCTAGCAACTTGCGTGGTTAGCTCATAATAATGTGTACCTGGCTTGGTACGAGCAGATCCAAAAATAGAAATACAAGGGCCAATGTGGTTCATCGTTTCAAACCCTTCTACAAATTCAGAAATCACTTTGAACATAGTCCAAGCGTTTTCCCCTTTCATTTTAGTCCATTCCTTCATTCCTTTATTTACAGGGAATGGTTTATTTTCGTTATTTTCCATAAAATTGTTTTTTCCTAGTAATCGTCCTTTGGTTCTAAGTGAATTCATTAGGTTATTGAGTTGGCTAAGTTATTAATCGAATACTTTTGAAAACTTTTTTCGAAATAACTCAATAACTATTTTTTTGACCAAATGAATTCATCTAGGACTCGTCCTTTTTTGATTGAAAAAAAAAACCTGCCATTCGTAGACAGGTTTTTATATAAATTATTACAAATTTAAAAATATTTTTTATTTCAAGCGATAACTTGCAATTTAACGCCTAAAATTATCAGCATCTTTGTTTCGTTCTCTTCATACTTTTTCAGTCATATAAGTATCATACTCCTTTCTTACAAATGATAAAAGCTCATCTAAACTGTTATACTTTTTAAAGACCTCTTGCATAATTTTGTTTTTACCAACTACACTTGATGGAACCACAAAATTCATAACATCAGCATTAGTGATCTTTTCACCACTCAAAATGATCAATCGTTCAACCACATTTCTTAACTCCCGAATATTTCCAGTCCAATTTACATTTTGCAAAGAATTCATTGCATCAGCTTCAATCTTTTTAGGAATCACTCCATATTCTGTACAGATTGATTCAATAAAGTGTTGTACAAGCATAGGAATATCTCCTCTACGATCATTAAGCGTAGGAACAGTCATCACAATTACTGCCAAACGATGATATAAATCCTCTCTGAATGATTTATTATTAATTTCTTCTCGCAAGTTTTTATTAGTTGCAGCTACCACTCTAACATCTACTGAAATTTCTTTGTCTCCACCTACTCTTACGATTCTATTTTCTTGTAAAGCTCTTAGCACTTTTGCTTGAGCAGATAAACTCATATCTCCAATCTCATCCAAAAAGATAGTCCCGCCATTCGCTTGTTCAAATTTTCCAATCTTTTGTTTGTAAGCACCTGTGAATGATCCTTTTTCATGTCCAAATAATTCACTTTCAATCAACTCTGATGGGATAGCTGCACAGTTCACTTCTACTATTGGACCATCTGCCCTTCCACTTTTGGTATGTAACCAACGTGCTACTAATTCCTTTCCTGTACCATTTGATCCTGTAATCAAAACTCTTGCATCTGTAGGAGCAACTCGATCAATCGTCTCTTTGATTCTCATGATCGGTTCTGACTCTCCAATGATAACTTGAGTTTTCTTTTTGCTAACTCTACGCTTTAAAACTTTATTATCAGTTATCAAACTAGATTTATCCATTGCATTTCGAACCGTAATCAATAGTCTATTTAAATCTGGTGGTTTAGCAATGAAATCGAATGCTCCTTTTTTTACAGCATCTACTGCGGTATCAATATTAGCATGTCCCGAAATCATAATCACAGGTGTATCGCTGGAAATCATTTGCACTCTTTCCAATGCTTCCATCCCATCCATTTTAGGCATTTTGATGTCCATGATAACCACATCATAGCTCGCCTTTTTCAGTTTGCCCAAACATTGGATGCCATCCGTAGCTTCGTCCACTTCATATTTTTCCAATTCAAGAATATCTCTTAAAGTGTTACGGATACTTTGGTTATCATCAACTATCAGAATTTTCGCCATTGAGATTTTATTTTTATTAGGTTGGTAGATTTTTTTTTATAAGAAGTTATATTAGTTTTTTCCAACAATTATAACGGTAAAACCCTTGGATTAGTTACTTCTAATAAAGATAATAATATTTTTTTTTTCAAAAAGGATAAGTTTATAAATCAAAATCGAAATTTCAATGGACTAAACGTTCCTAAATCTTAGCTAGTAATTCATCCGCACATCCATTACCTAATCATCAATTACCTTCATTGAAATTTGGATAAAAAATCGACTAACAGATTTTTACAACAATTTGTTACGATATATCCTTAATTAATCCTCAAAATTATTACCTTTGCAGGTCTTTTAGAAAAAAGGCATTTTTGGACAATTTCCTCCCATTTTAAAGGAGAATTTGCCATAAAATCAAAAAAAATTATCTTTCATGAGGACAAAGCTTTCCCAATTTAATTTCGATTTACCTGAAAAATTAGTTGCTAAATATCCATCAGAAGTCCGAGACGAATCTCGATTAATGGTCGTTCATAAGGATTCTGGAAAAATTGAGCATAAAATGTTCAAAGATATTCTTGAATATTTTGAAGAAGGAGATTGTTTCATACATAATGATACAAAGGTATTCCCCGCTAGATTATATGGATGCAAAGAAAAAACTGGTGCTAAAATCGAAGTTTTTCTATTAAGAGAATTAAATCATGAAGCTCGTCTTTGGGATGTATTGGTTGATCCTGCTCGAAAAATCAGAGTTGGAAACAAGTTATATTTCCATGACAAAAATGACGAGGATGAAATCCTTATTGCTGAAGTAGTAGATAATACGACCTCTAGAGGAAGAACAATTCGATTCCTTTTTGAAGGAACTGAAGAGGAATTTCAAGAAAGACTTCAAGAACTTGGAAATACGCCACTTCCTAAATATTTGAATCGTGAAGTAGAAGAAATTGATCGAGAAAGATACCAAACGGTATATGCTAAAAATATGGGTGCTGTTGCAGCTCCAACTGCTGGTTTGCATTTTAGTACAGAGTTATTGAAAAGATTGGAATTAAAAGGAGTCAACTCTGCTTTTGTAACCCTTCATGTTGGTTTGGGTACTTTTAGAAGTATTGATGTAGAAGATCTTTCAAAGCATAAAATGGATGCAGAATATTTCAATATTCCACAACATTCTGCTGATATGGTGAATACTGCTTCTGCTGCAAAAAAACGAATTTGTTCTATTGGAACGACTTCTATGCGTACGATTGAATCCGCAGTTTCGGCAGAAGGAACTTTAAAAATGGCAGAAGGTTGGACGAATAAATTTATTTATCCTCCATTTGAATTTAGTATTGCTGATTCGATGATTACAAACTTCCACTTGCCTAAATCTAGTTTGATGATTATGGTTTCTGCATTTGGTGGAAAGGATTTGATTATGGAGGCTTACCAACAAGCGATTAAGAAAAAATACCGCTTCTTTAGTTATGGTGACGCGATGTTGATTATCTAAGATTTTGATAAAGAAGTAAAAAAAAATCCCAAACTTTCAGATTGAAAGTTTGGGATTTTTTTATTCTTATCTCAAAATATTTTTTTAATATTCTGAAATAATTTTTCCTGATTCAAGTAATTCATTATCACTTGTCCCTGTATATGTTGGATGTTGAGTAAC
>CAKZSH010000236.1 GCA_937918905.1 uncultured Saprospiraceae bacterium
GAATGCCCGTCAAGCGAAGCGACCGTTTTCAAAATTTTACACGATTAAACGACATCGCCTTTATCAACCAATTTGGTAAAGGTTTTGTCGGATTTCTTTTTTTCATATTGATGGACCAGCCTATTTTTTTTATCAAAGGAATTTTTAATGCTTCCACAAATTCAATCAAAGTGCCGTCAGGATCTTCGAGATAGCCCCATTTTCCATTGGCATCACCCATATCAAATTCTTCAGCTACCAAGACTTGAAATGGAAATCCAGCCGCTTTACAATCTCTCACCACCGCATCCATATTTCGAATGTCAAAACACAAATGAATAAATCCAATATCACCCCAGTAGCGATTTGCAAATATCTTGTTAGGTTTTCTAGATTGAACCTGAACTAATTCAATTTGACTCGTCCCAAAAAGTTTTGCAAAGCCTCCCGTCTTTTGAGATTTTGCTAACAATACTCTTCGGAAATTTTCACCTCCTCCTTCCAATGCAGCATAATCAGGAAAAATACCTTCTTTATCATAAATCACTTGTTGGTAACCCAATACATCAACATATAATTTTTTAGCAGCTTCAATATCAGTAACTCCAATCGTACAACCAAACAAACCTCCCATATTTTTTCCTTCGGCAAACCAATTGTTGAATTCTTTGATTTGAATAATATTATCGCAAGGATCTTTTACATAAAATGACTTGATGCCATTCGGATCTTGTACAATCTCAGAAATAGGTTCAACACCTTTTGACTTTATCTCATTGTAAGCAATATTAGCATTTCGAGTTTTTACCTTAATGGAAAAAATTCCTGTATCGCCTAGTTGAATGGGGTTTTCAGGTTTTTGAGGAGTTCGATCTTCAAATTGCCATATTTCAAAACCACTTCCTCCTTGCAGGTTCAACGCCATGATAGCTCTTTTATCATGAGGTTCGCCACCCATATATTTAGCCATATGTGTAGCAGTATTGTTATCATCAAAGACTTTTACGTCAGCCCCTAATTTGGTTGCATACCATTTAAATAGTTTCTCAGCATCATCAACACCTACTCCTATTTGTTGTATCCCATAGATAATTTTGTCGTTCATTTCGTTGTTTGTTTTTCCATTTTAAAAAGCTAAAATTAGGGAATTTAGTTGGATGTGCATAACATAGCGGCTTGCATTACTTTGAATTTTGCCACATAGATCACATAGGTTTTTTCACAATAGAACACATACCTAACCTATTGTGTCCTATTGTGTCCTATTGTGAAAACTTCTATTGTGACCTATGTGGCAAAAAATCACATATCTCCAAATTCTATTCCTACAAAAGCCTATTTTTCTTTGATTTTTTGGCCATCTGTAAAAGTTGATTGCTGGATGAAATGTATGTCCATTTAAAAATGCGTATCAAATTGTAGGATTTCCTAATGTTTTCCATCATAAATAGTCTCAACAAATTAATAATTCGTTTAATTTTTCTTTATTTTGTAGAAATTTTTTTAAGGTTTATCGAAAGCATTACCTTTCGGTCAAACAATTGTGAATAATACCGTATTACTATAGTTGGAAATCAGTAACTAAAGATTTTCCTCCCGATGATTGGGACAATTTTAATTCAAAATTAAGCTTAACAGAGTATGTTAAAAAACTTGAAGCGATGGTTTGTAGTAGATGATGAGGAATTTAAAAAGAAAATGGGTGATAAAACAGAAGAGGATTCAGATATAGTTCCTTCTCGACCTACCAAAAAAGCTACACCATCTACGAACAAAACGACATCCAAACCTGCCACTAGTCCTGCAACTCCGACCAATACCACGGTGCCTGCTGGGAAAGCGACCTCAAAATTTACAGATATTTTGTTAAAAGCGATGGAGGCCAATAACTTGGATGGGTTTGATTATTTGGAATACAAACAAAGTTTACACAAGTTGGCAAAGATGCCAATGGATGAACCTACTCGCTATCAATCTGCTTTTGCAGCCGCATCTACAATGGGGGCTACTCCAAAACAATTAATAGAGACCGCTAATTTTTACATTGATATTTTAAAAAAAGAAGAGTCAAAATTTGCTCAAGCATTGGCGAATCAAAAGAGCAAACAGATTGGTGATAAGGAGCAATTGATAAAACAACATGATAATTTAATCCAAGAAAAGACGACTCAAATAGAACGCCTTAAAAAAGAGATTGCAGATCATCAAGCGAAAAGTGAACAAATGAAAAAGAGCATTTCTTCTGCAACTGTCAAAGTAGAAACTACTAAAAATAATTTTGTAGCATCTTATAATCTCGTAATTTCGCAGATTCAAAGAGATATTGCAAACATGAAAAAATATTTGAAGTAAATATGTGTTTAAGTTTATATGTGTATGGGTGTATATGTTGCACTCGATTTTTGAAAACACATATACACTTATACACATTAACACATTAATACAATAATTTAGAATATGGAAATGCAAGATTTTAAACCGAAATCATTTTGGCAAAAACCTGAAGGGGTAACTGGAGCTATATTTTTAGCTGCTATTGTCGGAGGTGTAGGGTATTTATTAGTGACTTATATGGGAGTGCTTGCAGCATTGGCTGCCAACACCGTTTATTTGGTTGCGATGTTAGCTGTTTTGGCGGCTATCATATATATGGTCTTAGATCCTAAAATGCGGGCACTAGTTTCCTACATGTATAAGAGTGTTATGCGATGGATTACAGGCTGGTTTGTTCAAATTGATCCTATTGGAATTTTGAAATCATATACCGATGATTTGCAAAGTAACTTGGGTAAAATGAATAAACAAATTGGAAAACTCAAAGGTCAAATGCATAAACTCAAAGAGTTGATTGTCAACAACCGTAGAGAAATCCAAAGTAACTTGACTCAAGCGAGTAAAGCGAAAGAAGTAAACAAACAGAATATTATGATTTTGAAATCTCGAAAAGCAGGGAGATTGAAAGAGTCGAATATGCGTTTGGAAGATTTATATAAAAAAATGGAAGTCTTATATCGTGTTTTGACCAAGATGTATGAAAATTCTGAGATTCTTTTGGAAGATGTCAAGGATCAAGTGATGGTCAAAGAGCAAGAGTACAAAGCAATCAAAGCGAGTGCTGGTGCAATGAAATCTGCAGCAAGTGTTATTTCAGGGAATCCTGATAAACGTGCAATGTTTGATATGGCAATGGAAGCAGTAGCAGATGATGTAAGTAATAAAGTAGGAGAGATGGAACGTTTTATGGAAATGTCTTCAAGCTTTATGGATTCTGTAGATTTACAAAATGGAGTATTCGAAGAAGAAGGAATGAAGATGTTGGAGAAGTGGGAAAAAGAAGGCGTGTCTATTTTGTTAGGTGAAGAAAAAACAGACATCGTTAAAAAAGCAAATAGCGATAATGATGTTTTGGACTTAAATGAACCAATCAAAAAACCTATCCGAGAGTCAGGACACTCTAATCAATACGACTCATTGTTTGAGTAAAAACGATTTAGACTTAAGATATAAGACCTAAGAAATTTCGAAATTAATTGTTGTCTTACATCTTAAGTCTAATTTCTTAAAATCTTTATCTATAATCCCCTTTCACTAGACAATTTATAACATTTAACTTACAAATTAACTAGAAAAAAAATGGCAAGAAGACTCACAACATTTTCAAAATTATTGCTCACATTAGTTCTCGTTGGTGCAATTTTCTTTGGTGGAAAATTTTTAATGGAAAAGACTGGTCTTGGAGATACCGTAGATCAGATGAAGCAAGATGTAGAGAATGGGAATAATGGTGCAACTAATAACAATACTTCTACAAATACGAACAATTCAAGTAGCAATTCTAAAGATGTAATTAAAATCGGAGTAGTTACGTGGGGTGGATATGCTGGTGGACAATATTTTAATGAAGGATTTGAACCTTCGACCAGTTCTAGGTTCTATAAAGACTATGGCTTTAAAGTAGAATTTAAAGTATTGGATGATTATGATGCTTCTCGAAATGCATTCAAATCAGGTGATGTAGATTTACTGTGGACAACAATTGATGCCTTCCCTCCAGAGGTAGGTGGATTGATGGATTTTGATCCAGTAGTACTTTTTCAAGCGGATTGGTCAAGAGGTGGAGATGCAATTGTGGCACGAAGAGGAATTACAAAAGTATCAGATTTAAAAGGAAAAAAGATTGCAGTAGCTGAGATGACACCTTCTCATTCATTTTTGATTTGGTTGATGGAAGCCGGTGGACTTTCAGTAAAAGACGTTGAAATTTTAGGACAACCAAGTGCAATTGATGCAGCCGAAGTATTTAAAAGTGGTCGTGCAGATGCAGCCGTAGTTTGGAGTCCAGATGATATTTTGAGTTTAAAAGCAGTACCAGGTTCAAGAGTTTTGGAAAATTCTAAATCTGCTGCATACATCATTGCGGATGTTTTTATTGCAAAAAGAAAATTTGCGGATAGCAACCAAGAAAGGCTGCAACAACTTTATGAAGGTTGGATGAAAGGTGCAGCTGAGATTAACTCTGATCCTGCAGCAAGAAGAAAAGCAGCTAAAATTTTATCTGAAGAATTCACAGAAAGAGGGACTCCGTTATCAGTTGCGGACTCTGATGAAATGATTGGAAATGTTCGTTTAGCTACTCATGGTGATAACAAAAATTTCTTCCGATTAAATGCAAATTATACAGGTGTAGCTGGTGACGATTTGTATAGAAATATGACGGACAAATATCGAGACTTAGGATATATCGAAGGAAAAGTTCCTGCATGGAGACAAATTGCTTATCCTGCTTTGGTCAACTCAGTCACGCTTGGAGGTGAAGCACATTTTCCAGAAAAAACTAAGGATTACAGTAAAGCAACTAAAACGGAGGAAACTAAAACTGCGCTTTCAACTAAGCAAGTGAGTATTTCGTTCCGTACTGGAGAATATCAATTAGATGAAAATTCAAAATACATTATCGATAAGGAATTCGTAGATATTGCAAAAGTATTTACTTCTCGTATTCGTATCGAAGGAAATACTGATAATGTAGGAAGTCGAGCAAGTAATAAAGCACTTTCATTAAAACGTGCACAGTCTGTTGCCGACTATTTGATCGAAGAGCATAATATGCCTCGTAACCGTTTTATCATAAAAGGAAATGGACCAGACAAACCTGTTGCAGATAATGATACGGATGCGGGTAGAGCAAAAAATAGAAGAACAGACTTTGAATTACTGGGTCAGTAAAATGATTAATGATTGTGGATTCAAGATTATGGATTTCGAATAATCTTGAATCCTTAATTAGGAGTTTTAAGAAAAATATATTGTGATTTTATAGCCGCAGATTTACGCTGATTTTTGTATGATTGTCGAAAAACGCGTTATAGATAAATCATGAAAGTCAGCATAGATCTGCGGCTATAAAATCACAATACGTTTTCTTAACACCCTTAATCCATAATCTTAAATCCATAATCAAAAACCATCCTTTCAAGACAATTCTTGCCAATGGAACTTTTCAAACTAAGAGGAGAACTCAAAAGCTCACAAAGTATAATTTTAGGATTAATTGGATTTGTTATTTTAATTTTGATATGGTGGGCAGTAGCTGAAATGTTAGCTATTGAACGACCTGTCATTGAAGGATTTGATACCCAATTAGAATCTTCAATTGGAAAAGATCCTGAAGTACATCAAAGATATTTAGATTCCATTGCACAAGTGGATTCTTTGAATTTTGCGAATGCTACAGAATTTGAAAAAGTATATCCATTATTTCCTACACCACTTCAAGTGGTCCAATCTTTTCCCGAATTAATTCAAGAGGATCAACTCGTTACACAGACAAGGCGGTCAGTCTGGCTAAATATCCAAGGATATTTTTGGGCATTATTAATCGCTATTCCCATTGGTTTTTTAATTGGATTATTTCCATTATTTAGAGGTTTGTTTAGCAAGCAAGTTGATGCGATGCGGTTTTTACCATTGACAGCCTTGACTGGTTTATTTATAATTTGGTTTGGGATAGATGATAAAATGAAGATCGCATTTTTAGCTTTTGGTATTTTAGTGTATCTCCTTCCTGTAGTTGCACAACGGATTTATGAAGTGAAAGATGTTTATTTAAAAACAGTTTTCACCCTTGGTGCTACAGATTGGCAAACCATAAAATCGGTTTATATTCCTTCCGTAATGTCTCGATTGATGGATGATATTAGAGTACTGACTGCCATATCATGGACTTATATTATCATTGCGGAATTACTCAATCGGCAGGGTGGAATTGGTTCATTGATGTATATCAAAGCAAGGCAAGGTCAAATTGAAAAGGTATTTGCAGGGTTGATTGTGATTATCATTATTGGATTTTTACAAGATCAGATTTTTGTATTTATTGATAAAAGATTGTTTCCTCATAAATATGAGAAAACTAGATCTAGTGGATTAACGGAATCTCAATATGGAATAGGATTGGTACTTGGAGGAATTTTGTTAGCCATTTTGTTGCAAGTGATTTTACCAAATGCAGGTTGGATCATGAGTTCCTTATTACCAATTTTATTAATTGGAGGAGTATTGTTTATTTTATATGGAGAGTTTAAAATTTTCCAAAATAGAAATACGACAGCGACTGCATGATAAAAATATGCAAACCATTGTTGATGTTTTTTTTGATTGCTACTCTTTCAAGTTGTGAAGAAAAAGATAAAATAACCGATGGGGAATTAATTTCTTTTTGTGAAAAATTAGAAACCTCCATCATCAATCGTGACCCGACTTTATTTAATAATTCATTATTTGAAGCAGGATTGCAAAAAAGAATTTTTGAAGGATACCATGCTGGAGGTGGTTTGAGTTATGCCTTAAATCATACCCTCAATAATCATTTCAAACTGGGCGATGGGATTCTAAGTACGGTAATGCATGGTGATTTTATTTTTGAAGTGACGCGAGTTTATCGAGATGATGATGAAAATCCTTGGGCAGTATTTCGCTTATTCAATGGAGTAAGTTTTAATTATATCGAATTTCAATTTGAAAAAATTTTGGATCAAATTCGAATTTCGGAAGGATATTACTACAATACAGGACAACAACTAAGTGAAACCATTCGTGATTTAGTATTTATGGAAGTAGGTTTTGATGGGAAAGGAAAAAAGGATTTGAATATCAAAAAATACTATACCGAAGGAACTGCATTTATGGTAAAAGCGCAAAAAGAAATGTTGTTGCAAAATTACCAAAATGCATTGGACTCTTTTGAAATGATAGATCCACGGTTGTTGCAGCATCCATTTTTTCATGTACAAAAAATAAATATCCTGAGTCATCTAAATGAAGATGATTTATATAAAAATTTGGAAGCATTCGATAAAGCTTTTCCTAATGAAGAAAGATTTAATATCCTCAATGCGGTTCAATTGAATATGTACAAAGGCAATGTGGAAGCGACTCGAAAAGCCATACATCATTTGAGTAAGCGAGTTGGCAATGATGCAGTTCTGGATTACTACGAAGCCAACGCATTACTCAATAATGGTGATTATGATAAAGCAATTTTTTATTGTGATAAATTTATCGAACAACGACCAGGGTTAATTTTTGGATATTTTGCAAAAACAATTGCTTACATCAAAAAGAAAGATTACGAAAGTGCGACAAATAATTTAAGTAAAATCATCCGAGAATTTAATGCAACCATTCCTGATTTGGAAGATGCGTTTCAAGATTTTCCAGATTTCTTTTCATCAGAAGAATATGAACTTTGGAAAAAAGGATTGTCGAAGATTTAATGTAGCTGCTGGGTTTTAACCCGCAGTAAAAAAGAAAAATAAAAAACAGTATGCCTCAATTCACAGATACAGACCTAGACAACATCATCGAAATGCGCGGCATGGGTCAAAGTTATGATGGTGGTAAAAATTGGATCATCAAAGACTTGGATTTTCTAGTGGAGGACAAACCTGCACAAGGACAATTTATTGTGATATTAGGAATGTCAGGTTGTGGAAAGTCAACAGTTTTAAGATACATCGCTGGGTTGCAAGAACCCTCAGAAGGAAAATTGTTAGTCAATAATAAACCAGTTGGGAAAGATAATCGAGTCAGTATGGTTTTCCAACAATACTCTTCCTTGCCATGGTTATCCGTTTTGGACAACGTTGGTTTAGCTTTAAATTTTAAAGGTATTTCCAAAAAAGAAAGAGACGCTCAAGCAATGGAATTGATTGAAAAAGTAGGACTAGCTGGGCATGAACATAAGTATGCACAATATCCCACTTTGTCAGGAGGGCAGTTGCAAAGGGTAGCCATTGCGAGAAGTTTGTTAGCTAATTCGGATATCCTTTTGATGGACGAACCCTTTGGAGCATTGGATGTTCGGACTCGTTTGCAAATGCAAGATTTGTTGTTAGATATTTGGAATGAATATCATCCTACGGTGATTTTTGTAACTCATGATATTCCTGAGGCGGTTTATTTAGCGGACGATATTTATATTATGAAATCTGCACCATCAAGATTTGTTGAACATATTCATGTTGATTTACCTTTGGTCAGAGATCGAACTACAAAAAGAAATCCTCGATATATTGAACTTGTTCAGCAAGTGGAAGATACGATGATAAAAGTTGCTGAAATGGGATAACCGTTTGGTAATCAAAATCAAAATGTCAATCAAAATCAAAAACGAATGGTGAAAGCCATTGCTCAAGTTTTGATTTTGATTGACATTTTGATTTTGATTAAAATTTTCTTCATTTAAAATAAAGTTTTCATGTCAAAAATTGTTTCCAAAATAGTAGACCAATATCCTGATCTTAAATATGCGTTATTGGATGCCCAAACATTTGACCCCAAGCACTATGGCTTTCCAGCTATTTATTATAAAATAATGGAGACAGATCAAGTTAGGGTAGATGCTTTTCGAGCAGCATTTAAAAAATATAATAATTTTAAAGGAAAAGTAGTTTGTGAAGTTGGCGTAGGAACGCTTGCCTTGACACAATATTTTTTACCCTATGTAAAAAAAGCCTACTTGATTGAGAACAATCCAAATCTTACTTCTTTTATCAAAAAAGAATTAAAGAAAAAAGGATGGGATAAAAAAGTAGAATTTATAGTAGGTGATGCGATGAAATTGGAGTTACCTGAAAAGGTTGATTTTATTGTTGGAGAATTGATGAGTATCTATTGTGCCAATGAATATCAAGTTCAGATATTTCAACACATGCGAAAGTTTTTAAAACCTGGCGGAAAATTAATTCCAGAAAAAATCATTAATCTAGTACAATTAGGAAATGCAGATTTTGATAAAAAAATCAAACATTATCCGATCATGTTCACACGTCATTTGCCTACGTTGATGACCACTCAGAAAACAGTCAATACGATTAATCTTTACAGAGAAAAAGCAAACCCTGTTATCAAAAAAATAAAAGTAAAAGCATTGTTAAGCGGAACGATCAATTGTGCTTATCTCAACTCATGGGTACAATGTGCAGAGGGTGCTAACTTCACAGGCACAGATAGTCTGATGCCGCCAACAGTTGTAAAATTAAAAAAACCAGTCAAGGTAAAAGCAGGGGAAACGCTAGAATTGAAAGTGAATTTTAAATATGGAACCTCGCTTGATAAAGCTGTTTTTTACGTTTGACGTACGCTTCGCTTGACGTACGTTCACTTCGTTCTCTTGTGGTACGCTTCGCTTGACGTTTCGAATAATGTATTACGTATCTCCTGAGTTTTTCGAAACGTCAAGCGAAGCGTACCAAAAGAGAACGAAGTGAACGTACGACAAGCAAAGCGTACGTCAAACGAAGTGTACGTCAATCCTCAGCGTCCGTCAAAGAAATATCAAACCCAATAATATCTCGCCATCCTTCACCTTGACTAGCATCTGCAATACTAAAAGGGGTAACATGATGCCATAAGTCATTCCCATAAGTGAGTTCTTCACCAGTATCCGCTTGGAAGATAAATTCGCCAGGTTGGAGCGTATGTTTAAAAATAATTTCTTTAGTGCCGTCCTCTAATTTTTCCAAAATTTGAGATTCTCCACCATTGAGATTGATACGATTGACGACCAATGCGGAAACGATATAATCAGCACCATCTTCATGTGCCCCTTCAGGAGAGTTGTCGCCCGGAGCAGCTTCGGTGGCTTTGACACTCATAAAATGAGCCGTAACCGTAGCTTTACAATCAGGACGTAGTTCTTGAACTAATTTATAAATACGAATTAAAAAAGTACTAAAAAGATGGTTCTCAATATGATGCTCTGGTGCTTCTTCGAAGACCCTTGGTAGAGATCGGAAATCAGAGTCATCTAAATTTTGTGCAAATTGAGGAACAGGTTGGCGAGTGATAAAATACTTTCCTTGTCTTTTATTTAACGCAAATTGAGCAACTGAACGCCTACGCCAAGGTTGGATTTTTTCAAAGGCTTCCACATCCTTCCCTTTCAATTGAGTGATCCATTTTTCAAAATGATCTAAAGAGATTTTACCAGTAAAATAATTCGCAAAATCCTCTTGAATGGCATCAGCATCTTGTGGAAATTTATTTTTTAAAAACTCCAAACGAAGTCTTCTTGCGTCGTAAGGATCCCAAGGTAATTCAGCAAAAAGAGGAGTATATTTATCTAAAAATAATTTGGAATCAATACCTAACGTTTCCAAATTACTCACATGGATAGGTGATTTAATGCTCCGTCCAAGTTGGTTAGAAATGGTTACCTGTGTAAAAGGAAAGGTGTTTTTTGACATGCTTATTTTTTAAGTAACGTAATCGTTACAATAGTTTTTTCAAAATCCGATAAAGATTTTGTTCCAATAAATTAAATTCCCCATCAGCAAGAAATTCACTTTTGATTAATGCTAATAATTCATTGGTACGGGAAGCAGTTGGAAAATACAACCCTTTGTAGGAAAGAATTAATTGAATTTTTTGAGCATCATTAAGTGTCTCAAATTCTTTTTCAATAATACTAAAAGTGGTTTCATCCACTTTTCTTAAAATGGCATCTTTCTCTTCTATTGTTACCACAAAATCAGCACTTGCAGCATATAACATTAGAAAAGCAGAAAATTCTTGAAAATTCCATTTTGGATGATCGGTATTCATAAGTATGCTTTTTTGTAAAAGTAATTATTTTTTTAACATTCTAAAATTGTTATCTTAGAAGGAGATTACAAATATTAGGACGTAAAAAAAGAAAGAAGTATACATGTTATATGTTTGTAATATAATGTGCTTGTTTTTTACAAATATAGCTAATAATTATTCTCACTTGTTTTGAAAAATACTTATTTTTGCATCCTTTCGTTATTAGTCAGAGTGAGACTAGAAAACTATGAAAAATTTCTTTCTCTTACAATAAAGTGACTTCATTCACTTCTATAAACACTAGCATTTTCAATACCATTTTTTTAAACCACAACCAGCTATTCAAGAGTGCGAATTATATTAACCATATTTTTAGTCCAATTTTTTGGTGGAGTCATTTTTGGTCAGGTTGGGCAAAGGGTTCAAGAACCTTTTTTCCCAGTCAAAATAAAGCAACTGTGGGGAATGATGAATGCAAAGGGGAAGGTAGTCATTCAACCTAAATATGATGCCATAGGTGAATTTAAAGATTATGGTTATGCCACCATGCAGCGAGAGGGAAGAATAGGATTACTCAATCATTTCGGACGTGAAATCATTCCTGCCCAATATGATGATATAAAAATTTTAGATTCTTTATTGTTTGCCGTGTTGGATGTATCGGACTGGACCGTTATCAATATTCAAGGAAAAGTAATATTGAAAAATGGCTATGAACAAATACATATTTGGAAAGGAGAATTCATTGGATTTCAAAAAAATAGAAAATGGGGATTAGCAGATACCAATGGCAAAATATTATCGACGCCCAAGTATGATGAAATAGAATTATTTGAGGATGATTTTTTTAAAACAAGGATAGGTGAAAAACAAGGCTTGCTTTCCATAAATGGAAATGAGATTTTAAAACCTGAATCAGATGAAATAAAAATTTATAATTCTAATCTTTTCTTTTTTCAAAAAAATAAAAAGTGGGGAGCAGTTGATCAAAATGGAAAATTGTTGATTCGTCCTTCCTTCCAATCTTTCTTTAATCTTTCAGATAATTTTATCAAGTTAATTTCAAATAGTCGAGTGTACTTGTATTCGGTTTCTAATCAAGAACTGATTACAAGAGGCGAATATGAATCTTATTATGTTTTTTCTAAAAAATATGTTTTAGCTAAAAATCAGAAAAAATTAGGATTGCTAAATGCTAAAGGAAATAAAATTCTAGATTTAAAATATAACGAAATTCAATCTTTTGCAAAAGATCAATTTCGGGTGAATTACCAAGGTCAATGGGGAGTCGTTACGATAGGCGATCATATTATTATTCCATTTCAATATCAATATATTACGCCGCTCAAATCCAATATATGTGTGGTGAAAAACGATCAAAAATTAGGTGTCGTAAATTTCAAAGGGGAGGAGCAAGTGGTTCCAAAATATGATAAGATTGTTATTGAAAAAAATAAAGCTAAGGCTTATCGAAATAAAGTGTTGACGGTTCTTAATTTTAATGAGAGTGGCGAATTAAAAGGAGAAGATCAATTTGAAAATCATTTGACTTTAAAAATAGGAGGTAAGAAAAACCAAAATGAAGGAATAGGAAATGTAGATGCAAGTGATTATCAATTGGATCAATTCGAATGGTATTATAATGCCAAACAAGATAAATGGGGACTTCGAAAATTAGAAGATGGAAGTACTCATATTGAGCCTGTATTTGATTATATCCAAATGGAAAAGGATATTAATTTTACTCTAGTTGGTATCGAAAAATCCAATAAATATTCATTTAATAAAACAGCCTATCGTTTTGATATGATATTTGGATTGGTGGATAATCGCAATGGATTATTGATTACTCCTGTGGAATTATTGGATGTACGACTTTCGGATTTTCATCATGGTTATCCTTCTGCAAGAGTAGTATTTGAAAATGGAACACAAGGCTTGATTGGGAGAAATGGAGCATTCCTAGTTAAAGATTATGCATTTATTGATGACTTCCACGAAGGGATTGCTCGTATGAGTATGCAAGGAAAACTTTCTGGTGAGTTGAATAATAAAAAGCAAGGTCTAGGAACGGTAAAAGAATATTTAATGAATTTATTATCTCCAAGTGGCATGGTTGATTATACTTTGCACGATCAAGAGTTTCGAGAAAAAGCAGAGATGATTTGTGAAAATTGTAACTGGGGATATATTGATACCGCAGGTCAAGTGATCCGCAATCCGCAATTTTCTCATGCTGAAAATATTATCAACCAAATAGGAATCGTAGAAAAAGGAGGTAATTACGGAGCGATAAAAACGGATGGAAGTACATTGTTAAAATGTCAATACAATGGTGTTCAATTTTTGGATAATACAGATTATCAAATTTTGAAAGTATATAAGAATGCTTCGAAAGTAGGATTAATCGATACGCTCGCCGAAGTAGCTGTGGACTTAAAATATGATGAAATTGGAGAGGTGAGTGAAGGCAGATTGGCAGTTGCAAAAAAAGGACTTTGGGGATTTTCTGATTTAAATGGAAAAGAAATTATTAGATGTCGTTATAGAAAAATCGGTAAATTTCAAGAGGGCTATGCGGCGGCTCAACTCGGAAACAAATGGGGCTTTATTGATCTGGAGGGACGCATTGTTATTGAATTCAAGTATAGTCGAGTTGGAAATTTTAAAGATGGCTTGGCTTGGGTTTCCACTTCTTCAGGCGTAGGATATATTAATGATGAAGATGAAAAAGTAATTATTTCCAAATTTGAAAAAGCATTTGATTTTGAAGATAATGTTGCTAGGGTAGTAGTGGATGGAAAATATGGTTTGATTAATAAAAAAGGGGAATATTTTCTACGTCCAAAGTACAATCATATTTATCCATTTAATGAGCATGGTGTTGCCATTGTTCAGTTAGGAAAAGAAAAAGTGAGATATGGATTATTGAATCGTACGGGTAATTTAGAAACTAAAAAGTCATTTAATAGAATCGAATCCTTTCATGAAGGTTTAGCAAAAGTGCAACTTAAAAATAAGTTTGGATTTATTAATCCTCATGGAGAAATTGTGATAGAATGTAAATATTCTAAGGTCTCTCAATTTCATGAAGGCAGGGCTGCTGTACAAAAGAATGGAGCTTGTGGATATGTGGATAAAAATGGAAAAGAAGTTGTTCCATTAAAGTATTCAAGATGTTTAGATTATGAAGATGAGAAAGCAATGGTCTTTAAAGGCATGCGAAAAGCAGGAGTCATTAATAAAAATGGTGAAGAAGAAATTACACCAAGTATAAAAGGATTAGTAGGCTACTCCAATCGTAGAGGATTGATCAAAGGAGCGGATGGCAATTTTTATTTTATTACCGAAGATGCTCGCTTTTATGATGGATATTATGACTATGCGGAGTCGTTCCAATATGGATTCGCCATTGTTCAAAAAAATGGAAAGTGGGGAATTATCAATCAAAATGGGATGCCCATTATCACTACGAAATACGATAAAATAGAACCATTCTATCAAGGCTATGCCAAAGTCAGAATCAAAGGATTTAGTGGTTTAACCAATCTTAAAGGAGAAATAATTGTTGCGCCCAATTACGAATTCATCAGCTATGCTGGCAATGGATTATTTCGAGTAGAACAAGGAGATAAGATTGGGTATTTTAATTCGAAGGGAACTTGGATTTGGAAATTGCAAAATTAAATCAAATTTTTAAATCAAAATCAAAATGTCAATCAAAAATCACAGGGTTTCACCGTACTAACTAAGTTTTGATTTTGATTGACATTTTGATTTTGATTAAAAATTCACTTCTTCCTAGTCAACCTATTTTCATTAAGGTATTCTAAAAAATGTAATCGAAGCGATTTATTAAAAATCGAAATGACTTGCCCTTCTTTTCTTTCAAATCCATCACTAGCCTTTGCGATCTCTTCTAAAATTTCAATAAGTTCATAATAATGTGGAGTAGGCCCATTTTCTTTAAAAGTATCCAATGCTCTCAGGTAAGCCGTTTTTAATTCGGTCCCTTTTTTTCGTTCCCAATGAAAAGACCATTTGGCATCACCTCCCCAAGAAACCTCTTCCAATTTTTCATTAATTACATGCAATTCTTCTTCTTGTATCAAGCCATCAGCAATAGCAACAGCATAAATAATTTCTCCAAAAGCGTCGTGAAGTCTAGCTTGACTTACCATAGATTATTTTTTTTTGTTGGTTTTCTAAATTTTATCCAAAATTGTAACAGGTAAAAGCAACGCATAAATCTAAATTAAATATTTTGATTTTGTTAGAATTCTTGATTTTATCTTTAACAAAACCTATTATTGTAATAATACTCTCCATCATAGACAATTACTTCCCCTCAAAAAATCTCCCAAATTCTTTATGGTATTGATATTCAAGTGAATACAGATTAGAATAATTTATTTTATATTTTTTTACAAACACTAACATGAGAAAACATCTAACGCTTAGCCTAATAGCTATCTTAGCTATTTCACTTTTTTACTCCTGTAAAAAAGATCAACTTGTTTCACCTGAACCTAAGGTGGTTAATAATACTCCAAGTAATTATACTGAATTTGATGGTGCTGAAAGTTTTGTGGTTTCGCAAAATTATTTGATGCGAATGATTACCAATTCTTTTACCATAGCGCTGCTTACTCCTAACATGCACGGACTACAAGGCCCCGACCAAGCGGTAACTAGGATGTGTCCAACAATTACTTCCACGACAGGTTCACCCAATACTTTGATTATTGACTATGGAACCGATTGTATAGTTTCTGATACATTAGGTGGTGATCCTGATACAATTTCAGGGGTAATTACCTTGGAAGCATATGGCCCGATTACAGATCCTTCAACCAATACATTTTTAAAATTTGATGAGCTCAAAGTGAATGGAAAATTGATTCGATTTGTACCAGGTAATCCATCAGTAGCAGATTGGATTAAATTTCAATTTATAGGAGGTACTGGAGATTTTATTTATAATGCATTCATTGATGGTACCGTTCCTGCTGGATCCGATCCAGCATTTGATCGAGGTCAATTTCAAATTATAGATTGTGAAACTGGAGACAGTCTAGTCCTCTATCCTTCCTATTCAGGATTGACCGCATTTAATTTTAGATATATCAATCCTAATGGTTCTAATCTTCCACCTACATTTAATTATGATAGTTTATTGTTAGGTTGTTATGAGATCAATATCAATCCACTTACGGCATTTTATTATGATGATAATGGTACCTTACAAGAAGATTATCAAATCGTAAAATCAGGTACTGATCCTTTGTTATTTAAACCTTTGTGTGATTGGATTTACGGTGGAAAATTAGCCTATGATGATATTCAATCTCCAAATGGATTTAATTATATGGATGCAATTGATAATCCTTATATGACAGTTTGTTATGGTTCGGATGCTGTCGGGAATGAGATGAATGTCTGTGATCGATATGTCAAAGTCAATAGTTGTGATATTTTTCAGGATGGAGAATGTATAGCTGGGGAGGAAACCGAAATTATAGAATGTCCTTTATAGTTGAAGCGTTCATTTTTTATTGGTCTCAGAAAAGGTTTAAAACCTCGCACTTTAGTTCGATATTCATTCGAGTTCGATATTCAAAAAATTATATGAACGACTTTAGTCGTTTGTATAATTAGGTGGTTAAATAAAAAAAAGCAGTCCTTGCAGGTTTTAAAAAACCTGCAAGGACTGCTTTTTTTTACCAGATGAGCAAATAATTATAATTTAAATTTCCTCATCTTCTTCTGGAGCAATAACGGGAGTTATCATTGGTAAATCAATCCATTTTTTTTCAAATTTACTTATGCTTCCAATCCCCAAAAAGCCACCTGAAGCCTTAGCAACATGTTTTGCAAAACTCACCAGACTTTGATATAAAATCGCAGCATAATGGATCTCAAGTTTTGGAAAAACATCATTGAGTTCTTTCAGCTGACTAGAAATAATTTGATTTCTCTCGTCAGTATCATTAGGTAAATCATCAATTAGTAGATCGAGTTTTGAAGAATAATTTCGACCGACTTCCACATAAAAATCATGAAGTACATCTGGATTAGAGTAGGTTCTTATTTTTGCAATTTTTGCTGACCATTCCTTTTCTTCATTATCTATTTTTCCATCTGCTCCTGCAATCAGAATAGTAATTAAGGAAATGGAGTCAACCATTTTTTGAATTTCTTCTTTTTTGAGTCCTTGAAAATGTTGTATCATTCTTAAAAATTTATTCTTTAACCATTGCTAAGTGCAGGTTTTAAATTTTAAAGTACTGACTAATCAGAATTTTATGAACATGACAACAAAATAAATTAAGATTTTATCAATATAAATGATAGCATTAGTTTGAGGTCAGTCTATAATAGCCTGATTTTCAGCGAGTTAAAATTTTAAACTTGCTTTTAGAGTTTCAATTTAAAGATACACATTGAAACTTAAAAAATAGTCTTGTATTCTTATATTTGTGGAAAAAAATTAACATTGGCAAAAAAAGGGAAAACAACGACAAAACCTAAGAAAGTTACTCCATTGATGAAGCAGTATTTTGGAGTAAAAGAACAATATCCAGGAGCCATCTTGCTCTTTAGGGTAGGAGATTTTTATGAAACTTTTGGAGAAGATGCAGTTACCGCTTCGCAAGTATTAGGTATTGTTTTAACCAAAAGAAATAATGGAGGTGTTGATATTGAATTAGCGGGATTTCCCTATCATTCGATGGATTTGTATTTGCCTCGTTTAGTCAAAGCAGGATTTCGAGTGGCTATTTGTGAGCAACTCGAAAAACCGAGTAAGGAAAAAAAGATTGTCAAAAGAGGAGTAACAGAAGTCATCACTCCTGGTGTTGCGGTCAATGATAAACTCCTCGATCATCGAACGAATAATTTTTTAGCTTCTATTTCTTTTGGGAAAAAAGATCATTTAGGGGTTTCTTTCTTAGATATTTCTACAGGTGAATTTTTAGTCACAGAAGGTAATTATGCATATGTAGATAAATTGTTACAAAGCTTTAAGCCTTCGGAAATTATTTATTCTAAAAAGAATAATTCTCTTTTTGAAAAAAAGTTTGGAGATAAATTTTATACTTTTCCTTTAGACGATTGGGTGTATGCTACGGATTATGCTCATGAAAAATTGATTGAACAATTTGAGGTAAGTTCTCTAAAGGGATTTGGAGTGGATGAAATGGAATTGGCGCAAATCGCCTCAGGTGCTACGCTTCATTATTTGGCTACCACTCAAAATACCAACCTCAAACACATCAATAATTTGAGTCGAATTCAACCTGATAAATATGTTTGGTTGGATCGTTTTACTATTCGGAATTTGGAATTAGCGTTTAGCAATCATCCAAGCGGAATACCTTTGATTGACATTTTGGATAAAACCGTTTCACCAATGGGTGCAAGGTTATTGAAAAAATGGGTCGTGCTTCCATTGAAGAAACAAGCATCTATTGAAGCTCGATTGGATATGGTAGATTGGCTGCTAAAAAATAAGGAACAGGCACTTGATATTGAAACTAATATTCAACAAATCGGAGATTTAGAAAGGTTAATTTCAAAAGTTCCACTTGGCAAAATTAATCCAAGAGAAGTGGTTCAATTGAAGCGAGCATTGGATGCTATAGTTCCTACAAAAGCATTGTTAGAAAAAAGTGAAAATGCTTTTTTAAAGAAAATAGGAGACAATCTCAATCCTTGTAAAACTATTCGAGATCAGATTGAAAAAGAGATTATGGAAGACCCTCCCGTCAATCTTGCAAAGGGTGGTGTCATCGCTGATAACTTTAATGACGAGCTAGATGGTTATAGACATATTGTGAAAAATAGCAAATCATTATTGGTTGATATTCAAACAACTGAAGCTGAAAAAACAGGTATTGCTAATTTGAAAATTGGGTTCAATAATGTATTTGGCTACTATCTTGAAGTGACTAATAAATATAAAAATCAAGGTTTAATACCTGAAAACTGGATTAGAAAACAGACACTTACAAATGCTGAAAGATATATTACAGAAGAACTAAAAAAACTAGAAGCTAAAATTTTAGGTGCTGAAGAAAAGATTCTTGCATTAGAAGAGAGATTATTCGACGCTTTGGTTTTATCGCTTTCAGATTATATCCAACCCATTCAATTAAATGCTAACTTAATTGCGCAATTGGATTGTTTGTTATCCTTCAGTAAAGTAGCAACTAAAAATAATTATTGCAGACCTGAAATCAATGATTCACTTACAATTGACATCAAAGCAGGAAGGCATCCTGTGATTGAGGAACATTTGCCGATAGGCGAAAATTATGTTCCAAACGATGTTTATCTTGATAATGAAGCGCAACAAATTATGATGATTACTGGACCCAATATGGCTGGTAAATCAGCATTGCTTCGACAAACTGCTTTGATTTGTTTGATGGCTCAAATGGGGGCATTCGTTCCAGCCGAAAGTGCAAAGTTAGGATTGATTGACAAGGTTTTTACAAGGGTAGGGGCATCCGATAATATCTCATCGGGAGAGTCCACTTTTATGGTAGAAATGAATGAGACTGCAAGTATCATGAACAATATTTCAGATCGTAGTCTTATCCTTTTGGATGAAATAGGGCGAGGGACAAGTACCTACGATGGAATCTCAATTGCATGGGCAATCGCTGAGTTTTTACATAACAATATACAGCCAAAAACGCTGTTTGCAACTCACTATCATGAGCTCAACGAGTTGGCCAATAAGTTTCCGAGAATTAAGAACTTTAATATCGCTACCAAAGAAGTAGGGCAAAAAGTGATTTTTCTTCGTAAATTAGTGCCTGGAGGTAGTAATCATAGCTTTGGAATCTATGTTGCGAAGATGGCGGGCATGCCTCGAACGATCATTGAAAGAGCAGCTCATATCCTATCTCAGCTTGAACAAAAGTCAATTACAAGCGGAGAAGAAGATACTTTTGCAGGGCAACCTGATAAAAATATTGGAGAAAAATTAGGTCAAGTTCATAAGCCGATGCAACTCACTTTCTTTGATGCCAATGATCCTGTTCTGGAAGAATTAAAAGAGGAATTATTGGATTTAGATGTAAATGCAATGACGCCTATCGAAGCATTGATGAAGTTAAATGAACTGAAAGGAAAACTGAAATAAAAGTTTCTAAATGATTTTATGTGGATTAGTGAATTGGTTAAAAAGTTAAATAGGTCATATTGTGATCGACAATATGTAATCAGTTTTTTTATTTACGCTAGCCTGCCTGATTAACCTTTCAACAAATAAACTATTCAACTTTTATGGTTTATGAAAATGCTGTGTGAAGACGAACATTTTATAAAATTACGGAAAATCATACAGAGTCAAAGAAGCAAATATAGTAGCGAATTGAGGCGGTCACTTCCAGTCACCTTCTCCATTTTTTTTAAAACAAAAAAAAAAGAACTCAGGCTATAACTGGAAGTTGCCGTCTGAAATGAAATCATGAGTTACGATATACATTTTATCAAAAAGAAAGATATCACCATACAGGAATCCCTAGAGTTTCTGGAAAAACAAAAAATCTCAAAAGAATATCAATTTAGCGAAAGTGAAACCAAACAGATGGTTTCGGAAATTGTTGAGATGAATCAACATAAAGGAGTTGATACTACAAAAGATAGTACAGTAATTGATTTTGATACTTTTCAAGTCAGTATGTATGATACTCAATTAACTATTTCAATTCCTTACGTAAAAGAGAATCTTGCACAAAAAATAATTGTTCAAGTGAATTGTGTTATTGATGTTTTTTTAGAAAATGGCTGTTCGGGGCTGGATGGTCAAAGTGAAAAATTTATTGATGACGATTATAGTTTTAAAACTTCTTTTGCAAAGTCTTTTAATGTGGTGACTGCCTCAGTCGAAACAGATGAGAAAGGTAAAGAATTTGCAAATAAGGAAGCTGCGGAGAAATTTTATTTTGCAGATAGAGACAAAGTTCTTTCGCAAGTAGAAACCTTAAAAGCTGCTTACCCTAAGAAGAAACTTGATTTTTCACCCGAAAGTTTAAAGCATCTTGAATGGGTATTTTATGAAGGTTTGGAAAATGAAGAATTTGGAAAAACCCTTCCTACCAAAAAAGAGTTTTATAAATTATTATCCATGTACAAAGCAAAAGTTTATGTAGATCATAAAGCCTATGTATGGAGTATATGTGAAAATTTCCATCATAAAACGCTTCAATTGGCTATCCAAAATAAAAAGGGAATGCACACCATTTTTATTTCGCCAAGGAATAATTTTGAAGATTTTCCAGATACGAAAAAACAAGCTTTGCTTAAAGAATATGGGCGAGAAGTGTAGTCCGTCATATTCATTATTGTTCAAACACGAGTCAAGGTCTGACTTAAAAAGTCAGGCCTTGACTTATGAGAACAACATAAGGAAATATCAATGGAAATCAAGGTTTAACTTTCAAGTCAAACCTTGACTCGTGTTTATTTATCGAATCCAGTTTGAGATTTTTCATCCTCTAAAATTTGCGATACCCGTTGCGTCTTATTAAATTCGGTATAACTTTGAGATTTGGAGACAATTTCAAAATTTTGAATGCTTTTCAACTATTTTTAGACCAAAGGAACTAAACACTCCATCTAGCAACAGGAATCACCTCTTGCCCTACAAATTCTTTTTTCAAAAATTTAAAATAACCCGTCACCGCAATCATAGCAGCATTGTCCGTACAATATTCAAACCGAGGAATGTAAGTTGCACAACCCATTTCTTTTCCCATATTTTCCAAACCCGAACGAAGTGCCGAATTAGCAGAAACACCACCCGCAATTGCGATATGTTTGATTTGTGTTTTTTGAACTGCAAGTTTTAGTTTTTTTAACAATATACTTACAATTCGATCTTGAACAGAAGCACAAATGTCATTCATGTTTTCTTGGATAAAATCAGGATTCTCTTTTAACTGTTTTTTCAAAAAATATAAAATCGAAGTTTTTAAACCACTAAAACTAAATTCTAATTCTCCCACCTGAGGTTCTGGAAATTTAAAAACAGGATTCCCCAGCTTTGCATATTTATCAATCAAAGGCCCAGCAGGGTAGTCCAGACCCAATAATTTTCCAGTTTTATCAAAAGCCTCCCCCGCAGCATCATCAATAGTTTGACCCAATAATTCCATTTCTAAATGATCGTTTACTTTGACAATTTGAGTATGTCCACCCGAAACCGTCAAACATAAAAATGGAAAAGGAGGTTTTGGATCTTCGGCAAAATGAGCTAAAATATGCGCCTGCATATGATTCACTTCCATCATAGGAATATTTAAACTCATCGCAAAGGCCTTCGCAAAGGAAACCCCCACCAACAAGGACCCAATCAACCCTGGCCCACGAGTAAAAGCAACTCCGTCAATGTCTTGTTTTGTAATACCTGCTTTTTGAATAGCAGCATCGACTACGGGGACGATATTAATTTGGTGAGCCCTTGATGCAGCTTCGGGAACCACGCCACCATATAATTTATGAACTTCTTGGTTGGCAATACAATTACTCAAGATGACACCATCCTTAATTATTGCTGCAGAAGTATCATCACATGAAGATTCAATTGCCAAAATTATTGTACTCATTTCTATAAATTTATATTAGTTAACCGTATATTTATGAAAAATTAAAATATAAACAATTTATCATACCTCTTGCACTTCCAAAAAAAGATTACTCAAATTATAATCTTATAATGGCAGGCGCAGAGGATTTTTTTTTGGACATGCGTGAGAAAACTAACGAGGTGTGGATGCACATATCCACCAAAAAACATATTTTTTTCATCTTAAAAACTATATCATCCCATGTTCGGAAGCAAAACTAAGCAAAAACCTAAAACCAATAAAACAGAAACCAATTTAGATTCAAATGGAGTAAATAAAGGAACCACCTGTGTCATTGCACCTGGAACACGAATCGAAGGAAAATTTACCACAACTGAAGATGTACGCCTTGATGGTGTAATTGTAGGCGAAGTCAATTGCTCAAAACGCATGGTTATGGGCGAATCAGGTACAGTTGAAGGCAATATCAAAACATTAGATTCTGCTGTGCGAGGCAAAGTCAAAGGAGAAATTAAAGTCTCTGGAACACTACACCTTCATGAAACTGCCAGCATTGATGGAACCATTATCGCCCGTAAAATGGTAGTTGATTCAGGCGCATCCTACTCTGGAGAATGTAAAGTTGGCGATCAACATTTTAAATAAATAAAGTCTAGTAATAATGAATAATAGGGTTATGAACTACATATTTCGAAATTATTCATTATTCATTATTAATTATTCATTATTAAAGTATATTTTTTTGATAAAAAACATTAATATTGCGACTTAACAAAATGAAAAATTTTTTACCATGAGATTGATTATTAACTTGATTCTGATTGCAATTATAGGAGCTTTAGGCTATTGGTTGGTTTATGGAATAAAAGAACCAATTTCTTTTGGCGATGCCAAAACTGAAAGAGTAGATGCTGTTACAGATAAGATGAAACAAATTAGATATGCTCAAGAATTTTATCGTGACATCACGGGAAGATTTGCAGGGAGCTTTGATAGTTTGAAGTACGTCTTAACAAATGATAGCTTTACGCTTGTAAAAATCATAGGTGATCCTGACGATCCTACAGGTGCAAATTTCCAAAGAACAGAGAAAAAACGGTCGGCCAAAGACTCTATTGCTACGCTAATGGCAGATCCTACTAGCAAAATCAAGATTGTTTTGGATGGTTTGGAAAATGTTCCATTTAGTGATAATGCAACATTTGAAATAAAAGCTGATACTTTAACGTATCAAAAAACGCTAGTTAACGTAACAGAAGTGAGTACCAAGTGGCGAACATTTATGGGTGAAAAATTTGGGGATATTAAATACTCTCGGTACGATAACACCTACGACCCCGATAATATCTTAAAATTCGGAGACATGTCGGCTCCTAACTTATCTGGAAATTGGGAATAATTAATACAAATATTGTAGAAGATAATTTTGAAAAGAATAACTCTTCATCATATAACCTGTCCATACTCATAGGTATGGACAGGTTTTCTTATGCTATCATGGATAGCGAAAAACAGCTTTTGGTACTTAAAAGCTACCTGTTAAATGCAGATTTGGCAAGTTCTGAACCGCTTCAACCTGCTTTGAAGGAGATTTTTTTAGAGGATAAAATTCTAAAATTACCTTTCAATTCTACAACAGTCGGATTAATCAATAATAAAAGTACATTGGTTCCTGATAAACTTTACCAAGCTGATGACACAAGGGTTTACTTGAAAAATCAAGTTGAATCATTGGATAATCATCAGGTATTTGTAGATCGAGTGGATGAGGTAGCAGCTAAAAATATCTATGCTTTTGATCAAGAAATCTTTTTTTTGGTAAAAGAATCTTTACCAAATGCTGATTTCTTTCATGCAAGTACTTCCGTTTTAAGAGGAATATTGTCCAATCAAAATGGCGATATCACTAAGAAAATCTTTATTAATGTTAAAGGAGATCATTTGCAAATTGCATTGGTTGCAGGGAAAGAATTAATTTTTTCCAATTCCTTTTCGTTTAAAAATGATAAAGATTTTATTTATCACGTAATGTTGGTCTTTAAGCAATTTGACTTGAATGAGGAAAAAACGCCAGTATTTTTATCAGGTCAAATAACCGATGAGTCTAAATTGTATCGAATCATTTATCGATACATTAATCAAATACAATTTTCCGAGGCACCTACTGCTGTTAATTTTGGAAAAAATTCGAAAGGTATTCCACCACATTTTTATTTTGACTTATTCAGCCTTGATTTATGCGAATCATAGGTGGCAAATTTAAAGGTCGAAGGTTTACTCCACCTGCCAAAAAGTGGCCAACTCGTCCTACAACAGATTTTTCAAAAGAAGGATTATTCAATATTTTGAATAACAACTGGGACTTTGAAGAAATGAAAGTCCTTGATTTATTTGGAGGAACAGGCAACCATAGTTACGAATTTATCTCAAGAGGTTGCAATGATGTTACCTATGTTGACAAGTTTGGAGGTTGTGTAGCTTTTGTCAAAAAAACGGCTGCACTACTTGATATTGAAGATCAGATCAATATTATCAGAGGAGATGTTTTTAAATTCATCAATAAATCTTCCTCTAAATTCGATTATATCTTTGCAGGCCCACCTTATCCACTTCCTACCATTGATGAAATTCCCGATTTAATTTTTAAAAATGAACTATTAGCCAAGGACGGCTGGTTTGTTATGGAAACCAATGCTAATCACGATTTTAAAGATCACCCCCAGTTTTTTGATGAAAGACACTATGGAGGAACAATTTTTTGGTTTTTTAAGTAGTTCTCTCATTGGGAAGCCCTTTGGGAATATCGAATATCGAATATCGAACTGGGGGTTTTCATATAAAAATATTAAATTTGTAGAATTCATATAACAGGTTTACATGAAAAAACTAGTGATATTCTTCTTTCTTTTCTTTGGGACTTTTGCGTTTTTGCAGGCGCAAAAAGGAGCTGACCTTTCTGGGTTATGGTTAGGGAAAATCACTCAAGACGAAGGAGGATATGCGTCTGATTATGTTTTTGAGATTTATATTCGGCAGGATGGAAGTAAAATATCAGGCAGATCTTATGTTTATGTTGATAATATTTATGCTTCATTTGATATTTCAGGGAGTTTGCATAGTGAAGTTTATATGGATTTGAAGGACAGCGAGATTTTAGAAAGCAAAGTCAATGAAGGTATGGAATGGTGTTTAAAAAAATATCAACTGGTCTTTAAAATAAAAAATGGAGTTTATCATCTCGAAGGATTTTGGCAAGGGGAAACCTCATTTAGTACATGTATACCTGGTAAGATTTTTTTGAAAAAACAAGTTCCTAGAGCGTGATTGCTAAATCCACTAACTTTCCTTTAGAAATAGCCATAAAAAATATACTTTTGCGGAATAATTGCAAAATGAAATTTCGAATTCTCATACTCTTTCAATTCCTAAGTCTCTCCATTTTTTGTCAATATCAACCTTTGGAAACTTTAGATGAATTTTTGATTGGGCCTGAAAATGTGAATGTACATTTTGAGGAGCAAGTTGAGTTTTATTTAGAAAAATATAATTCAATGATCCTAAATATTGATGAGTTAGAAGTTTTGCATCAAGAAGAATTGGAAAGATTGGAAGGAAATGTAAAAAAGAAATTGTGGCGAAGAAATCAAATCAGAAAAGTAAATGAAACGATTGATTTGTTAATAGAAGATAGAATAGCAGTCGAAAATTATATTCAAAAATGGGAAGAATTTCAATTTGAAAGTTGGTCTCATTTTAATGAAAATTATGATTCGAAACAATGTTATAATATTATGTCTAAAACAAAAACGTATTTGCCAAATGAGTATTCAATAGAATTAGAAGATAGTGATTCCATTTCATGGGAAGTGTTTGTTCCAAAGAATATGGTTGCGAAAATTAAAGTAACTCGAATTTCTCAATCATCAGGTCATAAATGGGTTAAGAAAAGGGCAGATAAAAACTGCCTTTCTAATGATCCAGATGATTGTATGATTTGGTGTTTAGTAGAAATTCCAGAAGAATTTCGAACTTTTAATTATTATGAAGGATTTCCAAAAGTATTCAAGTATTCTGAAGAAAAAGAAGGTTACATAATACTACATACGCTAGAAAGAATCAATAATAACCAATATCGACTTTTCGATTTAAGAGAAAACATAGAAATAAAATTAGTTAATTATCAAGTTGTTGATTGTAATTAGTTGATTGAACTCCACCCCCTAACCCCCGCCAGCGGGGGAAAACGTATTGCCTAGTTTTAAGCAGTACTTTAGAAATTATGCACAAATTTTCCCCCGCTGGCGGGGGCTAGGGGGTGGAATTCAACTGACCTCAATTTTAAAAATGAAACTTTTTCCAATAACTTGCAGTTAAGTTTTTATTATAAATCACATTCAAAAGGACTATTAAAATGAGTATCACAGAACTGATAAAAGAAGGGACTGCAAAGGCAGTAAAAGATCTCTACGATCATGAGGTCAATGTTAACGATGTCAATATGAATGTGACCCGCAAAGAATTTGATGGCGACTATTCCGTAGTTGTTTTTCCATATACCAAGGCTGCAAAAAAGAAACCCGAACAAATCGCTGATGAACTTGGTGAATATTTGGTAGGGAAATATGATGACTTGACAAAGTATAATGTGATCAAAGGATTTTTAAATCTTGAAGTAAGTGATACGTACTGGAATCAATATCTCGCAAAAGTAGCTGCTCAGGATACTTTAAAAAAACCTGCTCATGGTGAAAAATTCATGATTGAATTTTCATCTCCAAATACCAACAAACCACTCCACCTCGGACATATCAGAAATATTTTATTAGGTTGGTCTTGTGCTAAAATTTATGATGCATTGGGTTACGATGTCATCAAAGTACAAGTGGTCAATGATAGAGGGATTGCGATTTGTAAAAGTATGTTGGCTTGGCAAATGATGGGCAATGGAGAAACTCCTGAAAGTGCTGGAATCAAAGGCGATCACTATGTTGGGAAATGGTATGTTGAGTTTGAAAAATTATTTCAAGCAGAATACCAAGCTTGGCAAAAATCAATTAACGGTCATTTTATTTTCGCTACGCAAAAGAAAAAAGAACAAGATCAAAAGACTTTTTTCAAAGGATATAAAAACACATATTTTAATAACTCTAGTAAAATTGGAGCTGCCGCAAAAGCAATGTTATTAAAATGGGAAGATGGCGATACGGAAGTAAAAGATCTTTGGAAAAAAATGAATGGCTGGGTGTACGAAGGTTTCAATGTTACTTATGAAAATCTAGGCGTTGATTTTGACCAACTGTATTACGAATCTGATACTTATCTTTTAGGAAAAGATAATATTGAAAAAGGACTCGGTAGTGGTATTTTTTATAAAAAAGAAGACAACTCCGTTTGGATTGATTTGGAGGATGCGAAACTCGATCATAAGTTAGTTTTAAGAAGTGATGGTACTTCGGTTTATATGACTCAAGATATTGGGACTGCTGAAAAACGATTTGAAGATCATGGCGCAAAGCAAATGGTTTACGTAGTTGCAGATGAGCAAAACTATCATTTTAAAGTTTTATTTGAAATAATGAAACGAATGGGCGCATCCTACGCAGAAGGCTTGCACCACTTGAGTTATGGAATGATTGATTTGACGACTGGTAAAATGAAATCAAGAGAAGGAACGATTGTCGATGCGGATGATTTGATGAAAGATGTGATTGATGCAGCAAGAGCCAATGCCGTTGAAAGAGGAGAACTCGATGGATTGACACATGAGGAAAAAGAAGACATTTTTAGAAAAATAGGATTGGCTGCATTGAAGTTTTTTATCATCAAAGTAAATGCTAAAAAACGAATGGTTTTCGACCCTGCGAAGTCAGTTGACTTGCAAGGAGATACGGGGCCGTACATTCAAAATGCTTATGTAAGAATTCAATCTGTCTTGAGAAAAGCAGGGGAGGTGGATACTTCGATTGCTAAGGAATATAAAACTCTTGGTGAAACAGAACGAGATTTAATTAGCCAAGTTTTTAGATTAGATGATGTAGTTCAACTGGCAGCTGATAATTATGATCCATCGTTCATTGCAAATTATTGCTATGATTTGGCGAAAACTTATCATAAGTTTTATCATGATTTTAGAATCATCAATGCTGAATCTCCAGAGGCAAAAGCATTTAGAATCCAACTTTGTCAAGTGATTGGAAAAACAATTGCTTTTGGTATGGATTTACTTGGAATTGAAATGCCAGAGAAGATGTAAATATATTGTTTTATTGAAAGTCATTGTAACCGCCAAATTCATTTGGCAGGTTGTTCTAAATCAATAAAGAATAGTTTTTTTACCAACCTGCCAAATAAATTTGGCGGTTACGTTTTAAATATAAAAATAGTTATGAGCGACGTAGCAAAAGAGTCCTTAAATTTTATCGAACAAATCATACACGATGATTTGGAAACGAATCCAAATATAACAGTACACACACGTTTCCCACCTGAGCCAAATGGTTTCTTACATATCGGGCATGTCAAAGCAATTTGTATCAACTTCGAAACTGCTAAAAAGTATGGTGGAAAAACCAACCTACGTTTCGATGATACCAATCCTCTGACTGAAAAAACCCTCTATGTTGACAATATCAAAAACGATATCAAATGGTTAGGTTACGATTGGGAAGACCGTGAATATTATGCTTCGGACTATTTCCAACAACTATATGATTTTGCGGTAGATTTAATTAAAAAAGGACTCGCTTATGTCGATGAATCTACGCCTGAACAAATTGCGGAAATGAAAGGAACAACTACTTCTCCTGGAGTGGATAGTCCTGCTCGAACTCGTTCGGTGGAAGAAAATTTGCGATTGTTTGAGGAAATGAAAGATGGAAAACACCCCGACGGAAGTATGGTGTTACGTGCCAAGGTAGATATGAAGCATCCGAATATGTTGATGCGTGACCCGAACATTTATCGAATCAAAAAAGCAACGCATCACCGTACTGGAGATGATTGGTGTATTTATCCATTATATGATTTTGCACATGGACAATCGGATTCGATTGAAAATATTACCTACTCGTTGTGTTCTTTGGAATTTAGGCATCACCGAGATTTGTACAATTGGTTGATTGAGAAATTGGAAATTTTCCCTTCTCGTCAAATTGAGTTTGCCCGTATGAATGTGGAATACATGATTACGAGTAAACGAAGATTACTCAAATTGGTTAATGATAATTTAGTAACTGGATGGGACGATCCTCGAATGCCGACCATTTCAGGAATGCGAAGAAAAGGTTATCCACCTGCGGCACTTCGAACTTTTGTCGATAAGGTAGGAGTAGCGAAGCGAGATAATTTAATTGAAATTGGATTGTTAGAAAGTTGTGTACGAGATGAGTTGAACAAAACAACAGCTCGTGTGATGGGCGTTCTGGATCCTTTAAAATTAATCATAACCAATTACCCAGAAGGACAAGTAGAGCAAATGGAAGCGGTCAATAATCCTGGAGATGAAAGTATGGGAACTCGTTCGATTCCATTTTCAAGAGAGTTGTACATCGAGCAAGGAGACTTTATGGAAGATGCTCCAAAGAAATTTTTCCGATTGGGCCCAGGTAAAACGGTTCGATTGAAAAATGGATATATCATCACTTGCGAAGATTTCAAAAAAGATGAAAACGGAAAAGTGGTTGAAGTACATTGTAAATATTATCCTGATAGTCGCTCTGGTTCAGATACTTCTGGAATCAAAGCAAAAGGTGTTCTACATTGGGTATCTATCGGACATGCGGTAAAAGTTACCATCAATAATTATCATCGATTGTTTACAGTTGAACAACCATTGGCAGATCCTGACAAAGACTTTATGGAATTTTTTAATAATAATTCTTTAGAGGTCTTGGACAATGTTTATGTTGAACCAAGTTTGTTGACTGCAAAAGTAGGAGAGCGTTTTCAATTTATGAGAAAAGGATATTACTGCTTGGATACCACTTCTACTGAGGATAATTTAGTTTTCAATAGTACAGTTGGACTGAAGGATTCTTGGGCGAAGAAGAATAAAAAGAAGTGAATTAGTGAATAGGTAAAAAAGTTAATTAGGTCATATTGTGGTCAAAAATATATTGACTCGAATCAAAATTCACGTTAGCCAGATCAACCAATAGCGAAGTGAACAAATAACTATTCAACTTTTAGTCAACGTCTATAATAACTCTACAAACCCAAATACTTTTGAATGTAAAAACGTTTTCATAGCGTTAGAAAATTACATCCAAAAGACAATGGATTTGTAGAGTTTTTTTATTTTTAAAGTAAAAAACTAAAGACATGAAAAAATTATTTCTCCTTTTACCATTTTTCTTTTCTTATTCCGTTCAATCTCAAAATTCTGATTTAGCTCAATATGAAAAAGAAGTTTTGCAACTTACGGTTGATGTGGTTTATCTAGCTTCCGATTATTTGGAAGGTAGAGGAACAGGAACCATTGGAGAAAAACGAGCTGCAGATTATATCGTTCAACGATTTAAAGAAATCGGGGTAGCTCCAAAAGGAGAAAACGGAACTTGGTTTCAAGAATTTCCTTGGCATGAAATCACTAATCCTCATTCTCCTGAAAAAGGGAAAGTAGAAGGTAAAGGAAAAAATGTTATTGGGTATATTGATAACGGTGCAAAAACAACTGTTGTAATTGGTGGACATTATGATCACTTAGGCATGGGAGGCAGAGGATCTTTATATGATGGTGAGCCAAAAATTCATAATGGTGCTGATGATAACGCAAGTGGAATAGCTGCCATGCTTCGAATTGCAAAGCACTTAAAAGAGTCAAAATTAAAATCAAATAACTATCTCTTTATTGCTTTTTCAGGAGAAGAAAAAGGATTGTTTGGCTCAAAATATTTTGCAGCGAACCCTACCATTCCGATTGAGGAAATCAATTATATGTTTAACATGGACATGGTGGGGATGCTCAATATGACTCGTGTGTTAGCGGTACAAGGAACAGGAACTTCTCCAATGTGGAAAAAGGTTTTAGAAGGAAAAAATAAACAAGCATTGGAAATCAAAGGAACAGAATCGGGAGTTGGCCCTTCGGATCATACTTCTTTTTATTTGAAAGATATTCCTGTTTTACATTTCTTTTCTGGTCAACATTCTCATTATCATAAACCGACTGATGATGCTTCTCGATTGAACTATGATGGGATATACGTCATTTCGGAATTTATGGTTTCTTTGATTGAAAAGGTGGATGGTGAGCGTTTGGTTTTTACCAAAACAAAAGATTCGGAGGAGAAAAAAGCAGCAGCATTTAAAGTGACATTGGGAGTGATGCCTGACTATGTTTATAATGGAAAAGGAATGCGTGTGGATAGTGTTATAAAAGGTAGAGTAGGGGACAAAGGTGGATTAAAAAATGGTGATATAATTATTAAAATTGGAGACATTGAGGTAGTTGATATTTATAACTATATGGAAGGATTAGCTAGCTTTAAAAAAGGAGATACCGCAAAAGTTGTCGTTTTAAGAAAAAATAAAAAGAAGAAATTGAAAGTGACGTTTGAATGACATATTTTGACTTATGGAAAACTCTTTTATTATATGTTGTTACATTTGATATGTTAATAAAAATCTTTATATAATTAATCAAAAAATTAAATTATGAAAAACTTCTTTTCTTTTCTTTTCTTTTCTTTTGATAAGTTGTGAGAACAAAAAAGATACTCTTACTGATTTTGATTTGCCTCCTCAGCAAATTGAAACAAAATTAAGTGGAGAACTTATTAAAAGTCGAATATTATCTTTCGAACAAAAATTAAAAAAATCGGAGAATCAAGCTTCATTGAGAAATGATGACACCTCCATTGATGAGACTATTTGGGGGATTGAGGCTTTGTTAAATATTTATTTTTCTTCGAATCCTAATAAGATAATAGAATCAACCAGAGAAACCCACGAGATAACCATTCCTATTAGTAATAATAATGTTAACTCTACTGACTTAGTACAGGCATATTTAGATTCTTGGGAAAAATTAATGATTCATTACAATTCTTTTAATTTATCTGGCAAAAAACTATTCTCATTAGATTTAAATCTTAAAAGCACTAATTCAGGTGAAGCTGTTGTTGAAGTTAGTACTTTAATTGGAACTAATCAGCCTGTTGCTTCTCCATTAAATTGTGATGTATTTAATGCAGAAGATAATTGGATTGCAGGTAATCCTGAATTTGCAACTCATATTGGCGAAGGTAGATGTGACGGAACTGCTTTAGGATCAAATGGAGCTGTCAAGCTAACGCAAAAATTAAATAATAATTTTAGAGACGAAAACCCTTTGATAAGTCCTTATCCAAATGCTTCTTTTTTAGTTGGTTTCATTGATATTGTAATTTCATCTAGAAATGGGGTAGAATATGAAAATGATGACGATGAAATTTTTGATAATGACAGGGACTACCTTATGTGGGTAATAGATGGAACCTTGCCTAGTAATAATTATGATGAAGCAAAATGTATACCTTATGAAGATATGAGTTGGTATTATTGTAATATTGGTAATATTATTATTCCTCAAATTATTGACTCTTATCCTAATCCTTCTTCAACTAACGAGCCAAGAGAATTTATTTCTGTTGAAGTCTTTTCGGAATTTCTTGATAATGGTCAACCTGATCCATGGACATTTCATGCTCTTAATTTGGAACATGGAAGCCCAGTTTGGATATCTGATATTGGTTGGGGAAAAGATCCTACTATTGGAGCATTAGAAGTAATTGATATAGCAGATTTAACTACAATTGTAATTTCTAATCCTTGCCCAAGTCCAAATTTTCCTTGTTAGTATATATTCTTAAAATGAGATATTCAAAACAATTATGTTTTGGATATCTCATTTTTTTATTTAGGCAAATACCTAATTATTAGATTGAAATAAAACTATGATAAATAAAATCTTTCTTTTAAAAATTTTTCTTTTCTCTTTCTTTTTTTGCCAATCTCAAACAGGGTTTGAATTTTATTCTAATGTCAATGAGCAATTAAGGTGGAATCAATTGGCTAAGGAGGATCAGTATGGAAATTATATTTTACCTGTACAAATAGATAATCAAGAGGGAACATCTGTGGAATTCATAAAACTTAACTCCAAAGGAGAACTCTTATCCAATTCTAATTTCTCCTTGGATAGTTTTAATTTATTTATTTCAGAGTTTTTTTTATTTGAAAATAAAATAATCGTCTTAGCATCTATCCTCGATAAGGATCAACAATTTGAACAACAGTTTTGGGTAGGGACTTTCGATCTCCTTTTTAATCTTCAAAGTGAATTGTTTTTTGATCCTTTAGGTGATGGGATATTAAAAACGATTAAAGCTATAATTGAAAACGAAGAGACAATTGTAATGGCAGGAGCTGTTACAACAAGCTCGGAAAATAGAGATTTTGGATGTAAGTTATTTTTGGATTCCAATACTTTTGATTTTTCATTTATTGGAAATTCTTTTAATATAATTAATGATTTGACTGTAAATTTTGATTCAACTGGATATGTGTTAATTGGAGGAGATGATATTTTATTTACTAATGAAGACTTTGATTTAATTGATAAAGAGGAAAATTTTGAACAACTTGTTTGGCTGCAAAGTTGGATAGCTCCCATAACAGATTCTACTTTTTTGATAACAGGTAGATCAAATAAAAATGATTTACCATTTCCAGGAAGAGGCATTGTTACTGGGATTTTTGATGATTCCTTTGATGAAATTACTCATTCTAAAATTTTTAGTTCATCGGAAGACACTTTAATATATCCAGCAAATAATAATGCAATGGATAGAAACAATGATTTCATTTATGTTGGAGGTACTTTTAATGTTGATTTAAACAATATAATTGATGGTAATAAAAATTCCGCTTTTCTGTTAACAAAATTGGATAATCAAATGAATCAAATTTGGAGAAGGAATTATAGATTGGATAGTCATTATTATTATATGGCTGGAGTTTTAGCAACTTCTGATGGAGGATGCTTAATGTACGGTCATAGATTTACTGAAGATAATCAAAGAGAAGCTACAGCAATAAAAGTGAATAAAGAAGGTGAAATTTTAGGAACATCTAGTATAATATCTACATTTGAAAATTTTAATATTTTTCCTAATCCTTTTCAAACTCAAATTGTTATTCAACAAAATAATAAACAAGGATTTCTTAAATTGTATGATTTAAATGGAAGGCTTTTATTTAATAAAAAAATTACTGATTCAAATACATATTTAGATTTATCAAAACTATTACAAGGTTCATATTTTTATACTTATGGAGATAAAAATGGCTGGTATTATAAAAGTGGAACTTTAATTAAACAGAATTAAATGTTTTCTAGGTATTTAAGTTGGTTGGATAGTAATTGAAAATATACAATTTAGTCCTTCGAGAACTTCAAGTTCTATCGTACCCATATAGATGGGCAGCAAGTTCTTTGACAAATTTGTATATCAAATAAGTAGTTTAACTCCTTCAAGAATATTATAAAATCTAATGAGTCCTTTCTTCATAGTGATGGGACCAGGTGGTCGTTCTT
>CAKZSH010000237.1 GCA_937918905.1 uncultured Saprospiraceae bacterium
ACCAACGACCATTGCCGACGTGCATATTTATAACTCCAATTATTTCCTTCTCTTGGAAAATCAATCCATTCAGGATGCCCAAATTCATTTCCCATAAAAGTCAAATATCCTTCCCCTCCCAGTCCAAGCGTAATCAATCGAATCATTTTATGCAAAGCAATGCCACGTTCGATAACCCAATCCGTATCTGTTTTTATCATATGGAAATACATCTCCTTGTCCATTAACCAAAACGCCAAAGCCTTATCTCCTACCATCGCTTGGTCATGAGATTCGCAATAGGAAATTGTTTTTTCTCTAAATCTTCGATTGTTCAGCACATCCCAAATCTCATGAATATTCCAATCCTCATCTTTAGAATGTTTTAATAATTTTATCCAAAAATCAGGAATTCCCATTCCGAGTCGATAATCAAAATCCAATCCACCATCCTCTAAAGGTTGGCAAAGTCCAGGCATTCCACTCATATCTTCTGCAATCGAAAGCGCATTAGGGTTGAGTTCATGAATCAATGTATTGACAAGCTGCACATAAATAATTGCATCGTGATCCACGCCTTCTCTAAAATATTTATCATAATGATCGAAGCTAATAAAATGCCCATGATGATGATATAACATTGAAGTTACGCCATCAAATCGAAATCCATCAAAATGAAATTCCTCCATCCAATATTGGATATTCGACAATAAAAATCGGCGTACTTCATCTTTTCCATAATCAAATAATTTCGAATCCCACGATGGATGATAACCTCTATCACCTTCGTGAAAGTATTGTTTTTCAGAACCATCAAAATCATTTAATCCATCCTCAATATTTTTTACCGCATGAGAATGTACCACATCCAATATCACAGCAATGCCTAATCCATGGGCTTTATTGATTAAATATTTTAAATCTTCGGGAGTTCCAAAACGAGAGGTAGGTGCATAATAACTACTCACATGATAACCAAAAGAACCATAATAAGGATGCTCTTGAGTCGCCATCATTTGAATACAATTGTAACCCAACTTATGGATACGAGGCAATGTCAAATCTGCAAATTCTCGGTAAGTTCCAACACCTTCTTTTTCTTGAGCCATCCCAACATGGCTTTCATAAATTAAAGGAGGCGTATTTTTTTCAAAAACAAAATCTTTATCCGTCCATGTAAATGCGTTGTTAGGATTCCAGATTTGTCCTACAAATATTTTGGTGGTTTCATCTTGAACTGCTCGCTTGATATAAACAGGAATACGATTTCGAGCTTTGCCATTTCCATAAATTCTTACCTTTATCAACTGCTCATGTTGCAACTGTTGAACACCCTTTTCATCTGGTAAAAATATTTCCCAAATCCCTTCTCCTTTATCGTACATCGGATGGCTCTCCTCATTCCATTCATTAAAATCACCTAGCAAAAACAATGCATCCGCAGCAGGTGCCCACTCTCGGTAATACCATCCATTTTTATTTTTATCATAATGAAAACCTAAATATTGGTGGAAGGAAGCATATTTTTTCAAGCTACCGTATTCGTCCTGAATCCATTGGAGGGTATGTTGGTAGCGTTCATATCTTGCTTTGATTTCAGGTTCGTAGGGCGCAAGCCAGCCATCGTCTTTTATGATTTGAAACATAGAGTTTTGTGATTTGTAGATGTTTTATCTTCGATTTCGAAAATTACAAATTATAACTGATGTTACGTAAATAAGTTGATAGGGTTTTGATCAAAAATATATTTTCGATCAACTCAATCCTTCTTTAATTTTTTGACTAAACAAAATACGATACTATCATCAACCGTAACCGAATCGCCTTTTTTCAAAGAAATAGAATCTTTAACCAATCCTCTCCCATCAGGAATGTAACCACGTTTGATATAAAGAATTTGCGCAGCGCCGTAATCTTTATAAACTCCAAATCCTATCCCAGCAAAATCCGATACTTTTTGAATTCTATTTTCAGCTTCATCCATCAATCGGGTTCCAATACCGTGTCTTTGGTATTTTTTTAAAACATTAAAATCAACAATTTCTGGAATTTCTTTTTCTTGAAATGGTAGGTAATCGGATTGCCATTTGATGGTGAGGTAACCTGCAAAATCACCATCCAATTCTGCAATGATGATGTCTCTTTTTCCAGTTTCTTGATATTCGTAGTATTGTTCGTATTGAGAAATGGGTTTGTTCCATCCTTGGGAGAGGAAGGCTTGGGAGATTTTTTGGGGGTCTGATTTTTGGATTTTTCTTAGGAGTAGCAATTAATTATTTTTTTATTTTGTTTCCAAAACTCTTTTCATTTCTCTTCTGGGTTGATTATATTTTAATGCACCCATTGGAATTTCATTTATTACATGATTTGTTAAATCATAAGTTTGACTTAATCCATCTTCATAAATCCGTGCCTTTATATGATATTTTAAATCATTCATCGAGCCAAGTATTGATCTACTATTTGTTTTTGTAAATCTAAATTTTTCACTTTCAGGAAATGCAGCTTTCATGTATTTATCGGAAGAACCTATTTGCTTGATAATTTCTTCTTTTAATTTTTTTGTAAAAATTAGTTCTATTTTTTCAAGCTCTTTTTTTGTTCCAGCATAAACAAAAAAACTGAATAATGTTTTTGAATTTGTAAAAAGGAAATAATTCTTTCGTTCTAAATTGATTAAATCTACATACCAATTGTGTAAGCCGAGTTCTTCTTTTGAACCTTCAATCTTTTTATATTTCTTGATTTTATCTTGGACTTTCTTTGTACAGCTAAATATCATTTACGTAATATTATTTATTTTCAATTATGTCTTTGATAAGGTCTTCGTAATTCATTTTTTAAAACTATTATTTTTAGGTAAGGGAGTAGGAAAATTTAAATAGGAATTCCACATCAAACCTTCAACCCATGCCACTTATCCGACCTCAAATAAAGATAAGTCAATCCCCAAATCACTATCCAATAAAAAATCTCCGAAGCCCAAGCCAACTCCAAACCAACCTGCAAATATTTAATTGCATAAGCGATATATGCGACATATAAAACAGAACAAACACTCTGAATTTTTAATCCATAAAAAGTCGCCCCTGTTCCTGCCAAACCATTAAAATAAACGCCTCCAAATGCAAACACCATCAAAATTCCATACAACACATACATCGTAGATTTTGCATCATAAATCAAATCCATATTCGTTGCTCCAAAAACAGGATATAAAACATACTCTGGAAAAATAATCACAGGGAAAGAAATCGCCACCGTCACTACAAAACAAAGTAGTCCCGTTTTCCAAATCAAAGGCATCACTTCGGCTCTCCTATTTTGTCCAATCAAATTACTCACTAAGGTATTCACACCTGATGCAAATCCCCAACATGGAATCGATAACACTAAATACACAATCCGCACCATCGAAGTAATTGCAGCTTCAGTCTCTCCTAAATTTTCCACTAAACTTAAAAAGAAAAATGACGCTCCCATGCCAACCACTACTTGAGCAACAATTGGAGTTGCTATTTTTTGCTGTTGCTTAAACAGGTCAAAATCTATTTTAGGAAGTTTGAAGAGATTATATTTTACGGCCTCTTTATCGAAATAGATATAAATGATAAAAATCACAAAAGCTACCACTTCTGCAATCGTACTTGCCAATCCTGCACCAGCGATCCCCATTTCAGGTAGTCCCCATTTTCCAAAAATCAATCCCCAGTTCAATACAAAATTGACCAATGCTAAAATCAAAGTATCAATCACAATAAAGGTAGGTCGAGCTACTCCCGTGTACAATGCAACAAAAGCCACTCCCACATAACTAAAAAACACTCCCCAAGATCGATAACTCAAATATTCGGTACACTTAAATAATATATCAGGCGCATCAATAAAATAAGAGAAAAATTCCAATGAGCCATATTGCATAAATAAAAACATAAAAATCGCCAATGCCAGCTCAAAATAGACCATCGTATAAAATGTCTTGCCTACCTCTGATGCTTTCCCTTCCCCCATTCGACGTGCAATCATGATTTGTCCACCTTTGGAAAATCCAAAACCTACCGCCGCCACCGTCAAGTAAAATGCGCCAACGATACCAATAGCTGCTAAATCGGCTTGTGACACCCGAGATAGAAAAATAACATCTGTAGCTGCGATTACATTTTGCACCGCACTTCCCAACATAATTGGAGTGCTAATAGCTAAGATTTGGCGATATGAAGTATCTAGTTGCATTTGTTTTTAAAAAGAGAATTACTCCTTTTTTTATAAAAAATTTTGAATGGATAATTTTGAATTTTGAATTTGTCGAAAATATTTTGAACTATAATTATTCGACAAATTCAAAATTAATCATTCAAAATTTTTCTTAAAGGCGGATGCAATATTGCTATTCTTAGATTTATGGCAAAATTTATTAGACAAAATCTCATTTCGAAAGATTTTACAATTTTGTTTTTTATTTCATAAGCAACTGACAATCAAGCACTTACTTGTCCTATATAGACATATTATAAAAATTCGATATACTTTTTTTTATTAAACCCATAACTAACAGTTTAATAAATATGATTTATCAATTTCAAGTTTTACATTAGAGTAAATGAAATTTGTTGCCATCTCCGATACGCACGGCTGCCATCGCCAATTGGATTTACCTTCGGGTGATGTATTGTTACATTCGGGTGATGTTTGCAATCAAGGAAATGTAGAACAAATTGAAGATTTTCTCAATTGGTTTGGAGATTTAGATTATAAGCATAAAATATTCTTACGTGGAAATCATGATATTGATCTAAAAACTAGGCAATCTTTAATCAACTTTGAAATTCCAAATAGAGTCACTCAATTGGACCATTCAGGAATTGAAATAGAAGGAGTTCCCATTTGGGGTATCGGTCATCCACTACGATGGAGTTTGAAAAATTGGAACACGATTCCGATGGATACCCAAATTTTAATGACGCATCTTCCTCCATATTCTATTTTGGATCGACCACCTTTATCTCCTTCTACAGGGGATAAAGATTTATTAAAAAAAGTAAAAATGGTGAATCCTAAAGTGCATCTCTTTGGACATATTCATGCGAGTTATGGAAAAAAGAAAATTGGAGAAACGATGTTTTTAAATGCTTCTGCTTATAAAGCAAGTAAGAAAAGGATCATTAATGAGGCGTTTGTTTTTGAAATATGAAATTGTTGATTATGGATTTAGGATTTCGAATAATTTTGAGTTTTTTAGCCGCAGATTTACGCTGATTTTTTATGATTTTTTCTATAACGCGATTTTCGACAATCATAAAAAATCAGCGTAGATCTGCGGCTAAAAAATTCAAAATTATTCGAAATCATTAATTCTAACATACATCATCAAAAGAAAAAAATTGTCATTAACCAAAACATAAATTTCTAACCAAATCAAACTATCTATGAAATTCATGAAAAATGTAATTTTTCGAAACGTACCTTTACTATTTTTCGTATTATTGATTTTCACAAGCTGTTCCAACGACAGTAATACTGCAACTAACGAAAGTAATTCTAAACTGATCACTATGAGTCAAAAGCAAGAAGTCAAACCACCTGTGGCTAAAAAAGTCCCACATGAAATGACCATGTTCAACGATACCAGAGTAGATGACTACTACTGGATGAAATTATCAGATGAACAAAAAAAAGCAGAAACACCTGATGCGCAAACTTCAGATGTTTTAGCATTCCTCAATGCCGAAAACGATTACTCTAAAAGTATGCTTGCACATACTGAAAAATTTCAAAAGCAATTATTTGATGAAATCGTAGGTCGTATCAAACAAGATGACCAATCTGTTCCATACAAAGACAATGGATATTATTATATCACTCGATACGAAGAGGGAAAAGAATATCGAATCATTTCACGAAAAAAAGATAACCTCGAAGCTCCTGAGGAAATTCTTTTGGATGAAAATGAATTGGCAAAACCTTACTCCTACTATCGTGTAGCAGGTACTAATGTAAGTCCTAATAACAAGATACTTGCATATGGAGAAGATACACTAAGTCGAAGA
Organism: uncultured Saprospiraceae bacterium; assembly: GCA_937918905.1. Classification (GTDB taxonomy): domain Bacteria; phylum Bacteroidota; class Bacteroidia; order Chitinophagales; family Saprospiraceae; genus CAJQQY01. The sequence continues at coordinate 6,027 of CAKZSH010000237.1, forward strand.
ATTTATAAAATTCAATTTAAAGATTTAGAGACTGGAAAAATGCTTCCTGATGTAATTGAGAATACAACAGGTGGAACCGTTTGGGCAAATGATAACAAAACAGTTTTCTATACTCGTAAAGATGATGCACTTCGTTCCTACAAAATTTTTAAGCATAAACTAGGTACAGATTCCTCGCAAGATGAATTGGTTTTTCATGAAGAAGATGAAACGTACAGTTGTTTTATTTACAAAACAAAGTCTAAAAAATATTTGGTTTTAGGTTCTTACGCCACCTTGACGCAAGAGTACAAATATTTAAATGCCGATACTCCCGATGGAGAATTTAAAATATTTGAACCTCGAAATCGAGATATGAAATTGGAGTATGGAATCAGTCATTATAAAAATTCTTGGTACATCCGTACCAACTTGGATGCTCAAAATTTCCGATTGATGAAATGTCCTGAAGGCAAAACCTCAAGAGATAATTGGACAGAAGTGATTCCACATCGTAGCGATGTTTTACTTGAAGGCATGGATATTTTTAACGACTACTTGGTTCTTTCTGAAAGAAAAGAAGGGATTACCAATTTAAGAATTCGCCCATGGAAAGGAGGAGAACACTATGTTGATTTTGGAGAAAAAGCTTACCTCGCCTACACTTCCGTCAATATGGATTTTGATACAGAGATTCTTCGATTGGGGTACACTTCATTGACGACTCCTAATTCGACTTTTGATTATAATATGAAAACCAAAGAGTTTAAATTATTAAAAGAACAAGAAGTCGTAGGTGGTTATGATAAAACGCAATACCAATCGGAACGTGTTTTTGCAACTGCTAAAGATGGTACTAAAGTACCGATGTCGATTGTGTATAAAAAAGGATTTAAAAAGGATGGTACTCAACCTGTTTTGCTTTACGGATATGGTTCTTATGGTGCCAGTATGGATCCTTATTTTAGCTCTATTCGATTGAGTTTATTGGATCGTGGTTTTGCTTATGCGATTGCACATATTCGAGGTGGCGAAGAAATGGGAAGACATTGGTACGAAGATGGAAAACTACTTAACAAGAAAAATACATTTACAGACTTTATTGATTGTGGAGAATTTTTGGTTAATAATAATTATACCTCAAGTGATAATTTATTTGCAATGGGCGGAAGTGCTGGTGGATTATTAATGGGTGCAATTATCAATATGCGACCTGATCTTTGGAAAGGTGTTGTGGCAGGAGTTCCATTTGTAGATGTTGTAACTACAATGTTAGATGAAACCATTCCGTTGACAACTGGTGAATTTGATGAGTGGGGAAATCCTAAAGATGAAAAATATTACCACTATATCAAATCTTATTCTCCGTACGACAACGTGGAAGAAAAAGATTACCCTGCCATGTTAATCACCACAGGTTATCATGATTCGCAAGTGCAATATTGGGAACCTGCTAAATGGCTAGCTAAACTTCGTGATAAAAAAACGGACAACAATCCATTGCTCATGCATTGTAATATGGATGCTGGTCACGGAGGCGCAGCAGGTCGTTTTGAACGGCACAAAGAAACGGCAATGGAATATGCTTTTCTCCTAGACCTAGCTGGAAAAACAGAACTGTTGAATTAACGTTGAACTGTAAACGATGAACGGTGAACAAAAAACGGTGAGGTGTAACATGAATACATCTCACCGTTTTTTGTTCACAGTTCACCGTTCACTCAGTATCGTTTCCATTCAATTACATCTTCTCTCACGTAATCGGAATCTACTTGATTGGGCATTGGCAGCATTTCTTCAATCTTAATTTTTCCTTGATGTTTTTGGAGTATTGATTTTAAAATTTCGATAGAAATAGGTGCGTGGAAATCAATAAATTGTGGTTTGTAAAAGTCTTGTTTTAAAATATTTTCAGGATTGGAAAAATCTCTGATGGGTTGTAAAAAAACATATTGAGGTAAATTATGAAGTTGTTTAAATTTTTGGATTTGATAAAAGAAATCAGCGGCGTGGTCGTTTTTATTTATTTTTGGAAAAAAAGAAACGTCCATGACTTGAGCACTTCGTTGTAGAATTAAATGATTCTCAATCACCACTCTTGGGAAAAATCGGATGCCTTCCTCGTTTTCTTGAACATAAATTTCATTGACCATTTTTAAAAAAATACGGTAAGTCCCATGAGTTACTCGAAATCCATTTATTAATTGAAACATTGGAGACCTAGCTTTTGGATTTTCAAAACCTAAATCAGTAATATCAATATGTTTTTGGGTTTTTGAAGAATACAAATAATAATCTCTCCCGCCATCTATCCTTCTTACCACTAATTCAGAAACTGGAATTTGATATTCGGAAGAAAGTTGGTTTTGAGAATTATTCATTTTTATTTCATACTCAACTAGTGGTGGATGTAGATTAACATTATAATACGAGGCGTCTTTATTTTCAGCAATGATGTATCCTTCATTTACTGGTTTATTCCATTCTTGTAAATCTTTTGTTACATCATCAGGAAACATATGTAAAAACCGTCCAAATAATTTTCCATAACCAGGACTCAATCCATTGATTACGGCCTTCGTTTTTCCATCCTTTTTATAAAATTGAAAGAGTCCACTATATTTATAAGTAGGAATTTTTCTTGGTGGGATTTTTTTTCTTATTTCATCTAATGAAAAATGTAAAACACCTTCACTTGACATTTTTCCAGTCTGAGTAATTACTTCATTCCATCTTTCTTTCAAATATTTATTATAATCATTTTGAAGATTCACTTTTTCAAAATCCTCTTGAAAAAATATTTCGTAAAATTCTACTAAAGAAACCTCAGGTTTATCCTTGTAATATTTTTCATGTAAATATTGAATTTTGAGTTTCATGTCATCTTCCATCAATGGCTCAACAAAAAAAAGTAAGCTATCTAAAGTACTCACTATTGGTTTTATCTCTTCATCATTCAAAGAGAATCCCCGAGGTGTCCAAACATCTTCAAAGAGAATAATCTCAGGTTTAGTTTCTGAAAAACCATAAAATTCAATATCGTACTTTATACTATTTTGTAAGTCTAATCTATTGCTTGAATCAACACTTTTGTAATCCTTCTTTTTCGAAGAAAGCATTTGAAACAAAGGTTCCCAAGGATTCTTTTCTTCAAATTTTTTAATATAAAACAACCAATTTTGAAACTTGGTTTCCCAATCTTTTTCTCCACCATTAAAATCCCATTCAAATTCTAAAAACCCAGTATCAACCAAATTTAATAAATATGCACCCAATTCCTCCTCCTCTGCATCTACATCTTTTTGAATTTCATCTATCAAAAAATTAAAAACTTTACCTTCCGTATTTATTTTGTTATAAATTAATTCTAAAAAATCAGATTTTTCTAATTTCTGAAAAGCCTCAATATTTCGATCATTTTTTATAAAACAAAACTCCGATTCGTTTTGAATTATTGATGGGTTTAATTGAAGGATCATAATTTCACAAAATGACTTATTTTTTAAAAGCATCTCCTTCAATTCCAAAAGCAAAAAATTATTTAATTGAATATGAGAAATGTTTTCGTTTTTCTTTTCACCCTGAAATACACCATCTTTTAAACTCATCAAATCCAAAGTCGTAAAATGACTAAACGGCGAAGTTTTAGTCGTCGTTCGATAAATATATTGCGCCAAAGACCGAGCAGTTTGTCTTTCTTTTTTACGAAAATCCTCAACTGTTTTTTTTTGAAAACTTAAAATACGATGATAAATCGATTGGCTAGATTGGAGAATCCCTTTTTGAAAATTTTGATCCTCACTAAGTTCTTGAAGTTTGGAATATGATTGATTTAAATTTTGATTATAAATTTCACAAAATTTACTCCATCTAATTTTCTTAATATTAATCAATCCAAGCAAGTCCATAATTAATTGACCAAAAATCATTTTCAAATGCTCGTCATCTAGTATGGTTTTAATATACTTTTTTCGACCTTTTTTAAAATCTCTAAACGCATTTATCAATTTAGATTTTAAATACGGAGTTTTAATTTTTTCTATTTCTTTTTGAAATTCATTTGAAATCTTTGACCGCAATTTTAAAATCTCAACGTTATTTTGTAACAATCCATTTACAAAATGATATTTCTCCAAGGAAAATCCTTTGATTTCATCAAAAGGCATTCCCCCTACCCGACTTAAAATATGCGGAAATATTTTCATAACCCAAAAATAAAAAAATGGCAGACTAGTTTTCACTAATCTGCCACGCAAATTTTGGTTTTTTGAGAATTGAATCGTTAAGGTGTTGAGCTTAGATACGATATATGGTTAACTTTCTCATAGTGTGTTTGGGGAGGCTTCTCAAAAACTGACCTCCCGATCCATTTATTCACTCAACTGTAAGGATGTTGCATTTTCCGATTCATAAAAAAGTGGTGTTGTTTCAAATAAAAGTAAAATACCTGTGGCGTTTTTTTGATCGCAAATCCAACCATTTTGAAAAGTCTCTTTGGATTGTACGTAGATTCCTCGGCTAGCAGGGTCCGCTATCCAAACATATTCATTATCAATATGATAAACGACTACAAAATGTTGATTTTTCCAAAATGCAATACAAGGCGTCGGCACTTCTTCTACCATTTTATCATAGGTGATTTTTACACCAAGTGTTTGCAATCCAATTTGATTGGCTGCATCACTAATATGTTTTAGCGAAACACCATCATTACATTTAGGAATAATACTATTGAGATGATCTATTGGAATTGATTTGCCAAAAAAATCAATTATCATTTTAAGGCAAGTAACACCGCAGTCGAGTTTGCCTAATTGCCTATAAAAAGGGAACTGAGGAATCATAAAATGTTTGTTTTTTGTAATTCATGGTATTGTAATGCTACACCTATATTCTATATATAGATATACCAATACATACGTATCTATTAAAAAAAGCAGGAAGAAGTTAGGTAATTTTTGTGGCATTGTGCAATAGGATGGTAGTCCTGCTATCAATGCTCATGGGAAAATAATAATCGGTTAGAGTTTTAGGGACTTTTTTATGTAAGGAAAGTCTTATAGGTTTATAGTTGATTATCAATTCAATAACTATGCCAAAAATTCATAATTTATATTTAACGATAATATAAATTAGAAGTTTCACTTTTTCTAGCTTTAATTTTCAGTTTTTTTTTTATTGAGACCTCTGTAGGAGTAGCAGTCTCAATAAAATGCTTGGTTCTAAATGAATTCATGTGGTTTGTTCAAATAGTTATTAAGTTACTGGTTATTGAGTTATTTTGAACAAACCACATCAATTCACCTTGAACCAAATGCTTACACTTTAGTACAGCTTACAAAGTAAATATATTTTTTTCTAATATGCAAAAAAAAAGATTGTCACGTTTTTTGAAATTCCGTTTTAAAATACCTTCTTTTTGGAACAATATTTTGAGAGTCAACCTCATAATAACTATACATACGGCCAGAACATATCAAATTCTCAAGAACTATTAAATCCCATGACAATGAAGAATTTATTATGCCTGAGCATGAGCGTAATTATGTATTTATTATTTGCCAACACCTCTCTTGCCTTTAATAATTATGTCCCTCTATTAGAAATTCAATCCGAATTCCACACTACCTACGAATCAGAAAAGAATATCCTTAAATCTGATTGTCCTATTTTAAAAAGAAAATGTAAAGGAACTATCCAATGGAAAAATGGTGACCAATATAAAGGTGCTATTCGATTTGGTAAGCCTCATGGCCATGGTACTTACACTTGGTCTGATGGTACTACCTATAAAGGATTGTTTGATACTGGAGTACCTCATGGTTTTGGAAAAAAATCATACATCGACGGAAGTGTTTATGAAGGTGAATGGTGGAATGGAATGAAACATGGAAAAGGTGCATATTCCTTTAGCTGTGGCGATGAATATTTTGGTGAATTTCAAGATGACTTAATGGAAGGAGAAGGAACTATTCTCTTTGGAAGTGGAGAATCTTACTCTGGTAATTGGAAGGAAAATCAACCCGATGGGTATGGCATTTTTTCTAGAAATGACGGTAGTCAATATGCTGGTAATAGTCATCAAGGAATGAAGGATGGTGAAGGTATGATTATTTGGGAAACAGGTGATACACTCCAAGGAAATTGGGTAGAAGGAAAATTAGAAGATGATGCTACCTTTATTTTCAATGATGGTTCTACTATGATTTCTTTTTGGGAAAATGGTGAAACGCAAGAGGAATTGACCTACATCACTTCAGAAGGTGATGAATATACAGGCAATCAAAAAGAACTAGCATCTGTTATAATTACCCAAGATTTTGATCGATTGGAATCAGTAGAAAATAATTTACAACTAGCATATTATATTTTTGCAATGGAATATAAATCTAATCAACAATTTGGGCTAGCGCAGTATTCTTTACAATTAGCAATGTCATTCGATAATAGCGAATTGAATCCAAAAATCCTTGAAATGGTTAACGATCAAATGGCAAATATTAAATCGGAACAAGAAGACACTGGAGTTGCTTCATCTTTAAAAAATTAATTTACTGAACGAATTCCATGTTTCCTTTTCCTAATTTTTTAATCATTAAATCAAATTTTAAATAAGTGGAGAAAAGTTCATCCTTTAATTTGTATGGGCTTTTATCCACTTTTTTTGTTTCTTAAATAAAAAAAGAGGGTATTCAAAAAAGTGTGTTAATGATATTTTGATCCTTAGCCGTCGGATGTAAATTCGACGGCTAAGCGTCAAAATCTCATGGACAATTTTTTTCGTAGACACCGCTTTTTTATAAAAAAAGAGGTGTCCACGAAAAAATCGCAAACACCTCCCAACGTTCTATATAGTTTAAGTTAACCTTAAATATTATCAATTCACTATTCAGTTAAAACTCATTTATTCAGAGATAACTACTTAATTTTCTTTCTTTAAAAATTCATTCACCGACTCTGCTGCTTGCCGTCCTTCCGCAATTGCCCAAACCACTAACGACTGTCCTCTTCTCATATCACCTGCGGTAAAAACTTTATTGACAGAGGTGCTATAATTTTCATCTTTTACATTTCCTCTTTCTGTAAATTCTACTCCGAGCTTATTTAGTAAACCTTCTTTTTGCGGATGCAAATAACCTACTGCTAACAAGGCTAGTTCACAAGGCAACTCTCGTTCTGTTCCTTCAACTTCAGTAAATGAAGACCGTCCAGTTTCTTTATTTAAAGTCCATTCAATATTGACTAATTTGATCCCTTTTAAATTACCTTTTTTATCTCCAACAAATTCTTTAGTCAAAACCGCCCATTCTCTTTCGCATCCTTCCTCATGTGAAGAGGTTGTTTTTAAAAGCATAGGTGCAGCCGTCCAAGGAATATCCAAAGGTCGCTCGGTCAGAGGTTGCGTTAATATTTCTAATTGTAAAATAGATTTTGCTTGGTGTCGATTTGAAGTACCGATACAATCCGACCCCGTATCTCCTCCTCCAATGACAACCACATTTTTTCCAGTAGCTAACAGTTCTTCTTTTTTAGGAATCGTATCGCCCGCAACTCTTTTGTTATTTTGTTCCAAAAAGTCCATTGCGAAATGAACCCCTTTTAAATTTTCTCCTTTTACATTCAGTCCTCGTGGAATCGTTGAACCACCACAAAGTACAATCGCATCATATTCATTCATTAATTTTAAAACAGGAATATTTCCTCCTACATTTGCATTCACTTCAAATCGAATTCCTTCTGCTTCCATGATTTTAATCCGTCGATCCAACACCCATTTTTCTAATTTAAAATCTGGAATTCCATAACGTAACAATCCTCCGATTCGAGTATTTCTTTCAAAAACTGTAACAGAATGTCCTTCTTGATTAAGCTGTGCTGCTGCTGCTAATCCTGCTGGCCCAGAACCTACAACTGCTACTTTTTTTCCAGTACGAATGACAGGTGGATTGGGTTTGACATATCCTTTTTCGAATGCCGTTTCAATAATATTTTTTTCTATCAACTCAATTGCCACAGGTGGTTGATTAATGCCTAAGACACATTTTGACTCGCAAGGTGCTGGACAAATCCTTCCTGTAAATTCTGGAAAATTATTCGTCTCACTTAAAATATGATAGGCTTCCTCCCACTCATTATTATAAACTGCATCATTGAAATCTGGAATCACATTCCCTAATGGACAGCCTGAATGACAAAATGGAATACCACAATCCATACATCGACTGGCTTGCTGTTTCACTTTTTCATCAGAGAAGTCTTTGTAAATTTCTTGGTAGTCTTTTACACGTTCTTTAGGTTGACGTGAAGTTGGTAACTCTCTTTGATATTTTAAAAAACCTTTTGGATCTGCCATTTTTTAATGAATAATTAATAATGAAAAATTAATAAGATTACCACGGAGACACAGAGGAAAGACACGGAGAAAAAGAGAACTCTATAATCTCCATGTCCCTCCTCCGTGCCTCCGTGGTAAGAATTAAACTGCTAACTCAATCTTCTCACTTTTCGCTTTCTTCTCCAATATCACTTTATAATCCCTTGGAATAACCTTAACAAAAGTCTGCTTCTTCACCTCCCAATCATTAAGAATCTCCAACGCCTTTTTACTGCTCGTAGCCAAAAAGTGTTCTCGTAACAATGTTCTTACATCTACAAAATCAGACTCATTCAATCCTTCCAAATCCACCAATTCAGGATTATATTGTTTTTCAAAACCACCCCAATCATTAAAGACATAAGCAATTCCACCACTCATTCCCGCAGCAAAATTTTTCCCAGTCTCACCAAGAATCACGATACGACCACCCGTCATATATTCGCACCCATGATCTCCTACCCCTTCGACTACCGCATGCACACCTGAATTTCTAACCGCAAACCTTTCCCCTGCCAAACCTTTAATAAAAGCCTTCCCAGAAGTCGCTCCATAAAAAGCAACATTTCCAATAATGATATTTTCACCCGCTTCAAATGTAGCTTCCCGATCAGGATTCACAATCAACTTTGCACCAGACAATCCTTTTCCAAAATAGTCATTCGCCTCCCCTTCCAAAGTAAAAGTCAATCCTTTTGCAGCAAACGCTCCAAAGCTCTGCCCAGCAGAACCTTGAAACCTGAAACAATAAGTATCTTCTGGTAAACCTTCACCACCATACCGTTTTGAAATTTCATTTGATAACAATGTGCCTACGGAACGGTCTGTATTTTTTACTGGAAAAATTGAAGTTGAAGCAATTCCTCTTTCCAACCCATCTCCAATGTAATCCACAAGTTTCCAATCCAAAACTCCTTCCAATCCATGATCTTGCTCTACTTGCTTGTACTGACCAACAGATTCGTCCACAGGTTCTTTAAATAAAATAGGACTGAGGTCAAGTGATTTATATTTCCAATTTGAAATATTCTTTTTTGATTTTAGCAATTCCACTTTTCCAACCATTTCATCAACCGTGCGGAAACCCAATTGAGCCATATAAGTACGAAGGTCTTGTGCGAGGTAAGTGAAAAAATTAATGATGTGTTCGGGACTTGCAGTAAAACGTTTTCGTAAATCTGGGTTTTGCGTAGCGATACCTACAGGGCAAGTATTCATATGACATTTCCGCATCATGATACAACCCTCAACGACTAGTGCAGCCGTTGCCACGCCCCACTCTTCTGCACCTAACAATGTTGCAATAGCAAGATCACGACCTGTTCGGATTTGTCCATCCGTTTGTAACACTACTCTATCGCGTAATTTATTTTTTACTAAAGTTTGGTGAGATTCCGCAAGTCCAAGTTCCCAAGGTAAGCCAGCATGGCGTACAGAAGTCAAAGGAGAAGCCCCTGTTCCACCATCATGACCCGAAATCAAAATCGCATCGGCATGAGCTTTCGCTACTCCTGATGCAATAATTCCAACTCCAGTTTTTGAAACTAATTTTACATTAATTCGCGCTTTTCGATTGGCATTTTTCAAATCAAAAATAAGCTGCGCTAAATCTTCAATGGAATAAATATCGTGATGCGGCGGAGGTGAAATCAATCCAACACCAGGCGTAGAATTTCTCACTCGACCAATCCAATCATCTACTTTATGTCCTGGCAATTGTCCTCCCTCCCCAGGTTTTGCACCTTGCGCCATTTTGATTTGAATCTCATCTGCATTGGCGAGATAATAACTGGTCACCCCAAATCTTCCCGATGCCACTTGCTTTGTTGCAGAACGTTCCCAATCACCATTTTCTTTTTTTGCAAAACGAATGGGGTCTTCTCCTCCTTCGCCACTATTACTTTTTCCACCAATACGATTCATCGCAATTGCCAAAGTGGAATGCGCTTCATGTGAAATAGAACCAAACGACATCGCACCCGTGGCAAAACGTTTAAAAATATTTTCGATAGGTTCTACTTCAGCAAGTGGAATTGATTTCGCTTTTCTAAAATCTAAAAGTCCACGAAGTGTACAAGCTTTTTCTGCTTGATCGTCAATGAGTTTTGCATATTTTTTATAGGCATCGTAACTGCCTTTACGAGTGGCATATTGTAAAAGGTGAATCGTTTGTGGATTGAACAAATGAAATTCTCCATCTGCTCGCCACGCATAAACTCCACCATTTTCTAAAATATTATTTTTAAAAGAACCTTCGGGATATGCTTTTTCAAAACGTTGTAACACTTCTTTTGCAATTCCATCAAAACCTAAACCTTGCAACCTCGAAACAGTTCCTGCAAAGCATTGGTCAATAACTTTTGAATTGATTCCTAGTGCTTCAAATATTTGTGCACCTTTGTAAGATTGCAATGTCGAAATTCCATTTTTGGACATGATTTTTAACAATCCTTTTCCAATGGCTTTGATATAAATTTTGTGTAATTCTTCCTTAGGTATTTCTTTTTCAAAAAACTTTTTATCCGCCAAATCATTCAACGTAAAGAAAGTCAAATAAGGACTTATCGCATCTGCACCGTAACCAATTAATGTTGCAAAATGATGGGTCTCCCAAATATCACCACACTCTACAACTATCGAAGCCTTGGTTCTCAATCCTTCTCGAATCAAATGATGATGCACCGCACCCGTTGCCAATAAAGATGGAATAGGTGCCAAATTATTATTGGCTGCACAGTCCGAAAGAATCAAAATATTAGCTCCATTTCTAATCAAATCTTCAGCAACTGCGCAGATATGATCGATGGCTGCTTTGAGTCTTCCTTTTTGTCCATCAGGTCTAAATACTAAATCAATAACTCTTGCTTTATATTCTTCGTGTTGTATATTTTTTATTTTTAAAAATTCCGAATTACTGAGAATGGGTTGATTCATATGGATAAATTTTGCATTATCCGCATCAGGTTCAAGAATGTTTCTTTGCGCTCCAAGCCTTGTAAACAATGACATAACACTACGTTCACGTATTGGATCAATTGGGGGATTGGTAACTTGAGCAAAGAGTTGTTTAAAATAATTCGAAAGGTTTTGTGGCTTTTGAGAAAGGATCGCAAGCGGTGTATCAGAACCCATCGAACCAATTGGGTCTTTTCCATTATTGACCATTGGTCCAAGAATAAATTTTATATCTTCCTTGGTGTAGCCGTACATTTTTTGTTTTTGCCGAAGGCTACGAGGACTTACTACGTACTCCGTTTTTTTCTCGTAATCAGGAATATCTTTAAGGTCAATTCGATTGTTATCCAACCATTCTTGGTATGGTAATCTTTGGCAAATAACTTCTTTTAATTCTTGATCTCCAATAATTCGATGTTCGTCCAAGTCGGCAACCAACATTCTCCCTGGCTGTAATCGTCCTTTGGAAACTATCGACGCAGGATCAACAGGCAATGCTCCAGCTTCGGATGCTACAATCAAAACATCATCTTTAGTCAAGCAATATCTTGATGGTCGCAATCCATTTCTATCCAAGGTTGCTCCCACTACAATTCCATCTGTAAAGCACATGGAAGCAGGCCCATCCCAAGGCTCAATCAATGACTCATGATAGGCATAAAATGCTTTTTTATAATCTTCCATCAAGTCATCATGTTGCCATGCTTCAGGGATCATCATCATCAAAGCATGCGGCAATGATTTTCCACTCATCACTAAAAACTCCAACACATTATCGAAGTTACCTGAATCGGATAGATTTGCTCCGCAAATAGGTTTTAGTTTTTCCAATTCATCATCAGAGAAAACTTTAGATGCTAATTGCGCTTCTCTGGATTTCCACCAATTGAGATTTCCTTTGATGGTATTGATTTCTCCATTGTGTGCAATAAATCGAAATGGTTGTGCCAATTTCCATCGAGGAACTGTATTGGTACTAAACCGTGAATGTATTGTTACAATTGCAGATTTTAATAACTCATCTTGTAAATCAGGAAAATAAGGACGTAATTGAAAGGTCGTTAATTGACCTTTGTAAATAATAGTTTTATAGGAAAGAGAGGAAATATAAAAATCATTGACAGATTGAGGATACGTAAGATGAATGTTATGAGTAGCATATTTTCTTAAAACATACAAACGCCTTTCCAAATCTTTAGGAGCTAAGGCTTCCGCATTTTTTAAAAAAACGTGTTCCATTCGAGGTTCAGCGGCTACAGCTGATGCTCCTAATTCTTCATTATCAGTTGGGACTTTTCGATAACCTAATAATTCAAATCCCATTTCATCAATGTAATCATTCAGCAACACTCGAATTTGATTACGGAGATTTTTATCTTTCGGAAAAAAAACAACCCCTACTCCATACTGCCCAAACTCTGGTAACTCAAATCCAAGTTCCCTACATTTTTTTACAAAAAATTCATGAGGAGTTTGTAATAATATACCTGCACCATCGCCTGTATTGGGTTCGCAGCCACATGCGCCACGATGCTCCATATTTTGTAACATTACTAATGCATCTTCAACAATTTGGTGAGATTTTTCGCCTTTGAGGTTTGCGATAAGACCAGTTCCGCATGAATCTTTTTCCATTTCGGGAATGTACAATCCTTTTTTACAATCAGGTTGATCATAGTCTGGGGCTTGATGTGTTACTTCCATGTGAATTTTATTTGGTACTGTGCAATAGTTTGGAACGATAGCACAGATATGTGAAAAAGGCTTCTTAATCCAGTCAAGGTTTTAATCTTGGTATGATGTATATAGATAAGTTGGCCTAAAATTTATAATTCTTAAATCAAGGAAGTTGATATGTTAAAATATAGTTTTGCTGGTACAAAAAATTGTACGAAATAGATGTGAGTTTGTTATACTCAACTTGTTTTTATGGTAGGTTTTACTTGGTAAGTTGTTTTTTTACTTTTGTTCTATGGCGACAAATATTGCTTATTTTTTAATAATACACAAATTACTTTTAGCCTTTTTTACGATTTGCAAGAGAAAATTAGTTGGAAATAAATGGTTGGGTTGTCTTGATGTAAGCAATATGACTCTCGTGAGTCGTAACGATTTTCGACACAGCTTTCACGTAATGACTCGGAGAGTCGTGTTTCTAATTCTTTTTCAAAGAAGTTCTTACTACCGATCGAATACTTTTCTTTTGAATTTTACTTTCCACCCAAGGAATTAAATCCAAATATAACAATGCTCTTCGGGAATGCGGATCTTTGGAAAGTTGATGAAGCGTCGTCCTAAATTCTATAAATAATTCACGATGACCGATATTACGATCTTTAATTAACTTCTTTAAAAAAGTAAGAGTAGCTTTCTGAACCTCATTCAGTTCTTTCATTTTTTCCAAAAAACGATAAGTCGAAGGTGCTAAATAATCGAGCAATTCAAAGTTTTTTAATTCATAGTGTCCAATCAATTGTATCAATCGAGCATAGCCTTGTAAATCTTCTCGCAACTGCCCTACTTCCATATTGATAATGGCATTGGCATAATCAATCATCGTATCATAATCCTCATTTCCGAAATACTGAAATGAAATTTTATAATAAAAAACTAAAATACGGTGCGGATCAAGGTGATGTCTAAACTCTTCTATTTTCTTTAAAACATGTGGCACAAATTCAATCCCTTCTTTAAATGAACCATCCAAATAATGCTTATCTAATTTTGCCATAGAGAAATACAGAAAGTGAATAATTTTAGAAACCACTTTCATTTCGCTTTCATTTTCTTCTCCAAATTTTTGGAAAATTTTTAACCCTTTTTCAAATTCTTTTACCCTTTTTAAATTAAATAAACAGGTCAATAAATAATGTCCACCCCTCATGTAAAGATCTGGTTCCTCTTTTTTCATTGCAGGATGTTCCTCAAATATCCTCACCCATCTTTGTGCATCGGACAAACCTTTTTCAAAATCCAACATGATATAATAATACCATACATAACATTGGTGCAGATATACTTTTTCGAAAAAGGTCAATCCTTCCAACTTAATTTCACGCAGTCTTTTTCTAAATAATTCTTTTACAATAAAAACATCTTTTTCATTTTTGACATGCCCATATTGAATATAGAAACCGTGAATTTCGATTTTTAGGTTGGTGAGTTTACTGGAATTTTGAATCACTTTACTTCTTTCATAGGAAGCTTCGATAAGTGATTCTACTTTATTTTCAGTTTGCCGACTACGGGTGATATGTCTTTCCTCAATTACTTTTTGAAATTCTAAAATTTCTAAGTGCAGAAGGTCTTGATGATTGTCCATTGCAGTTTGTCGAATTCTATCCAACAATTTCAAACTTTGAATGTACAATCCTTTTCCATATAAAATTCTAGCAAAATCTAATTGCTGTCGAATTTCAATATCTACATTTTTTTGAATATGAATTAGACGGAGACTGATTAAGATTTGTTTGTACAAATGACGTTTGAGATTCGCTAGTTGCGACTTTTTAATGGAAGGCAATTTTTTTAAAATGACGACCTCATCCCATTGTTCCAACTTATCTACCACATCAAATAACTGCACAAATTTCACATCCGATTTACTCTGCAATCGATTCACATAAAGCTTGAAATTTCTCTTTTCAGCCTTAGTCAAAGAATTAATCAAACTAATTAATTGGTCATCTTGAGTATTGGAAGCGACATGATTAAACTTCATAAGTTACTGACTATCAGTTTTTTATAAAATATATTAGTTGATTGAAAGTCGTATAGTTTTATTTTTTTCGCTTACTCTAAATTGAACAAGCGTTTACCTTTGGCAACAGAAATGAAAAAAACCAATATGATTTTTCATTTATCTAACCAAATATAATTAAGAGACGAAGATAAAAAAAAACCTATAAAGTATTTTTTATATCCTCCTTTGTCTCGTACAAGTTAACTCAATTTCATCATTAAATTTTTACCAAAATGAAAAAAATCGAAGCCATCATTCGTACTCAAAAATTTGATTCAGTAAGAGATGCTCTTGCCAATATTGGAGTGAGATTTTTCACTTTAAAAGAGGTGAAAGGCTACGGTTTGCAAAAAGGTAAAACTTTAAAATATCGAGGTAGTTCCTATGGGTCAGATTATATCGCAAGGTTACAATTGGACATCATTACTACTGACGAACAAGTCGATTCTATTTTAGAAACGATAGAACAATCAGGAAAAACAGGCGATGTAGGTGATGGTAAAATCATTGTTTTTGATATCGCTACTGCGGTACGAATCAGAAATGGTGAGAAAAATGAGTCTGCAATTTAGTGATTAGTAATTAGTGACTGGTGATTCGAATCGAAAACTGTTGAATCCATATTTTTAAAATATGTTGAAACGAATCACCAGTTACCAATCACTAGTCACGACAAACAGTATATTTTTAATTCGATTATAGAAAAACTAATTTTTTAAAAACTTTTTAATTTTCAAAAAATGGAAGGAATTACACCAGAAGTTGCAATGTACACGGTCAATAATCTTTGGATTCTTGTTGCTACCGTTTTGGTATTTATTATGCACCTAGGATTTGCTTCATTGGAAGCAGGTTTTGTTAGAAAAAAGAATACCGTAAATATTTTGTTTAAAAATTGTATGATCATAGCTATCGGGTTATTGACATACTATGCAGTAGGATTTAATTTGATGTATCCAGGGGAAGCCTTTGCTGGCGGATTCTTTGGATTTGGCGGATTTGGATTGACCTTACCTGAAGGTGATGCAGGCGGAATCGCATATGCAGACGGAGCTTATAGCTATTATGCAGATTTTATTTTCCAAGGAATGTTTGCTGCAACTTGTTGTACGATAGTATCTGGAGCAGTAGCTGAAAGAATTAAACTAGTACCATTCTTAGTATTCTGTACTTTTTTCGTTTCTATTGCCTACCCTATTACAGGAATGTGGAAATGGGGAGGAGGATGGTTAGATGCTGCAGGATTTTATGATTTTGCAGGAAGTACTATTGTTCATGCAGTAGGAGGATTTGGAGCATTGGCCGCAATTATATTGTTAGGAGCACGTAAAGGAAAATATACAGATAAAGGAATCAATCCAATTCCAGGACACAGTATGCCTTTGGCAGCTATCGGAGTTTTTATGTTATGGTTTGGATGGTTTGGATTCAATGGAGGTTCAGTTTTATCTGCTGATGCAGGTGGCGTATCTCTAGTTTTTGTGACTACAGCATTGGCTGCTGCAGGTGGTGCAGTTGGAGCATTTGTAGTTGCATACGGAATGTTTAAGACTTACGATTTATCAATGGTATTGAATGGTATGCTAGGTGGTCTAGTAGGAATTACTGCTGGAGCTGACCAAATGGGGCCAGGTGCTGCAATCATCATAGGAATGGTAGCAGGTTGTATTATTCCAGCATCAGTTGTATTTATAGATTCTGTACTGAAATTAGATGATCCTGTAGGTGCTACTTCTGTACACTTAGTATGTGGATTATGGGGAACTGTTGCAGTAGGATTATTTGGAGATATGGCAAGTATGACTCAAGTTCTTATTCAATTAAAAGGATTCTTCGCAATTGGGATTTTCACATTCGTGTTTGCCTTTGCTACAATATATCTCTTAAAAATTACTGTAGGTATTAGAGTTTCTGAAGAAGAAGAAGAGAAAGGATTGGATGTAGCAGAACATGATATGATTGCTTACCAAGAAGTAGAAAAAGTCACAAATTACGATTTAGCAGTTGAATAATTTAAGACGATAGACGGTCGCTTCGCTTGACAGTTGACGGACGCTTTGCTTGATGGATTATGGATTCACAATTTCATTGATCGCCAAGCGTAACGTCCGATATTCTTCAAGCAAAGCGTCCGCCCACCGTTAAAAAAAGGAAAAGGCCTCCGAACAAAATTGGCGTTCTGACGGAGACCTAGTCGATTATAGAAAACGGAATACACCGTAATCCATGAGGTAAAGTTAAGGAATTTTCTCTTTTTTTAAAAGAGGTTAAGGCCTGACTTTAAGGATTTTTAAATGAAAAAATCCTACTCGATTTGGAGAAAAGGGGTTCGTTTTCACTTTTGGTAACTCGTGATTATTAAATAGTTATTCGTTTTAGAAATACGAGTAATCGATCACCAATTACAATTAAAAAAACCTCTTTTTTAAACTAATTTTAAAATCAAGTCGAGTCATGAAAAATTTATTTACATTAATGTTCACATTAATGATGTTGAACGGTTATGCACAAATTCAAGTGGATTCTTCATTCACATTTAGCGGATCAGTTGATACTTACTTCCGTACCAATTTGAATAGTACTAATGATGCTACCAATGGAGGAACGATTGCACCAGGAACCTCCTTTGCAAATCTTCCTGGATTCTCATTAGGAATGTTCAATTTGATAGGAACTTACGAAGGTAAAAAAGCAGGTTTTACTGCTGATCTTGTTTTCGGACCAAGAGGTGTTGACGCAGTTTTTGTATCGGAAGGAAGTACAAATATTGTTAACCAATTATTTGCATATTGGAATGTTTCTGATAAAGTTACCTTGACACTAGGAAATTTTAATACCTTTCTCGGTTATGAAGTAATTTCTCCTTCAGCTAATTTTAATTATTCAACATCTTATATGTTTTCGTACGGTCCATTTTCACATACTGGTCTGAAAGCAGATTTTGATTTGGGAGGTGGATTCTCTTTGATGGGAGCTGTTTTAAATCCAACTGATTTTACAGATTTTAATCCTTTTGGGCCAGATGCACTAGCAGGTGGACTTCAGTTAGGATACTCCAATGATAAAGGTGGTGCTTGGTTAAATACCATAATCTCTGATGACTTTTATCAAATAGATTTAACTACTGGATGGCAAGCAACTGATAAAGTTTATGTTGGATTAAACGCAACTACTGCTAAAGAATCTTTTTCAGGTGCAGCACTTTATCTGCAAGTGGCAACTTCCGATGCATTGAGTTTAGGTATCCGAGGTGAGTACTTTGTTGATTCAGGAATTGGAGTTGTTGATTTGGATATGGAAGATGGAGAAGATGAAAGTGTTTTTGATATTACACTCTCAGCAAATTATAAGGTTGGTAATTTGACGATCATTCCAGAAATCCGAATGGATGCTTTTTCACAAGAAATTGTTATTCCCGATTTTGAAAAAATTACAGAAGTCGAGCGTTCGTTAGCTTCATTTGTTCTAGCTGCAGTCTATTCATTTTAAGTTGAATTGTAACTATACACGACACGAGTCAAGGTCTGACTTAGAAAGTCAGGCTTTGACTTCTATTAATATTAATTCAAGTTGCGGATAATTTGATTTGAGATTGTGGGTATTAAGTATTGGGACTACGAACCATTCTCAATACCCAATACACATCATCCCAATACCATTTTTTAAATACAAAATCATCAATCAAAATTATCCGCAACTTGAGTTAAT
>CAKZSH010000238.1 GCA_937918905.1 uncultured Saprospiraceae bacterium
CGGTGGACGTTGGACGGTAGACGGACGCTGCGGTTGACGGTCAATAGAATGTAGATCACTATTATCAGACCGTCAAGCAAAGCGTCCGTCTACCGTCCAACGTCCACCGTTTCCCCACCGTCCACCGTCTCCGATTCTGGGGACCAAGGGGGAGAAACAATGCATAGGAAGGAAAGCCTTGACTTGCCTGTATTTTTTACATATTGATTGGCATGAGGAGGCACATATACGAGGTCACCTTTCTCGACCTCTTGTTTTTCATCATTGATAAATATTTCGCCTTGACCTTCTAGGAAATAGTAGGTTTCAGAGTGAAATAGTTGATGTGGTAAGGATTGTTCGCCTTTATTGAGGTAAGCATGGGCTAGGCTGTAGCCAAGTTCTAAATTATCATTAGAGGGGTGAAGGACTTCTTTTAGATGGGTATGATCTCCTGCGAGAAATTCAGGAATCTCTTTGAGTTTTTTATAAATCATTTATTAAAAAACAATATCAGTTTTAATAATGTCTTTGCTATATCCTGCAAAAATTCCTAAACCGTTTTCAACATTGCTATGGATGATTGTAGGATCAGAGAATGGAACACTAGCTTGACCATTTTGGCGATATACAGAATTATAATAATTATAGTATTCTGCGGAAACCGTTCGTAGTTCAATAATGATTTCGGTAGGCTTATATATTCTTTCATCAAATTGAAAGACAGGTTCGAAAACGAGTTCTTGAAGTGATTTTTCGAATGTAAAATCATTAAATAAAATTCCGCCATCAATAAGATTGAAGTTCCCTGTTAAATTATTATCAATCAATGAAAAGCCTTGATTAGGAACAATACGGGGAACCGTATCAGGATCAGTAGTTGCATTATTAGAGTTTTCAGCAAGTACTTGATAAAAGTTCACTTGGTAGAAATTTTCAACATTTTGATTATCCAAGAATTGAAAAGCAATTCGGATATCGTACCCCTGGATCGAATCTTGTTCAAAAATAGGATATTTGGTAATTACTCCAACAGAAGAATGCGAAATTTCTGCTGGTTGTGGAATTGTACTCTCAGCAGTAATTGGATCAAATCCATCTAACTTAATAGTGATATTATAAGTTGTATCCACCTTAGGAATAATCAGTTCATCAGAAGGTTGATATTTAGAATTAGCATCGGAAAGACTAGGTACTGGAAATGCAGGTGCACAATATGAACCTGAACAGATGATTATCTCTGCATCTTCAATTAAATTACTATTAGTAGTGGTTGGAGTTGATAAAGAAGTGCTTTTAGTTAATTCAACATTGAAAGGTTCATCTGGAGTAAAATTACAAAGAATGGCTAATTTAGAATCTTTTTCCTCTAGTTCTAGTTGTACTTCTTTTTCGCAAGAAGCCAGCAACATGAGAAATGATGTAACTAGAAAAATGGATATGTGTAGATTATTCTTCATAATTTTCAGATAATGTCAGATTTACTGCGAAAGATACAAAAATAAACAATCAAATGAGGTGAATGTTGTTTTTTTTGATTAAATATTTTGAAAAATCTTCATATATAAGAATTTTAATTATGTTTAAAGGTGAGATTCAAAATTCAAGATGATTCTTTAACTAGAAGCGAATTTTAGAAAAGAGATACGTCTTCCGATTAGCTATAATTTTGAAATAGGGGAAGGAAAATATATCATGATTTTTTAAAAATCAATAGAATAACTGATGGATGGTAAAAAAGGAAGGAAACTGCCTTGATATATTTTATAATCGTATTGCGGATTACCAGGTAATGAATTTTCGTTGAGTGAAGTTTTAAGTTGATAATATTGTGGATTTGCTCGATTATAAACATTATAAGCTCCAAGGTAAAAAGTGTGTTTTAATCCCCACGTTTTATAATAAAGATTTAAACCTAAATCCAATCTATGATTGGCAGGCATTCGAGTAAATTCATAATCCAAAAGCGTTAGATCACCTAGTTGATATTTCCCAACAGGAATCAATGTAGAGATACCCGTTCCATAAGTCCAATTACTACTTAATTCTAACCAATTGGTAAAGCGATAATTTAAACCCACATTGAAATTATGTCGGCGATCATAACGGTAGGGAAAAACCGCTCCTCGATTTACTTCTGGAAACTGTCGCTCTGCAAAAGCCCAAGTGTAACTTAACCACCCAGTCATTCGACCTGTATTTTTCTTGACCTGAAATTCTAATCCATAGCTCCAACCTTCACCTAATGAAACTTGAGATTCCCAATTTTCAGAATCTATTGCAGCTAAACTAAAATTACTTGGATTGGATTGGTCTTCACGAAGTCCTGCATTATCCAAATAGGTAATTAAGTTATCTAATTTTTTATAATATCCTTCTAGGCTAAATTCAATTGATTTTTTGGCTTGATATTGTAATCCTATCACACCTTGCCAACTGGTTTGTGGAGGAATAAGTTTTGTGGATGGAACCCATAAATCATTTGGAAAACCAGCATCAGAACCTGTTACTAAATGTAAAGGTTGAGCCATTCGGCTAAAACCTCCTCGGAGTTGTAAGTCCTTGATTATCTTGTAGTTAAATGAAAATCGAGGTTGGAAAATATAATAAGTTTTTTCTTCTGCAAAGAAAACATTTCCCAAAATACCAATGTTAAAAGAAAGATTTTTTCCTACTGAAAATTCATCTTCGATATAGCCACTAAATTCAAAATTGGTCAACTGATTAGCGGTGAGAAAAGAATCAATATCGATTTCAAAAAAAGGTTCATCATTTTCTTTAAAGTCAGCTCCAAATGCGCCAGGTTGAAAAGTATGATGTGTTCCATTTATTCCAAAACGGATACGATGATTATTGGAAGAGGTATAGTTAAAATCTAATTTTGCACCCCAATCTTTAAGATTAGAAATATAATTTTCAGCGATAAAAAGATTGTAAGGCTGAAAATTTACACCAAAGAAAATATCCTCTTCTAAACTTTGGTCAACATTAAAATTATAAATGCTACGAGTAAATGTCGTATTTAGAAATAGGTTGTTTTTGAAAATATGATTCCATCTAAACACTCCTATTTTGTTTCCCCAACTGTTGTTTTGAATTTGTGCATCGGTAAAATTTGCTTCAACTATTTCTGAATCTATGATTACATTTACTTTACCGCCAACTATAAAATCTTCGTCATGAAATTCATCCCCACCTGCATAATAACTAAAATAAAATTTGTCCTTTTCTGATATTTCAAAATTCATTTTTGCATTAAAATCAAAAAAACTATAACTCGAAAAACCTTTCAACGGCACACCAAATTCATCAATGAAAAACTGATCTTTTGCTTTTTCTTTTCGAGTCCTACTTTTGATAAATTGATCTAAAAGTGTACGACGAGCAGTTATCAATAGAGATGCCTTATCTTTAAGTATAGGCCCTTCTATTCGTGCGGTTGAAGCAATCAATCCTGCTTTGATATTACCTGTCCATTTTTTCAAATTACCTTCACGGGTGTGAACATCCATAATCGAACTTAACCGACCCCCATATCTTGCAGGAAATGCGCCTTTGTACAATTCTACACTTTTGATAGCTTCAGGATTAAAAATGGAGAAAATTCCTAAACTATGAGAAGCATTATAAATAGGGACACCATCCATCAAAATCAAATTTTGGTCAGCACTTCCTCCACGTACATGAAGTCCTCCTAGTCCATCTGAGCCCGATTGAACACCAGGCATCAGTTCTACCATTCGAAATAGATCTGCTTCTCCTCCCAATGAAGGTAATTTCTTCATTTGAGCAATTGGAATTTTATCGGAACTCAATGGTTCTGTAGTTTCTACCGATTCTATAATTTCAGGAGTGACAATGATTTCTTTAAGGGTAAGGTTAGGTTTTAAGGCAAAACTTAAGGAAGCATCTTTTTCGAGGGTAAAACGATGGACTCTTGAATTGTATCCTAAATAGGAAGAAACCAATTCGATTTTTCCTTCCTCAAGTGGTAAACTAAAAAAGCCATAATCATTGGAAATGGTTCCTCTGCCACTTTTTTTATCATAAACATTGGCATAAACTAGTCGTTCGCCAGATGTTTCGTCTTTGATATAACCACTTATGATGTATGTTTTTTTAGGTCTTTTTTTATAAAAAAGAACGATCTGAGATCCTACCGCTTTAAATTGAACATCAGTTCCATCTACCATTTGAGTTAAAATGGTTTTGACTTTTGTATGCTTAACTTGAATGGTGATTAACTTTTTTTTAGGTAGGATATTATTACTAAATGAAATGGGAACTCCTGCAGTACGACCCAATTGAACCAATGCCTCTGCCATAGGTTGCTGCTCCACTTCAAAATCCACAAGGGTTTCAAGAGGTGCTTGAGCATTGCTCGTCCATGAAAATAAGCAAACTGTCAATATGATGATAAAGAGTGACCTCATTCGGGTTTATGCTATTGCAGAATTTGTATTTATTACTTACCAAGGTTATCAAGTCCTTCGAACTTTTTTGTTTAACATTGGTTACTAGAGTAAACGAATCAAAACTAACAACTGTTTGTTTGTTAATGAAATAATCAACTGGGAAAAAATAAAAAGCCTCACCTTTGTGTAAAAGGTGAGGCTTAATTTTCGGTATTGGGAGTCGTCTTACAATAAATTTTTAAAATACTATTCGGATTCGGAATTGCTACATTTCCCGCCGATAATATTATATTTAATTTTACTCACTTTTTCTACTTTGAATGCGAATGCTTCTTTAAGCACCGCTAATAAATTATCCAATCCTTCCTCTTTTACATCATTTGAAATAGTATATGAACATTTTAATAAATCAGGATTAGAAAACTCTAATTCTACATCATATACATGTTCAAGAACTTCTTTTACTCGACTCAATTTTTCATTTACAAAAACCATTTTTCCACTCCACCAAGCTAATGAATTTAAGTTAACATCTTTAATTAAGGCATTGATTTTCAACCTTTTCTTATCAAAAGTCAATTGGTCATTCGCTTCTAATATTTTTGTAAAACCTCCATTGACATTAGTTACTTCTACTTTTCCAGAACGAACGGTAACTTGTGCGAAATTTTCATCAGAATAGTTTCTTACATTAAATGAAGTCCCTAAAACCTTGATTCTTAAATCTCCTGCTTCTATGATAAATGGCTTTTCAGGATTCTTTGCGATGTCAAAAAAGGCTTCCCCCTCCATTTCCACTAATCGTTGATTACCTTCAAATTGGTTAGGGTATTGAAATTGGCTATTGGAATTGATCCAAACTTTGGAACCATCCGCCAACTCCAATTGCTGAGTAGTATCAGTAACGGCAACTTTTTGCCATTGTGAGCCTGAATTGATAGTATTCCACATAAATAGTGAACCTACCACTAGAATTGCTGCGACTGCTGCAATTCTCAACCAAGATCGTCTACCTTGCATCGGAACGACTTTGGCTGATAATGTTTCATTTTGAGTTCGAGCTTTAAATTTTCTCAATCCAGCTTCTACATCAGGTTGGTAGTCTTTTTTATAATCAAGACTTTTTTCCCAAGCTGATTCTACTTGCTTTGCTAAATGTTGATTTTCAGCATTTTTCAATGCATCGTCAAGTCGTTGACTTTCAACATTAGTGAGCGTGTTAGTTGCTTTTTTGTGAATTAACTCGATTAACTGTTCCTCTTTCATCTATACTATATTGATCCTACTTTTTATTAGGTTTTTGCTATTTATCAAGGTTGACACTAAAATAATAGTTGCCCCCTATGTTTTTGAAGTTTTTTTTAGAAAAATCGTTTTTATGTCAATTAAAAGTAAACTGACTGACAAATCAGTTATGGTTTTATATATTTTTAAAGTCGAATTAAATTATTCGATAACCATTCCAGCTACTTTAAAACCTCAACTACTTCAATGCAATCCTCAAATATTTTAAAGCCTTTGAGATCTGATTTTCTACTGTTTTTATAGAAATATTTAACTCTGTTGCAATTTCTTGATAAGACATTTCTTCAAACCTACTCAATGTAAAAACAAGCCTACATTTTTCGGGAAGTTGGTCAATAGCTTCATTGATTGCTTTTTGCAAATCGTCTGCTTCTAAATGCTGTTGTGTGGAGAATTGGTTATTTGTTAAAACGGGCATTTTTTCTTCATCATCAAATTTTACCTTTTGATCTCTGATAAAATTTAGAGATTTATTGATAGCAGCACGTTTTAGATAGGCTTGTACGGAAGTTGAAATATTTAGGTTTTCTCTTTTTTTCCAAAGACCAAAAAAGACTTCTTGGGCAATATCTTCCGCCAAGTTATTATCTTTTAAAATCCGATAAACAGCTCTGCATATAAAACTGTAATGACGACGGAAAAGTACATCCATCGCTTTTTCATTACCATTTTGCAAGCTATTTATCAGTTCTTGATCTGTGTAGTTCGTCATAGATTAATAATGAATTTTGAATAATGAATTTTGAATGGCCGAAAACCGTTGAAATTGTTATACCGAATTAATTGAAAGATGTACGACATATTCCATTTAATTCGGTATAAGTTTGAAAACATTCAAAATTCAAAATTCATCATTCAAAATTTATTTTATACAGAAACCGCAGCTTTGATATGCGGGTGTGGGTCGTAGTTAATGAGTTCGAAATCTTCGTATTTAAAATCAAAAATAGAAGTTACTTCAGGATTGATTTTCATTTGAGGAAGGCTTCTAGGTTCACGTGTCAGTTGAAGCCGAGTTTGTTCAAGATGGTTTTGATATAAATGTACATCTCCAAATGTATGAACAAATTCACCTGCTTCCAAATCACATACTTGAGCCATCATCATGGTCAATAAAGCATAAGATGCAATATTAAATGGCACTCCTAAAAAGGTATCAGCTGATCGTTGATACAATTGGCAGCTGAGTTTTCCATTAGCCACATAAAATTGAAAAAGACAATGACAAGGGCTTAATGCCATTTTTGGTAAATCACCTACATTCCATGCATTGACAATAATTCTACGGGAGTCAGGATTGTTTTTTATTAAATCAATGGCTTGAGTGATTTGGTCAATTGTAGCACCATCGCGAGTTTCCCAACTGCGCCATTGTTTGCCATACACAGGGCCAAGGTCTCCATTTTCATCAGCCCATTCATCCCATATTCTAACTTTGTTTTCTTTTAAATATTTGACATTGGTGTCACCCTCTAAAAACCACAATAGCTCATGAATAATTGAACGTAGGTGTAATTTTTTAGTGGTCAACATGGGAAATCCTTCTTGGAGGTCGAATCGCATTTGATATCCAAACACACTTCTAGTTCCCGTTCCTGTTCGGTCACTTTTATCTGTTCCGTTGTCTAGAATATGTTGGAGAAGATTGAGATATTGTTTCATGTATGTGCTACAATTTATTTTTATTAAATTCACGACAAATGTACAAAATAAGGTTCTATCTTTAGAATTGAAACTCATAATTACCTGTTTCCTAATTCTACTTTATACTCTAAAAAATTGCTAATATTGGGAAATACGTTATAGGATACGTTATTCGAGCGGGGGGCAAGGATTGAACTGTTTGAGCATGAGAGTGCTTGCGAAGCAAAGAGAATAAGGAGCAGATTTTTAAAGTATTAAAGTAAAACTAAACAGCCTATATAAAAATAATGAATGAAATCAAATTATATAAATCCCCGTGGAAAGCGATAAAAGTTCTTGTTATATGCATACCATTTGTAGTTATCGGAATTTCGATGATTACAAGTTCAGATAGTGACTCCACGGATAGATTTATGGGTTGGTTTGGT
>CAKZSH010000239.1 GCA_937918905.1 uncultured Saprospiraceae bacterium
TGGTTCGTCAAGCGAAGCGACCGTGGTTCGTTCTAAAACCTCAATCCAGTTTCTATTCCTAAATGATAAGACTGATTTGTTGGATTTCTTCGATCACTAAATAATTGAAGACGCCCTACCGTTTGAACAAAAAATTTCAAATGCCTCTGTATTTCTTTTTCCCAGCCAATAGAAAAATTTGTACCTAGGGTAAAATTATTGATTTCGCTATAACGGTTAAGTTCCTTGTCATACATTTCTTCTTCAGGAGCAGATGAAATTAATTGCTTTCGCATAGAAAAAGCATACAAGTTGAATTGCAATCCTCCTTCTACAAAAATTCGATTTTTTAAATCTATATTTTTAATCGTATGTCTTAACATAAAAGGAATTTCCACAAAAAAATTATTCCATGTAGTTGTGATAGGATGTTCCTCCCCTTCTATTGAACGATAAAAAGTAGAGGTTTTCGATGCGATACGAAACCCCGTTACCAAAGCAGAATTATTAAAAATAGGGTTAGTGATATTTGTTCCAAATCGAAAACTATGAAGCGAGGAAGCACTCGTGATTGAACTTCTTACATTATATTTTCCATAATCATAACCAAATATCAGATCCACATGGCAATCTCGATTTCCAAACTGAGCAAAACAAAAAATAGGGAAGAATAGAAGCGCAAGCATTAGATTTTTCATAACGTGTTTTTTTGTGATTAAGGGTTTTTTGATAGTTACAGAGATAGACTTGGTTCGGTAAAAAAAACGTTAGATGATGATATGTTATTCTATTGTTAAAAAAATAGAGACACCCTAAAATATATTTTCCCTAGCTATTTGATGTCGCCTTATTTTAAATTTTGAAAAAGGGAAGACGGATTTAAGATTTACGATTTGAAAAGTTTTTGTCGAATCTTCTTTATTCGATTCTAAATATTTTCGACCTACTTCGCAAATCGTAAATCCGTTTTCCCTTTTTCCCTTTTTCCCTTTTTCAAAATTACTTACTGATGTTACGCAAAAACATGTTGATCTAGTTTCGAAAACATATTTTTTCGTAACATCAGTTAATAAGACAATGAAAACCATCCAATTTGTCCTTGCAGAATGGGCATGTTGCTAATCACCAGCTTTCACGTACCACGACTCTCCGAGTCGTGAAGGTATTCGACAAACAGGATTTCCAAAAATATTTATACCGAACTTATTGGTCGAAAATCGTCACGACTCAGAGAGTCGTGGTACGTGAAAGCTCTAGTTCTTGTTAAAAAATAGGTGAGACATAGTTCAATCATAAACTATGTCTTACATTTACAATATGAAAAACAACAAACTACAAGACCTCTCCGATGAAGAAATTTCAAAACGACGAAAAGAATATTTCCTTTGGGGAATGATACCAGCAACTGTATTTGTATTGTTAGAAATTTATATCACTTACAATCCTGAATACCGAGGTATGGAAATGTATATTCTATTAGGTTTGGTGGCTACCTTTCCTTTTATTTTTCAAGCAGGAAAATACTCGAAAGAATATCGTCGTCGTAAAGATTTAGAAGCAAAAAGACAAAATAAAAATCAATAATTTTTCATTTTTCATACAACCTACCACATCAACTTCTTTTATCAAGGCTCTATTTTTTCGAAGAATATGTAAAAAAAATATATCACACCGAAGCCAAAAAGTTTTGCGTTTCACCTTAGACTTTCTATCTTCAACATACAAACGTAATAGAGAAAGAAAGCCAAGACTTTTTCCTTAGATAAAATGTCTTTTAAGTTACATTAAAAAACAGTTTCCTAGCTAAAGGCTTCTTATGAGAAAACAACTTTTTGACAACCACGGTCGGGTGTTAAATTATGTCCGACTAGCCGTGACAGACCGCTGCAACCTTCGCTGCTTCTACTGCATGCCTGAAGAAGGTATCCAATATATTAATAAAACGGAATTGATGACTTACGAGGAAATCACTCGTGCGATGACTTTATTGGCTCAAATGGGCATCGAAAAAGTTCGTATCACAGGTGGAGAACCCTTTATTCGTAAGGATATGATGAAACTTCTTGCTTCAATTAGAAGTATCGAAGGCATTCGTACGATTAACATTACGACCAATGGTACGGTACTCGAACCTTATATTTTAGAGTTAAAAAAACTTGGTATTCGTTCCGTTAATTTGAGTTTGGATACACTTGATAGAGATCGTTTTTTTGCTATTACTCGTAGAGATGTTTTTGATAAAGTCATGCAAAGTTTTGATTTATTGTTAAAACATGGGTTTGAAGTAAAAATTAATGCAGTTGTGATGGCTGGTAAAAACGAAGAAGATATTATCCCTTTGGCAGATTTGGCAAGGACGCATCCTGTGGGTGTTCGATTTATTGAGGAAATGCCATTTAATGGCGAAGGGGCACATTATGAAAAATTAAAATGGAATCATAAAAATATTCTCCAAAAAGTCAAAGACCAATACCCTAATCTCCAAAAACTACCCGATCCTCCATCGTCAACTTCTATGAATTACAAAGCCCCCTCACACAAGGGCACTATCGGAATCATCGCTGCTTATAGCCGTACATTTTGCGGTACTTGCAATCGGATTCGCATCACCCCTAAAGGCTTATTAAAAACTTGCCTTTACGACAATGGAGTATTTAACATAAAAACTATCATGCGCGAGGGTGCTACTGATGAGCAACTTCGCGCTACTTTCCTTGATGCTTTTCGAAATCGAGCAAAAGATGGGTTTGAGGCAGAGCAAGGACGATTTGGGAACTCCATTTCTGAATCTATGGCCACTATCGGAGGGTGATTTTTTTTTAACGATGAACTGTGAACCAATAATGGTCCATCCGTGGCTACTCCTTTTGAAGTCCTTCGGACTTACCCAAGCAACATGTTTAAGATATTCGATCAATATTATTGGTTCACAGTTCACCGTTATCAGTTCACCGTTCTTAACTATCTGTTAATCATTTTTTTTATGAAAAAAATTCTTTTTCTATTTTCTGTTGTTTTATTTTTTCAAAGTTGTAAACAAGAGCCTGTTGTGATGAAAGTGGCATTTGGTTCTTGTGGTTGGGAAGGTCATCCGCAGCCAATATTTTATGAAGTCGTGAAGCAAGAACCTGATCTTTTTATTTTTTTAGGCGATAATATTTATGGCGACACTAAGGTTATGGATACCCTTCAAGCAAAATACAATCGCCTCGCTTCCAAACCCTCTTTTCAACATCTAAAAGAAAATGTAGAAATTCTTGCTACGTGGGACGATCATGATTTTGGTTGGAATGATGCAGGGCGACACTACCCTTTTAAAGAAGCCTCCAAAGAAATATTCTTGGATTTTTTTGAAGAGCCAAAAGATTCGGAACGAAGGCAACGGGAAGGAATCTACACATCCTATTTGAAAGAGATAGGTAATAAAAAAGTTCAAATTATTTTATTGGATACTCGAACTTTTAGAGATGATCTTTTAATGAATAAAGATACGGTACATGAAGATCGAAGGTATTTTTATCCTTTGGATTATACGCCTCATACTTCTACTGACTCTACTTTTTTAGGAGAAAAACAATGGACTTGGCTCGATCAAGAATTACAAAAAGAAGCGGATGTTAGAATCATTGGTTCGAGTACTCAATTTGGAATTGAATACAATGGCTACGAGGCTTGGGTAAATTATCCTCACGAACAAAAACGTTTTTTGGATTTGATAAAAAAGAATAAAGCTAACGGTGTACTTTTTATTAGCGGTGATGTTCACTACGCTGAAATCTCAAAAATGGAAGTACCTGACCTCTACCCTATTTATGACGTTACCTCAAGTGGACTATCTTCAACCTGGTATTTTGCAACTCCAAATGTGAATCGGATTGAAGGTCCAATTATGGAAAATCATTTTGGATT
The DNA here is from genome assembly GCA_937918905.1 of uncultured Saprospiraceae bacterium. GTDB lineage: Bacteria > Bacteroidota > Bacteroidia > Chitinophagales > Saprospiraceae > CAJQQY01. Next base: position 3,889 of record CAKZSH010000239.1, read on the forward strand.
ATTGACTTTTGATTTTGGGAAAAAAAATGCTGAAATAAAAATGGAAGTGTGGGATATAAAAGGAAACCAGCGAGTTGAATATTCGATTCCCATTAATGAAATCTATTTTTAAATGTGATTTCGTAGGAGCCATCCCTTGTGGTTGCCCTCAATCGGTTAGCATGGTTTTACCCTCCATCGTTGATCATCTTTAATGTTCTTCTGATTGATTTTTCTTACACGCAGGGCAACCACAAGGGATGGCCCCTACATTGTAAATTTATTTTGATTTTTTAATTAAAAAAAATTACTTCTTCTTCCTTCTTCGCGCACTTCTCTTCTCTGCCATTCGAGCTTGGCGTTTTTCTTTAGCACGATTTACTTTTTTATTTTTATCTAATTTTTCATGGAAAGCACCTTTTGATTTAGTCATGTCGGGAGCTCTAAAATAAAATTTATCACCACCCATTTTTTCCTTTTCCTCTTCAATCAATTCTGTTGAAACCTCCAATTCTTCAGGTGTTGGAAGTATTGTGATCTCTTTATCCATAAGGGTTTGTATCGCTTCTTGATATTCGATTTCTTTTTCTGAAATAAAAGAAATGGCATTACCTCTTTGATCTGCTCGACCAGTACGACCAATCCTATGGATATAATCCGCAGCCTCATCAGGCATGTCAAAATTGATAACATGTGAAACTTCCGAAATATCTAAACCTCTTGCAATAATATCTGTAGCAATCAAAACATTTAATTTCCCTGTTGCAAATTCATCGACCATTCGTAGTCGAAAATTTTGCGATTTATTAGAATGTATGACTCCTATTTTTTCTGGAAAATCAGCAATTATTTTATCAAGAAGTCGATCTGCCAATTTTTTAGTACGCATAAAAACCAAAACCTTAGACATCGTTTCATCTTTTTCCAACAATAGTTTTAACAGATTTGATTTTGTATTAAAATTAGGGACAAGGAAAGCATGTTGATCGATTTGTTCCAAAGGTGTTCCGTGAGGAGCGATTTCTATTTTTTCAGGTTTTTGAAAATAATCGTCGATGAGTGTGGCTACTTCAGGTGTCAAAGTTGCAGAGAATAATAAATTTTGACGACGCTCAGGAAGTAAGTCCATTACATTTTTTAATTGAACTCGAAAACCCAAATTCAACATTTCATCCACCTCATCAATGACTAGTTTTTTAAGCTGCTTTAATTTAAAAGCCCTACTCATTGCTAAATCATAAAAACGCCCTGGAGTCGCAACTAGTACATCAACCCCATCATTTAAATTTTGTTTCTGAGTATTAATATTTGTTCCTCCATAAACGGGCACCACTCTCACGGTCATATATTTCGTCAATTTTTCTACCTCTCCTGCAACTTGTACCGCCAACTCACGCGTAGGAACCAAAATCAAAACTCGAGGTTGTCCATCTGTAGAATATTTTAATAAACGCAATAGCGGAAGTAAATAGGCAAATGTTTTTCCTGTACCCGTTTGCGCTACGCCCACAACATCTCTACCTGACATGATAGGTGAAAATGCAGCTACTTGAATAGGTGTAGGATTCACATATTCCAAGTCTGTTAAAGCATTCCGTAGTGGATTATTAATATTTAAATCTTCAAATGTCATAGTCATTTTTTGCAAAAGTAGTAAATGTTTTTGGTGATTAGTGATTTGTGATTAGTATTCAAATTTTACCAACCACCAATCACAAGTTACCAATCACTAAATCAACCCATCCAACGCCTCATCAATCTTCAACTTCACTTTATCTTTTAGCTCATTTTCCAAAATCGAAAAATCTGATTTCTCATAAGTCGTTTTTATTACACCGCCTTCTAAAAGATTAATTCGATCACAGATTCGAGTTAAGGATTCGATGATATGTGAGGCGATGATGATAATTTTATTCGTTGATTTGAGGCGAAGTAATAATTGTAATATTTTTTCATTGCTTTCAATGTCTTTATATTTTAACCAAACTATTTCTTCTATTTCAGAATCTGGTTTTAATTCACCTTGATAATTGCCTTGGTAACATTGCATCTTAACTAATACTCCTTTTGGATGACCGTGTGCTTGTGCTTCAAAATCCCCAACAAACTTTAATGAGTCTTGAATTAAATCCACACTTAACTCTTCTTTAATTTCTCTACAAAGTGCTTCAATATCTGATTCTCCTTTTTCTCTTTTTCCCCCAGGTATATAAAATTTATCTTTCCCTTTACTTCGTGTACTAAGTATAGATTTATTTTGAATTTCAATCCAAGCTAATTTATCATTCGTGATTCGTGATTGGTGATTGGTAACTGGTTGTTGGTTATCAAAATATGTATAAGAAATATTGATTCAATAAATTTGATACGAATAACAAATCACGAGTCACTAATCTCATAGATTACCAATCCCCATTTAATAAGGATTATCTTTTTTATAAAGACAACATTGCCGTAAAGGGTTGCCTTCGGGAATTTTTGGATGAACCATTTCATCTATTTTTTCTAAGCCAATTTTTTGCATTACTTTTTCCGAACCTAAATTAAGCAAAGGCGCTACTGAATAAATCGTTTCTATTTCCTTTTCTTTAAATCCAAAATCTAACCATGCCTTTGCTGCTTCAGTTGCGTATCCTTTCCCCCAAGCTGATCTTTTCAATCTCCAGCCAATGTCTACAAAGTCTGCAAGATGATTGTTATAATTTTGATCCATGAGTCCTACCATTCCTAAAAATTCATTGTTTTCCAAATTGATAATTGGGATATAGGCATATCCTTTTTTATCAAATTGGTTTTTCATTCTTTCAATAAATTTTTGAGATTGTTCATCAGTCATTAGCCAAGGGAAAAATTTCATTACCTCTTTATCTTTTCCCATTTCTACAAAAACAGGAATATCAGAGGTTTTCCAATTTCTAATTCCCAGTCGTTCGGTTTTAAATAAAAAATTATTCATTGATTTTTATTTTATTTTATTTTAGTGTAAGACTATTTAGTTCGACTCAAAATGAACTTATGTAGTTGGTCAAAATAGTGATTAAGTTATTAGTCAAAAAACTTAGAAAAATAGCTTTATTCGAAATAACTCAAGAACCAATAACTTAATCACTATTTTGACCAACCACATGAATCCATTAGAACCTTTATTTCGCATTCCATCGCATTAGAACACTCAATTAAAATTGAAATTAAAAATTTTTGAAAGGGAATTTCTTTTTACAAAGATAACAGATAGATTATTTTTCCATTTAAAATTTTATTCTGTCACACTTGGCACAAATTATGATATTTAAGATAATATTATGTAGTATTCTCCCCGACCATAATATCATTTATTAAATTTTTATTAGGCCTTATTAATTCATAAAGTACTGACTGATAGTGCTTTATGAATATCTATTTTTAAACTAACACACGTAATAAACATGCTTAGACCCAAAAACTATTCTCTCGGGAATGTCTTACTTCCCGTATTTTTATGGTTATTCTCTTCTACTGTTTTTTCCCAAACCATAATTGATACTTTAATTGTAGAAGATTTTACAGGAGGTGCTACTCCCGCAAATTGGACTATTGTAGATCACATTAGCAGCAATGAAGTTTGGCAATTTAACAACCCTGGAGGCCGAACTTTCGGGGGAAATTTTGATAGTGATTTTGCAATAGTAGATAGTGATTACCTAGAAGGTTTACAAAATACTTCATTGGTTACTCCTACATTTGATTTAAGTGTTTACTCTTCGTCCACACAAGTTTTTTTAAAATTCGATTATCAATACTTTCATGTATCAGGCTCTTCTACTGCACTAGAAATATTTGATGGAACAAATTGGATTACCGTAAAAAGTTATTCTAATAATGCTCCTAGTGTTAATACTGAGATAATTGATATTGCATCATATCTTGGAAATATCGCAAATGCTCAAGTGAGACTTACTTATGTAGGTGACTATTCTTGGTGGTGGGCAATTGATAATTTTGAAATCATCGCAGTTTATAGTGATGCGGATTCTGATGGAATTGCGGATGATGATGATGCAGATGCAGACAATGATGGTATTCCAAATGATGTAGAAGGTAGCTGTGATGCTTATAGTTTAGTATTTGAAGATTTATGGTCATTACACGATGATCCAGTAACTGTTACACCATCCTCTCCACTTGTTTTTGGACAAACAATAGTTACTTTAGATAGACGTGATCCTCAAAATATTATTGCCTATGGGGCAGGTACTACTCCTGATCCTGACAGTACTGGAATAGCAACTCAAAATAGTATCTTGAGTTATAAAATTATTCAAAATTCTACAACAACAGATTCTTCAGAGCATATCTTTAGATTTAATAAACCTGTTATGGATTTAGTTATTGGAGTTGTGGATGTTGACAAAGGGAGTAATTTTACAGACCACATTGTGGTCAATGGATATGCTGGAGATACCATCTATACCATCCAAAGTATTGATGCTTTGCCCGGACCATATACAACATTTAATCAAGGTGATAATAGTTTTACAGGTGTTTCTGAAACTGAAAATAATGATGCGATTTCTCAAGTAACTTTTCCAGTTTTAATCGATTCTGTGATTGTTATTTATTCCAATAAAAAAGTGGGCCCTACCGATCATCAAGCAATAATTTTTAATGCAAGTTTTTCTTTTTGTGATATAAGAGATGCTGATGGTGATCGTATTCCTGATTATTTAGATTTGGATTCGGACAATGATGGAATACCTGATTTAATCGAGATCGGTGGAGTTGATACTGATGGTGACGGACGTGTTGATGATAATACAGATCTTGACGGTGATGGTATTGCTGGAACATTTGATAATGATGATAATGATTCTAATACGACCACTTCCAATCTTTTGGTAAATGGAACAGATGCAATGAATTCTGATACTGACACTATCCCTGATTATTTAGATTTAGATGCGGATAATGATGGTATCTCAGATATTGTAGAAGCAGGTGGAATTGATACTGATGGTGATGGATATGTGGATGACTTGAACGCAAATGGTCAATTGATAAATGATATGGATAATGATGGATTTACAGATATGTATGATCCTGATAATAATGATACTTTAGGAGTAGATCCTGGTTCAGATAGTGAGCCTCTTGTTGAAACTGATACAAATGCCAACCACTTCAATGGCGAAACGGGTGAGAGTCAAGATACAGATAACGATGGCTTACCTGACCATTTGGATTTAGATGCTGATAATGATGCTATCCCAGATTTGGTAGAAGCTGGTGGAATTGATACGAACGGTGATGGTCGAGTGGATAATGCAACCGATGCTGACAATGATGGCTATGCTGATATTTATGATACCAATGACGATGGTATAGATGGTGTAGAAGATACAACTGATGCTTTACTTCAAACTGGCGGAACAGATACTGATGGTGATGGCAAAGCAGATGATACTGCCATCACATTTAATAATGGTCAAGGAAATAATAAAGATACAGATGGCGATGGAATCATTGATGGTTTGGATTTGGATGCTGATGATGATGGTATTCCAGATCATGTAGAAGCAGGTGCGGTCTCTGATCCTGAAAATGATGGAATGGTAGATACTGCTGCTTTCCCTTGGGATGCAGATGGTGATGGACTTGCAGATTTTTATGATGAAAATACTAATGACGGCCCAGCAAGTACTGGAGGAAATCAAAATGGTACTTCCTTAGTAGAAACAACCAATGACACTAATGGTGATGGAATTGTCAATAATGGCGAGAATATGGCTTCAGGTGGAAATGGTACTAACAATACAAATACGGATCAAGATGCTTACCCAAATCACCTTGACTTAGATGCGGATAATGATGGTATTACTGATGTAGTAGAAAATGCAAGTGGTGATATTAATGCGGATAATACTTCTGGAAATTTGGACGGAATCGTAGGAGATAATCCAAATGTTACTGATACTGATAATAATGGATGGCACGACCCTAGTAACAGTAGTACTACTGATAATGATGGTGATGGCAATCCTGACTTCTTAGATGTTGATGCTGATAATGATGGTATTGTAGATTACCTTGAAGGGGTCTGTTCAACCTGTCCAACATTTGTTGTACCTAGTGGTCCTGATACTGATGGAAATGGAGTGTTAGATATTTACGAAGACTTAACTGGTACTAACCAAAATGGTGGAACGAATGTAGGCACTACTCCAAATGAAGATAATGATGACGGAACTAATCCTCCCGATTATTTAGATACTGATACAGATGAAGATACTGCTATGGATTGGACAGAAGGTTATGATGCTAACGATAATGGTATTGCAATAGATGATATTATTACGATGGCAGCAGCTTACGAAACTGCGAACGGCAACCCTGGCGATTATCCTACAACTGATACTGATAGTGATGGAATTCCTGATTGGTTGGATAATGATCCTACTAATCCTGGATATGATGAAACTGCTCGGCCACCATTTTTAGATGGAACAAGTTCTGATTGGATAGATGTTGATAATGATGGTTTGGTAGCAATATTTGACACAGATGAAAAAGGTACAGCAGCTCCTACTCCTGATAATAATGGAGGAAATGATAATGACTGGAGAGATCAAACTGCATTGGTTTTATTACCTGTAGAACTTGTTGAATTTTCAGCCTTTGGTCAGGATTGTAATATTGTTTTAAAATGGTTAACTGCATCAGAAGAGAAATTTAGTCACTTTGAAATTGAACGTGGAACAGATGGATTTGTATTCGAAACGATTACTTCGATAGCAGGTAGAGGTGATGCACAACAAAACATTTACAATTTTGTAGATAATACCACTATTCAAGGAGTGAATTATTATTACCGTTTAAAAATGGTGGATCTAAATTCCACTTATGAACATTCTGATATTATTAATCTTACTTCTAATTGCGAAGGAGTGAATTTTAATTTTAATATTTTTCCAAATCCTGTAACCAATAATTTAGAAGTAGTTACTTTAGAATTAAAAGCGAATGATCGCGAATGGAATGTAAGAATTACTGATATGATTGGAAAAACTTGGTATCAAGGTGAGGTCGAAATTTTTCAACAAATTTTAAAAATTGATATTTCAAAAATCCCATCTGGTAATTATAATATAATTATCAGCAACGAAGGGTGGATAGACACAAAGAAACTTATTATAGTTAATTAGATAACGTCCAACGTTATTTTTGCAAACCTTTCACATTAATTTGTGGAAGGTTTTTTTTTACGGTTCAGTACCCTTTAAGAATTTCCTATTCGATTCCATGGCCCAGAAATTGCCAAGGTCATTCCAGCATGTTGGATATTTACAAAAAAGGTTTTTCCTGAAGGAGAAAAAACACCACCTGCAAACTCAGAAGGCACTCCAATGTTTTCAGCAATTTTATACATTTCACCTTGAGGGGTTACCCCTACAATATTAGGTCGAGCACGATCTTCACACATGATGATGTCGCCCCATGGAGCAACGGTGAGGTTATCGCAATTTTGTAATAATTCTTTATCGTTAGGTTCTAAAAATAATTCAATAGTTGCAGGTTGTTCTTTTTCACGACTCGTTCCTTCGTATGCACTTGGTACATAACGGAAGACCTGACCATATTTTTTTTGTCCTCCACTTGTACATGCAAAATAAACTTCTCCTTTTCCAAACCACATCCCCTCTCCTCTTGCAAATATTGCAGCACCTTTATTTTGAGCCTGATAACGTAACTCATCTACTCTTGGATTTACATTTTCCAAATCCACCCATTCTACTTCAAGTCGTTTTTTTATAGGCATTTCTGTATTTTTCCAGTTACGAGTATCCATTTTATTTTGAGCCTTGATGACAAGGGCTTGAAGTTTTCCACCTGCTTTAAGGTTTCCTTTTTCATTGGGTAAGAAACGGTAGATGGAACTATCGTTTCGATCTTCGGTTTGATATACAATATTTGTAACAGAATCTACACATACGGCTTCATGGTTAAATCTGCCCATTGCTTTTAAAGGAATAGGAGTAGTTAATGATGGAGATGAAGTAGCTGGAACTTCAAAATTAAACCCATGAGTTTTTTTCAAATTCTTACTGACATTGACAAATGTTTCTTCACAAGTAATCCATGAACCCCAAGGCGTTTTTCCACCCGCACAATTTCTAATCGTACCTGTCAAGCTAAGCCATGAAGATTCTACCTTTCCCGTTTTCTCATTATACACAAAAGTTGTCGTCCCTCCTTTGCAACGAACAGCAGGGCTTCCCATATCATAAACTTTATTTTCAGGAATATGACTCAATAATTCATTTTGCGCTCCGTATGGTCCAAAATCTTTTGAAATTAATTCATGATTTCTAATAACAATAGTTTTACCATTTCCACCATCAAAAGTAGCCATCCCATCAGGAAGTCCAGGAGTAAAAAATCCGTCGGTCATCACATCTCCAACTTGCGAAATAATTCGGTAGGTAAATCCTTCAGGTAATCGTAGCATCCCTTTGGGATCTGACAACATTGGCCCATAAGGTAAATTCACCTTTTTCATAATTCCTGTAGAAGATTCTTCACAGCCTCTCCAAAAGAAAGATTGCAAACCAGTAAATCCTAAACTTATTGCTGCGGAATTTTTAAGAAATGTTCGTCGGGATGAAGCGCGTTCACTCATATTTTGTTTTTATTTATAAATGCAAAAAAAGTACTTTTTGTTTTAGGTTACGCTAGGCATTTTTATAAAAATACGGGAAAGGATCGAAAACTCCTATAAGATGAAGGAATTTTGACAAAATGATGTTGGAACTGATTTATTTAGGGAGTAGAAAATAAATAACATTTCGACTTATCGAAGCAGATCACCATTCACTCAAAATTAGCTGCCGTTTACTTACTTATCGTAAAAAAACGATATTCTTTCTTTTTTAATGAAAATATTTTTTCTATATTGTTGACTACTAAGAAAATAACCTACAATCACACGGGATTTTTTTAAAACAAATTCTTAAACCATGAACTTTAATCATCCCGTAACACCGTGCCCCTTCCCCTTAATTACCTATCTACATTTTAAACATTTAATTGCTACATCGGACAAAATTTTTTCTGTACCAATTGTTCTTTATTCCTCTTTCTCACGAAATAGATAACTACACAAGCAAATATTTTTTGCTGCCCAAATTAACTATTCTATTGACTTTGCTCAATAGATAAATAAGTCTATCTCAACATAGCATAACAATATACTTTCATGCTATGTACTTATTAGTTATCTATTACTAGAAACCCCTGCATACACCGTTATAAGTCTCAACTGTTCTGTTCAAGTACTTTTGTATTTGTATTGTTATAATTTATTATAACTATATACAAAGGTATACCTACTAACAACATAACTTACTCACTATCAACCTTTTACACAAGATATCTATAAGGTTAATCGGATACGTTTGTCTTGTTGTTAAAAATGATACTATTTATTTATTTTTTTTAAAACCGATTTCAAAATTTTCACATCCTAAAAACAGTAACAGTCATGAACACGAATTATTTAGACAAATTATTAAAATCAATTTTGATTTTAATCCTATTTATGTCAGGGTATAACAATATACTTGCACAAAACCCTGGTTACACCGCAAACGACGTAGTCCCTCCATATCCTGGACCTTTTCATTATGGAAGTAATATGGGATACTACCCTGGTTGGACAGATGGACAACTTGGAGATCTGGCAATTGGAAACGCTGCTTTAAATATACCTGGCATCGGAGCCACCACGCTTCGACCAGGTTTATTTGAACATTACTTAGAACAATATGGGTATGGTGTCAACCTGCCTTGGTTTGAACATTATGATAGCTTAGGGCTCAAGGAGCACACTATGTTTGTGGGCTATCCATCTGCAGCTCATCAAGATCCAAACTTCTATTGTGCTGGAACTCAATCTACTGCTTTCGCTAATATGTATGAGCCTATCTGGGATGGCGGAGCAAACGGAACGCCTGTAAATGATGATAATTATTACGCGCTTTTTCTTTACAAAATGGTAACGCTATACAAACCTTATATTAAATTTTGGGAAGTATGGAATGAGCCTGACTTAGATTTTTCTCCAAACGGAATGGGATGGAGAGAACCAGGTGACCCAGCAGGTAGCTGGTGGGATGCTAATCCTGACCCTTGCGACATTCAGCTAGCAGCTCCTATTTTTCATTATAACCGTTTACTTCGAATCAGTTATGAAGTGATTAAAAGCATTGATCCTGATGCTTATGTTACAGTAGGTGGATTAGGTTTTCCAAGTTTCTTGGATGCCATTATGAGAAATACTGACAACCCTGTGGACGGAAGTGTTACTGCTGAATATCCATTAAATGGTGGTGCTTATTTTGATGTTTTGAGTTTTCATTCTTATCCTCATATCAATGGTAGTTTAAGAGTTTTGGATGCTAATAATACCATCATCGGTTATAAGCGACATTCTGATGCTGCAATCAAAGGAATTACTGAAGACTTAAATGACTTCAAATCCGTATTGTACAATTATGGTTACGATGGAAATGGTTTCCCTGAGAAAGAGGTAATTATGACGGAGTCAAGTATTCCTCGAAAAAAATTCGGGAATTATATTGGTTCGGAAGAAGCCGCTTCGAACTATGCGATCAAGCTCCCTATTGAATTACAGAAAGAAGGCGTATTACATTTTCATTATTATGACTTAGGGGAAAAGGACGACATCAATACTGCTCAATGGCCATTTGCTGTAACAGGATTTTATGAAGATCTTATTGGGGAAGATTTTACTACTGTCCAACGTACCCAACAAGGTATTGCATACAAAACCGTTTCAGATTTATTATTTGAAAAAACTTACGACCCAGTAGCTACGGCTGCACTTAACTTACCCAATACCGTAGATGGTGCTGCATTCAAAGATAATAACAATCAATACACGTATGCACTTTGGGCAATTTGCCAAACAGATGATACGGAAGTTAGTTCCGCAATCTACAGTTTCCCTTCAGCTTTAGGAATCACTAATGTGGAATCCAAAGCATGGGATTATTCATTGACTAATCAACAATCAGTTATTTCATCCCAAAACATTCAATTAACAGGTTCGCCTTTATTTTTTAATAATTCCAATCAAGTGATAAGTTATAGCTGCCCACCTGATGTGAGTTTAAATGTCAATTCAAATCAAAATGGTGACGTAATCTCTTGGAATCCACCAACTGGAACTTCCCTTTGCAGCAATAGCCCAAATTTAAATATTAATCAAACTGCGGGGCCAAGTAATGGTAGTTTTTTCCCAGTAGGAACATCTACTGTTACGTACCAAATTACTGACAATTGTGGAAATATGGAAACTTGTAGTTTTAATGTTATTATCACTCAAGATTCTCCTCCTCCTGTTACCTGTGGTAATGGACAACATGAATTAACCATCAATGTGGTTGGAAATGGTTCGGTTAATATTGAATTTATTTCCCCTGCAGGAGCAACTGAAACTTGTAATACTGGAACTTGTGTTTATTGTGTGAATTCTGGAACAATGGTCAAATTAGTTGGACTTCCTGATGCTGGCGAAAATTTTATCGGCTGGAGTGGAGGTGGTTGTAATGGCTCATCTGATTGTTGGAAAAGTATTAGTTGGGAAACAGAAATTACCGCTACTTTTTCAGAAATAATTGCTCAATCTCTAACACTTAACACTACATCTACAGATGTAAGTTGTAATGGAAATTCGGATGGAAGTGTATTGGTAAGTGCAACTGGTGGAACAGGGAATTATACTTATAACTGGAGTTCAGGTCAGAGTACTGCCAATCCAAATAATCTTGCAGCCGGGAGTTATGTTGTTACAGTATCGGACTCCAATGGACTTACAGAAACTGCTACCGCAACGGTAGGACAACCTGCACAGGTATCTGTCGTAGTCTCTAACCTTACAGATGTAACTTGTAGTGGAAACAATGATGGAAGTATATTGATAAATGCAATCGGAGGAGTAGGAAACTTCCAATATGCTTGGTCAAATAATACCTTTACGCAATTTATAGATAACCTATCAGCAGGAACTTATACCGTAACGATAAGTGATGGCAATGGCTGTACTGCTACTTCCGAAGCCAATATTGCAGGCTCAAATACGGTTGCGCCTGTTGCTGATTTTGCAAAAACGATCAATGCCTTAGATGTGAGTTTTACTGATATTTCCTCTGGAAATCCTACGAGTTCATTTTGGGAATTTGGAGATGGAAATACTAGCTCATCAAGTGTAGCAACACATACTTATGCCAATGCTGGAAATTACTCTGTATGCCTTACTACGACCAATAATTGTGGGCAAGATATTTCCTGTCAAACTATATCCGTTGGTCAGTCCAACAACTTAGATATCATTCTTGATAACATAACTGGCAACACGGGTACTGTTGTACAAGTACCTGTTCGTATCAATAATTTTGAGGATGTAGTTTCTTTCCAACATTCATTTATTATCCCAGACACGAGTAAAGCAATTTTTGTAGGTACTAGTAATTTTCTGAATGCTCAATTGGGATTTGGGGAATCCATCAATGTAACTACCGAATCCGTTAATACCGTTTGGTTAGCCACTAATGGTATGCCTACAACTGTAATTGATGGTACTGCACTTTACTATTTAGATATTCTAGTAAAAGGAGGACCAAACGAATGTGTAGATATATTGTTAGACGATCAAAACTTCCCTACCGAATTTGTTGTAATTGAGAATGGAAGTGTTGCACAAGTAGGATTTAACATTACAAATGGAGAAGTATGTGCTTCCCCTGGAGTAGTTATTTCTGGAAATATTGTAACTGAAGCAGGTGTACAAATTGAAGATGTGGAAGTATATGACAGTACTACATTTACAACGTCTACCGATTTTAATGGCAATTATGAATTTCCACCTGCAACTCCTGGAAACTCATTCCACATTGAACCACATAAAAACATCAATCATGTTAATGGAGTTACTTCATTTGACTTAGCGTTGATTCAACAACACATCGTTGGAAATATATTGTTAGATTCTCCTTACAAAATAATAGCTGCAGATATTAATAAATCAAATAGCGTTTCTGCTTTCGATTTATTTTTAGCGCAACAAGTTATTATCAATGTAGTAGATACTTTCCCTGATAATGAATCATGGAGATTTATCCCTGCTAATTTTGTTTTTCAAGACCCGACAAATCCATTTTTGACGCCGTTCCCTGAACATATCGAATTGTTGAATCTTGATACGACACCACCGTCGCAAAATTTTATAGCAATCAAAGTGGGCGATGTCAATCATACTGCTTTACCGAATTTATTTGACGGAGGAAATAATTCATTGACTAGATCATCAGAAACTAATCTGGAATTTCTAGTTCAAAAGGAAGCAACTCATAAAGAGGAATATTACATAAATTTCAAAGCAAAAGATTTCAGGAAGATGAGTGCTTTCCAGTTTGAATTATCTTTTGATCCTAGAACCTTGGAATTTGATCGAGTAGAACAAAATGAGCTACAAATAAATTACGGAACTACAATGTTACAAGATGGCACTCTATCTTTAATATGGTTTGACCAAATAGGTAATGGGACTGGTCAAAGCTTTGAGGATAACACGAGTTTATTTAGAATATATTTCAAACCAAAAAATATCCTATCACCAAATGCTATGGATTTCTCCATAGTCAATACAATCACTCCTCCTGTTGCTTATGATTTTTCAGGAAATCCTAACACGATTAATTTCTCGTTTTTACAAAAAACAGAAACAGTCAAGACAGGGGCAAATGCTTCAATTATTGTACTTCAAAACGAACCCAACCCCTTTTCTCTAATTTCTAAAATTTCATTTAACATGGTTATTGAAGACTTAGTTCAGGTCAATATTGTTGACCAACATGGTGGTAGCGTATTCGCTACTCAAGAAGTATTCCCAGCCGGAAATCATCAAATTGAATTTAAGGCGAGCGACTTTCCAAGTTCGGGAATTTATTACTATACATTTACCACGTCTACGGACAGGGTAGTGAGAAAGATGGTTGTACTCCAGTAGAATTGATTAAAGATTCATAGTACATGGGTGGAAAAGAGTTTTCTTTTCCGCCCTTTTTTTTTGAAATGAAATAAAAAATAAAAAAATAGCCGCAGCTTCATTTTTATGAAGTGCGGCTATTTTTGTAGAGAAATAAATTTCTATTTCTTATTTACTAGGATTTTGGAATTACAAAATGTAAAAACCTTTATGTATGTACAGTAAAATTCTCTCTTTTATCTAAGTAAAAAAAACTTCCTAGTAAGAAATAAATATTGATTTTTTTTCCAAATGTAATTCCAATAAACATTTCTAAACGAAAAAAATAGCGTGTGTTAGAAGATAGTTTAGAAATAAATCTTTTCTCAATTTGGTATTTTTGGAGTAAAAAATAGGACAGTAAAATATAAAATTATACTGTCCTGAGTAAACTCTCTCTATCAAATTTTTAAAAAACTAAAAGGCATGACACCATTTTATGCTCTGTCTACAATAAACTTAATGCCAAAAATATAATGGATTGATAATCAAATACTTACATTATTATCAACTACCACCTTATTCCCATTCTGGGAACAAAGCGTGCAATTTGGGAAATGCTAAACGGTACACAAGTCAAGGTTTGACTTTTATTGATTTTCTTTTAAGTCAAAGCTTGACTCGTGTACTACCAATACTGAATAGGTACTATGTTAAAAACCAAATAGTTCTTCTTCAATAGTATTTTTTGAGTTCCAAAACCTTTATTTTTTTATACATTTGAGTATTACTTTTTATTTCTCTATTCATATAATTCATTATGCCAAAGCAAGACTTTAATATTGCTGAATTAATTGAGAAAAATTCTAATAAATTTCAACTCAATATTCCTCAATATCTGCAACAAGGATTCGAAATATGCAATCAATATGCGGTTGGTTTTATAATATACTTTTTGCTATTTATGTTGATTTCTTCAAGCATAGGTCGAGTTCAATACTTTGGTGATATTATCAATCGAGTTGCTGTTACTCCACTCTTAATGGTTGGAGCATTTTTAGTGGCAAGAGATATTAGTAAAGCACAATCATATGATTTTGACCACTTTTGGGGTGGGTTCCGCCATTTATCTCCATTATTAATGATGTCCTTAACTCAAGGTTTTGTATTCTTATTTTTCTTAGCTCCTATCTTTATTTCAGGCGATTTTATTCAATACTTAGATTGGTTTGAAGAATGGAAAAAATATCCTTTAGAGATGAGTAGTTTTCCTGGTTATCAACCTTGGTATGCTTTATTATTTATACCAATTTTGTACTTATCCATTTCATGGATGTACGCTCCTTTTTTTATTGTATTTAAAAATCAAAACGCATGGGAAGCACTAGAAACAAGTAGAAAATTAGTTACTCAACAATGGTGGCAGTTTGCAACTTTTTATTTTTTAGTACAAATCATTTCTTTATCAGGGGTGCTTTTTTTAGGAATTGGGATTTTATATTCATTGCCCATAGGTGCATGTATATTATATGCTTCCTTTGAAGATATAATTAGTTTTTATCTTAAAAATGAAAAAGAGGATATTGATTTAATGGAAAATTTATTGGATGCTTTTAGGTGATTTATCTACATCACTCAATAACTTATACTGAATTAAATGGAATATCTTTCGTCGATAATCGAGGCAAAAAACGCAGGGATAGATTCAAAGTTTTCGATACGAATCATTGCAACTGTAAAAAAACAAAACCCGAATCTTCAAATGAAGATTCGGGTTTTTAGTTTTTATCCTAAAAGGAAATACACTATCGTCTTAGCGCAACATCTCCTTTAAGTACTTCTCTACGACCATCAATATATTCGATATCAACGTAGTAAACGAATACGGCAGGATTCATTTCTTGACTGTCAAATGTTCCGTCCCATCCGTTGTCAATAGTTTGAGTTTGAGGATCATAATCGAAGGTTGCATATACTTGCTCTCCCCAACGATTGAATACTCTAAACTCATGAACTTTAAAGGCTTCTTGTCCTGCAAATACCCAGAAGCGATCGTTGTTACCATCACCATTTGGAGTAAATACATTTGGTATAAATACCTCTCTACCTTTTTCTACATAGACAGTAATATCATCAGTTGCTACACATCCGTTTCCATCAATTAAGGTAACGCTGTATTGAGAAGTATTGATAGGCCCAAGGCTATCTAATACAGGTGTGAAACAATCAGCAAGGACACAATTTGTCCAAATAATTGTATCATATGCTCCTATGATTTGAGGAGATAAATCAATTGTATCTCCTAGACCAATAGTGATATCGTCACCTAATTCTACTAGTAGTTCTCCTGGCTCATCGATGGTAATCATTTCTGCAGATTCACATCCATTAGCATCTTGAACTATAACATTATAAGTTCCAGAACTTAAGAAACTAAATTGATTAGCACTTGAAAATGCACCTCCATCTATTGAATATAGGTAAGGCTGTTGTCCACCATTTGTACCATTTAACAAGATACTTGCATTACTTTCTCCAAAACAGTTTGGAGTTGCAACTTGATAATCTCCAAGTACTGGAACATCAGTATTTGCTAAAACTGCAACAACTGCTTCGTTCGTACATCCATTATCTACATTGGTAACAATAATCGTGTATTCTCCCGGTTGAGAAATAGTAGGATTAAAAGTATTACTTCCACCTAAGAATGTACCATTAGAAGTTGTCCAAGTGTAGGTAATATTTTGTCCCGTAGCTGAGCCAGTTCCATCCAAAGTAACTTCATCAGTTACACAATCAAATTCATCAGTTGCATTTGCATTTGCTTGTGGTAAATTGATATTTGCATCAACAAAAGTTACACCTGTGGATTGACATCCAGTCTCTGTATTAATCAATGTCAATGTGTAGTTACCTGATGCACTTACAGTCGGCATCAAAGTAGTTTCATTTTCAATAGTTCCAGGTCCAGTCCAAAGGTATTCGATATCCGGACCAGTAGTAGATCCTGTACCATCCAATATTACGGTATTATCAAGGCATGTAATCTCATTAGGATCTGCGATTGTGATACTTGGAACATCCGTATCGATACCTATCGGAATAATAGGACTTGAAGCAGAACAACCATTATCAACATTGGTTACAACTAGAACTAAATCACCTGCACCTCCTACTTCAACCTCTTCCATAGTTTCAATTACGGTTCCGTTAAATAACCATTGATAAGTAACTGCACCACCTGTAGAAGATGCTGAATTACCACCATTGAAAACCAAACTTGAATTATCACATGTAATTGTAGTATTTGAAATACCTGCTACATCAACTATTGGTTGAGAAAAATCATCTCCAATTGTAAATGCTGAAATAGAAGAACATCCATTCATTACATCTGTAACTGTCAATGTATAATCACCTGCAGTCATAAATGTAGTTGTAGCTGAGTTAGAACCATCAGACCACAAGTACTCTAAAGTACCGCCACTTGGTGAAACAGAAGTACTTCCATCTACCATGATAGCATCTACATTACAGTTAAACTCTCCGTTGAATACCGTATTTGCAGTAGGTAAATTGATATCTTGTAAAACATCAACTGTTGCTTCGTTGGTACATCCATTAGCTGGATCAGTTACGATAAGTGTATAAGTACCAGGAATTGCAGTAGTTAAAGTTGTACTATTTCCACCTACTGGCATTCCACTAGGATCAAGCCACTCATAATTCATATTGGCAGCAGAACCACCTCCATCAAGTGTAACATCATTAGTGTTACAGAATAAAGTAGCTTCAGATCCTGCATTTGCTAAAGGTTCTGCAATATCTTCTACAACTAATACTGGCGTAGTTGCTGTACAGTTGTTAGCATCATCAGTAATCAATAAATTAATGGAACCTGGATCCATTACATTAATTGTTGGTCCATTTCCAATTACATTTCCATTCGCATCTGTCCATTCATAAATTAATGTACCTGTACTAATAGCACTTACTGAAGAATTACTTGCATCCACAGTTACCATATCAGTAATACAGTTTAATGGAGCTACAGGTAAAACAGAAATGTCTGGATTATTTTCATCTTTTTCAACTTCAACTGGAGCTGATACTGAAGAACATCCATTATCTACATTAGTCACTACTATTACATAATCGCCCGCAGAACCTGCGTTATAAGTAAGCCCTGTTTGTAATGGGTTAAGAAGCGTATTATTAGCTACATCAAAACTATACCACTCATAGGTGAAGTTACCCGTAGAACTAGAAGCTGAACCATCTAATGGTAAGAAATCTTGTCCACAGATCAAAGTTCCTCCCGTTCCTGCATCTGCAGTTGGTGCGTCCAAATCAGCCACAATTGTAATATCTGCAGCATTTGGACAACCAGTATTTGAATTAAAAATTTCAAGTACATAGTCTCCTGGTTGATTTGTCGTTAAAAATGCACTTGTTTCTCCTACTAAATCATTTCCATCAAGTGTCCATTGATAAGTAATACCCGCTCCTGAGTCAGAACCACTACCATCAAGAGTAACCGATTGGTTATCATAACAAGTAATAATTGGAGCAGGAGTAGCTATTTCAACTGCTGGTAAGTCAGCATCAATTCCTATCTGAATAGGAGCAGAAGTTGTAAAACAACCATTTGTATTATCAGTAACTACTAAAGTATAATCACCTGGAACATTTATAATATCAGAAATATTTGTGGATACTGTATCTCCTGTTGCATTTGTCCATACATATGAGAAATCACCACCAGTAGAAGAAGCACTTCCATCAAGAGGTGCATTAACATCTGCACAAGTAATTGTAAAATTATTCCCTGCATCAGCAGTTGGTTGGTCAAAGTCTTCTCCAATTACAACTTCAGCAGTATTCGTACATCCGTTTATTGTATTTGTAATTTCTAATTGATAAGTACCTGATTGAGTAATATCTGCAATCGTCAATGCATTACCAACATTATTACCTGCTAAAGTCCATTCATACGTATAAGTAATGTTAGGATCTAAAGTAGAACCTGTACCATCAAGGGTATACATTGGTTGATTACAATCTAATGTTGTAGGCATACCTGCACTAACCACAGGTTCTGCTAAATCTTCTATTACCGTTATATTGTTAGAATTAACATCGCAACCATTGGCTCCATCCACAATATTCAAATAATATTCTCCTGGAGTAGCAACAGTAACTATACTTTCACCATTTCCAACAGGCATATCATTAGCATCAAACCATTGGTAGGTAAGTGTACCTGTTCCCGTTGAAGCACTACCATCTAATGTTACCTCTGGGTTGTTACAATCCAAGTTGAAATTATTTTGAATTTCAGCAACAGCTACTGGAAAATCAGATGATTGGTCAATTACTAATTGTGCACTTGTAGCATCACAACCATTGGCAGTATTAGTTACGATTAATTCGTAAGTACTTGCTACCGATACTTCATGAGTTATTGCATTACTGATCGTATCTCCAGTATTCACATCAACCCACGCATAGGTAAAATTAGCTCCAGTACTTGAATTTGAACCATTCAAAGTAGAGGTTAGTGCAGTACAAGTTAAAAGATCAACATTAGCTGATGCATCAGCCATTGGTGGTGTTGAATCTTCTTCTACTAATACATTGAATGTATTCGTACATCCATTATTTGCATTGATTACTTCTAAAATATATAACCCTGAATCAGCAGTTGTATATACTAATGAATTACTCACTACGTTTCCATTCAATGTCCAAGAGTAAGTTACTCCAGCACTATCCAAAGAACCTGTTCCATCTAATGTAATACCACTAACATCACAATTAAGTGTAGCATTATCAGATGCTACAGCCATTACTTCAGGACTTGCAGTTGTATTGATTACTGGAACATCGAATGTACTTGAACATCCATTTAAACTATCGATTACAATTAATGTAACGGTACCTTCGCTTGTTACAGTTGCATTAATATCCGAACTTAAAATACCTCCACTTGAGTTAGTCCATTGATAACCTAAAGTAGTACTGAAAGAGTTAATCACTTGACCTTGCACAAGTGCTTCTGCATTATCGCAGTCAATATTATTAGCAGCCATTCCACCTAATTCAGGTGCTTGTAAATTTTCAGAAACGATTACTGATGCATCATTTACACATCCATTATTCGAATTCGTTACCTCTAAGGAATAAGTACCCGGTACATTAGTCGTAAAGACTGGATCAGTAGCTCCAGGTACATCATTTCCATCTTCATCTACCCATTGATAGGTGATTCCCATTCCAGAAGTAGAATTACTTCCATTTAATGTAACTGTACTGTTATTACAATCAATTGTTTGTGCATCTCCTGGTAGAACCATAGGTTGGTTCAAGTCTTCCACAACAACAATTGGTAAAGATTGTTCGCAATTATTTCCTGGATCTGTTACTACAAATGTGTAAGTTCCTGGAGTCGATGTTTGATAAGTTTCTGTGTTAGAAACTACCATTCCATCTGAATCTAACCATTGGAATGTAACTGTACCAGCTGGATTTGAAGAAGCTCCAGTTCCTACCAAGTCAGTCATTCCATTAACACTATTACAATTTATTGGTGAAACAGGCTCAACTGATAATGATGGAACACTCGCATCAGGAGTAATTTCAATAACTATATCATTTGTACAACCATTGCTACCATTAGTAACTATCAGGGTATAGTCCCCCGATGAGTTGACACTTAATGTAGGTTGATCTCCTAATACATTTCCAATAGCATCTTGCCATTGATAAGTAATATTAGTCCCTGTAGAAGTATTACCATCTATAACTAACTCATCAACACCACAAATGATTACTCCATTATTTTCAGCTACTGCTGCTGCAGTAGGTGCTTGGTCATCTAAGATAACAGGAGTTATAGTTGAAGTAGATTGACAACCATTTAAAGTATCCGTTACTACCAAGGTATAATTACCTGCTGTAGTTACTGACAATAAATTTGTAGTAGCACTTGGAACTTCGGTTGTACCTTCAAACCATTGATAAATATAATTATTACCAGTTGAAGATCCACTTCCATCTAGGTTAACGGTACCTTGTGTACAAGTCAAATTAGCTGGAGGATCAATTACTGCTACTGGTAAATCAACATCTTCTATTACTACAACTGTGGTAGTACCTGAACATCCAGTTACATCATCAACTATGGTTAATTCATAAGTACCTGCTTGATTTACAGAAGGACTATTTCCAGTCAAAACAGTACCATTAGGATCCGTCCATGTATAATTAGGAGTATTAGAACCTGTTAAGGTTGCTACATTTAATATTGTATTTGGTTCAGCACAAGTGATTGTTCCACTCGCTGCTGCAGTCACTACAACGTTAGTTGTATTATCATCAATTGTGATTGTAGTTTCATCAGTACAACCATTGGCAGCAGTTACTGTTACGGTATAAGCCCCTTGAGCAGTTACATTAAGTGTTTCAGTTGTACTACCACCATTTGACCAAGCATAAGTTAATGTGCCACTTCCAGTAGAAGTGCCTGCATTAATATTGACAGACATATTATTACAATCTATTGGCCCAGGGTTTACTGCCATAGCTACTGGTGGTGTAAAATCTGAAAAGATTTCTATGCTTGTAGGAGTTTCACATCCTGTATCATTGTTCAATACCGTTAAAGTATAAATACCTGATTGGTTAACCGATGGATTATTTCCACTCAAAACATTACCATTTGAATCTTCCCAAGTGTAGGTAACATTTCCTACTGAAGAACCCGTAGGGTCAAGTATTGTATTTTCATTGTTACAATCTATTGTTATAAAATTGGCACCTGCTACTGCTGTTGGTAAAGCATTATTTTCATCCACCGTTTCCATCGCAACATCAGAAGAACAATTATTATTAAGATCTTGAACTACCAATGTATAAGTACCAGAATTAGAAACTGTAATCGTAGAGCTATTTGAAGTATTTGGAATAACATTACCGTTAGGATCAGTCCATACGTATGTTGGTGTATTGGTCCCTGTAACCCCAATTGCAGTTAAAGTAACCATATTATTAGTACAGGTAAGTTGTCCTTGAACATCAATATCTCCTTCTATTGTTGTAGAAATATCATTAATTGTAGTAGTGGTCATATTTTGACATCCATTAGAACCAGTCACCGTTAAAGTAACTTGACCTGCCATTGATACCGTTTCTGTTTGACTTGTACCACCTGTTGACCAGCTATAGGAAAGGCCATTTCCAGATGAGCCTCCTGCATCAAGTGTCACCGTACCAGTCGCACAATCTAAATCACCATGAGATCCAATACTAGCTGAAGGCGGAGTAAGATCTTCACCTATCGTAACAGTAGCATCAGGATCAGATTCACATTGAGTATCATTATTGGTCACTACTAAAGTATAAGTACCAGCTTGGTTAACTGTAGGATTGGAACCTGTCAAAGGATTATTATTAGAATCAAACCATTGATAAGTTACATTTCCAGTTGTTGAACCTGAAGGATCAAGTGTTGCACTACCATTAGTACATGTAAGTGTAGGGTTATCAGTACTTGCCATTGCTGTTGGTAAAGTAATATCTCCAGTTACCACCACACAATCTGGTTGTTGAGATGGACATCCATTAGCTAAATTAAAAACCGTCAAACAATATGTTCCTGGTTGAGTAACATCGTTTGGATTTGCAACTGTTGAAGTGTATCCATTCCCTGGAATAGTATTTATCCAAGAATACAATGCACCTGGTGTAGTATTAGGTCCTCCAATAGAAACAGTAGGTCCAGAACAATCTAAAGCTACATCAGGTCCAGCATCGGCAATAGGTGGAGTTAAATCTTCTCCAACTACTACAGAGAAAGGATCTGAAATACAAGTAACGCCATCTTGTGACTCAATAACATTTAAAGTATAAGTTCCACCACAGCTTACTGTTATATTAGGATCCGTAGGAAATCCATCAGGCTCAATACAAGGTCCCGACCAGCTATACATTACTGAAGGGTCTTGATTAATCACTATCGCATTTAAAGTAACATTTCCACTACAAGTTACAATTTCGTTGGTTGGATTAATTCCTGCTTGAGGCTCTAAAACCGTCAAATAAGAAGTAATCATACTATCACATCCCAAAGCAGTTGGGATAGTCACCGAAATTGGTCCTGTATTGGTAAAAGTTTGACCTCCAACTACAGGCCCTGGATCTCCATCACAAATCACAAATGGATCTAAATTTTCCGTCATATCCAAAGCACCAATAATGGTAACCTCTGTCAAAATAGGACATCCCAAGGCGTTCATTGCATTCATATTTTGATATACATTAATACCCGGAGCCCAGTTATAAGATTCTCCTTCAATTACTACTGCAGGATCACCTTGACACATAGTTTCTGATTGTGGTGGATTTGGAGGAGGAGCTTGAGATACAACTACAATTGGAGCGGAAGCCATTCCCTGATTACATACATTATTAGGAGTAACAGTAATCGTTCCTCCACTTGAATTTCCCCAATCAATCATTACGGTATTTTCATCATCATTTCCAACAATAACACCGCCACCAGTTATCGTCCACTCATAAAATCCAGCTCCACTAACAGGAGGAATAGTATAAGTTTGAGCATCTGCACCAGGACAAACAACAAGTGGTCCAGTAATTGTTCCAGCTACACCAATAGGTGGGCCTACTGTTGACCCCCCAGTAGTATTAAGTTCATAATCACACATATCTCCACTAAATCCATCAATCATCAAATAATAAACTGATCCTGGATTAAGCCCCGTTAGGTTAAATGTTTGGACACTATTTGCCCCCATTTGGAAAAAGCAATTCGAAACCGTAACCCATGGTGGGCCACAATCGTCATAAACTAATCCTTGAAGTCCTTGTCCATTCGCACAAGCTCCTACAGATATTTCTAAATCAATTGTAGGTGTTCCTGCTATAAAAGAAAACCATTGGTTATTCTGTACAGAAGAGTTTCCACCACAAAATGCACCTGGATTAGTTCCGACATAAGGTGCTCCTGTAGAGAAGCAATATCCATCTGGAATACCATCACAAAACAAAGGCGCGTCTTCACAACTAGTTGAAGGTGCCGGAGTCCCTGCAGGTGGACATTCAGGAACTTGAGCAATCAAGCCCAAATAAGTAAAAGAAAATAAGAATGCTAGTAGTATTTGTTTTTTCATACCAGGGGCATTTAATTTTTGTTTAAAATTTAATTTCGGTCAATTAGTTTTAGTTTTCCAAAATTTCCCCTTTTAGAGTTTTTGTCTGCTTATATTTTATATCTGATTAGGTTGATTTAAGCGAATTTTCATTGCCGAAAATATGAATTTTCAAAAAGAAAATTTAACATAAAACAACCTTAATTCATTTTTAGTAAAAACAATGACCTTTTAAAAAAGTCTTGATTTCGAAAATCAAATATGGGTACATTGATTCTCTTTTATTTTCAATTTGGTTTTAAGGAATAAGGATGGGTGTTTTCTTGCTTAAATATTTTTAATATTTCGAAAAATTTAGATATGTCCATTAAAGTTAATACACATGATAGACACGTCAAAATAATATTCTGCTGCCTACCTAAATAATATCTTTTTAAAGTTTTTACCAACACTTAGTCAGATTAGTCATTTTTTATGATAAAAAACTGACAATCAGCACTTTACAAAGCAAGGTATTATATTATTTAAGAAGCAAATAAATAGCGTGTTGCTATTTATTTTTATAAAAAATAAATTTTAGTTGGATATGTTTCTAAAATTCGGATGTGCAAAAAAGGTGATGCAATAATATTGAGGTTTGAATGACAAAATCATTGATTACCTCTGGTAATTTAAGATTTAAAACAATCAAATTTTTAGGGAAAATATAATTTATGGAGGGCATAATCTCTGCAAAGCCCTAAGTTACATTATTTTGAGTACAAATGCTACATGTGTTAACATCTATTAGTAGAAATATCTCAAATCATGACCATTCTATGTAATTAGGTGCTTAAATCTTAATGTGTATATAATCCAAGTTACTGATAATTTGATAGGAGATGATGAGTATTAGGTATTGAGACTACGAACCATTCTCAATACTCAATTAGAGGTGTTAGGAAAAATAATTTAATTAAAAATCCACCCCCTAACCCCCGCCAGCGGGGGAAAACAGTCTGCCAGATTTTAGCAGATTACCTCAAACAATCTACAATCTT
>CAKZSH010000240.1 GCA_937918905.1 uncultured Saprospiraceae bacterium
ACCCCCAACTAATTTTCCATTTATGAAAAAAATTATTTCAATTGTTGGTTATCTTACTATTTTGGCTCTATTGGGGTGTGGGATTTCGAATGATTCTGACAACTCAAGTTTAGTTACTAATAACGCTTTAAATAACATTGATTTTAAAAATATAGATGTGAAATATCCAACCGTAAAAAAAGAAAATATAATTGATGACTATCACGGAACAGCTATTAGCGACCCGTACCGATGGCTTGAAGATGACACCTCCAACGAAACTAAAAATTGGGTGACTGACCAAAATAAAGTCACCTTTGATTACCTCTCCAATATTCCTTATCGAGATGCTATCAAAAATAGATTGGAACAAGTATGGAATTATGAACGTTATGGTTCTCCATTTAAGGAAAATGGAAAATATTATTTTTTTAAAAATGATGGACTCCAAAACCAAAGTATCCTCTACACTCAAGAAACTTTGGATGGGGATTCCAAAATAGTTTTAGATCCTAACAAATTTTCTGAGGATGGAACTACTTCATTGGGTGCTATAAGTTTTGATAAAGCTGGAACCAAGATAGCATATCAAATTTCGGAAGGAGGTTCGGATTGGAGAACGATTTTAATCAAGGACTTGGAATCTGGAAAAGTTTTAAAGGACAAAATTAATTGGGTAAAATTCTCTTCGATCAGTTGGTTCAAGGATGGTTTTTTTTATAGCCGATACCCTGAACCAGAGGATGAAAAAAAACTTTCTGCAAAAAATGAATTCCACCAAGTTTATTATCACAAATTAGGAACTCCTCAATCGGATGATATTTTAACCTATGCAGATCGAGCACACCCCAATCGAAATGCATATGTTCAAACGACTGAAGATGAAAATTTCTTAGTGGTATCCGCAGTAGAATCGACAAGTGGAAATGCACTTTTTTTTAAAAACTTAAAAGAGAAAGGGGAATCCTTTATACCCATTCGAGAGACTTTTGAATCCGATTTTGTCCTAGTGGATAATGACGGAAATAAATTGTTATTACTCACAAATTATAAAGCTCCAAATAACAGATTGATTGCAGTTGATACCGAAAATCCATCGGAAGAAAATTGGGAAGAAATTATTCCAGAGTCAGAAGATGTACTCCGTAATATCAATATTATTGGTGGAAAAATTGTCGCAACCTATATTCACAATGCTTCTCATAGTGTGAAATTTTATAGTTTGAAGGGGCAATTAGAATCTAAAATGGAACTCCCAAGTATTGGTACTGTTGGAGGTTTTAGTGGTAAAAAAACAGATTCAGAAGCCTTCTTCGCTTTTACATCTTTTACTCGACCTACTACTATTTATAATGTAAATATTGAAACCAAAAAAATCAAAATTTTCAAAGCACCCAATGTTGATTTTAAATCGGATGATTATACAACTAAACAGGTGTGGTATAAAAGTTATGATGGCACTAAAGTTCCAATGTTTTTAACCTACAAAAAAGGCTTAGAACTCGATGGCAAACGCCCTACTCTTTTGTATGGCTATGGAGGTTTTGATATTCCAGTTTTACCAAGTTTCAGAGTTTCCAATACGGTACTTTTAGAAAATGGGGGCATCTTTGCAGTAGCCAATATTCGAGGAGGAGGAGAGTTTGGACAAAAATGGCACAAGGCTGGAACTAAAGATCAAAAGCAAAATGTATTTGATGATTTTATTTCAGCTGCTGAATATTTGATTGCTCAAGGCTATACCAATCAAGAAAAACTGGCCATTCAAGGTGGCTCCAACGGTGGACTTCTCGTAGGTGCTTGTATGACTCAAAGACCTGATTTATTTAAAGTAGCATTTCCTCAAGTTGGCGTTTTGGATATGCTGCGGTATCATACTTTTACTATTGGTTGGGCATGGGCAACCGACTACGGGCGTAGTGACGACCCCGAAGCTTTTAAATATTTGATAAAATATTCGCCATTGCATAATGTAAAAGAAATCGCTTATCCTGCAACTATGGTGACTACTGCCGATCATGATGATCGAGTAGTTCCTGCTCATTCTTTTAAATTTATCTCCGAACTTCAAGATAAACATACAGGTGATAATCCCGTATTAATAAGGGTGGAAACGAGTGCAGGTCATGGGGCTGGAGTACCTACTGATAAATTGGTTCAGTCGGCTGCTGATGTTTCAAGTTTTATGTTTTACAATATGAAAGAAAATGTTATTTATGATATTGAACGGTAGACGGTAGACGGTAGACGGTAGACGATTTACGAATATTTTGTTTTCCAACCTTTCAGAAGAAAATGGAAATGTTTCATTTTCAATCAATGAGAATTTACAACAAGATATTTCCGAAAATATTATTTCTGAATTATTAGTAGAACATTTGTAATTTTGAAAAACTTATTCTGGGCAAAACCCCAACAACTACATTATGAACATTAAGAGGATCGAAGAATTCAAGTTATCCCAACAACAACATCACAACATTCAAAACCTACTCAAAGAATGCTTCTCTGCATATCCTGCTGATCGGTCATTTTATAAACAGCTTCCTTCTTTTCGTTTTTTAGTATCGGAAAAAAAATCAATCATAGCACATTTAGCAATTGTTCATAGAATAATAAAAGTAGAAGAAGAAAATTTTACTATTTTTGGAGTTTCAGATTTATGTGTTCATCCTGATTTTCAGCATAAAAAAATTGCAAGTATGTTGTTGGAAGAATTGGAAAAGTTGGGTAAAAAAAATAATATTGATTTTATTTTACTCATAGCACAAGATCAAAAATTTTATAAAAAAAATGGATATAACACTTTTGATAATAATTGTAGATGGCTTATTATCAACGAAACTCAATCTTTAGGAATCGCTCAACGAAATCTTGACCATGCCTTGATGACAAAATCTTTGAATGAAAAAATATGGAAAAAAGGAATGGTAGATTTTCTAGGAAGTTTATTTTGAGTCGAATGATGATGAGGTGGGAACACGGATGCGGTGGATTTATTCGCTTGCCCATCTCACCATTATTGGAAAAAAATAAATCTCGCTCTCAACACTTAATTTATTTTATTTAAAAAATTATAACAATATATTTACACCTAATCATAAAATTCAGAAATCAAAATGCAAGAAGTACAAAAATATTTAAAAGACAACAGCAAACGATTTTTAGAAGAACTATTGGATTTATTGAGAATCCCTTCGATAAGTGCCGACCCTGCCTACAAAAAAGACGTTCACAAAACTGCAAAATTCATTGCCAATAATTTAAAAAAAGCAGGAGCGGACAATGTAGAAGTTTGCGAAACAAAAGGCTACCCTATCGTTTATGCAGATAAAATTATTGATAAAAATTTACCTACTGTTTTAGTTTATGGACATTATGATGTTCAGCCACCTGACCCTTTGGATTTGTGGAACTCTCCCCCATTTGAGCCAGTCATAAAAAAAACAAAAACACATCCTAAAGGAGCTATTTATGCTAGAGGTTCCTGCGATGATAAAGGACAAGCATTCATGCATGTGAAAGCATTTGAAGGTATGTGGAAAACAGGCAACCTTCCTTGCAATATCAAATTTATGATTGAAGGAGAGGAAGAAGTAGGATCTGTAAACTTGGGTACTTTTTGTCGAAAAAATAAAAAGAGATTGGCTTGTGATGTCGTAATGATTTCTGATACTTCCATCATTTCCAATAAAGTTCCTTCCATCACAACTGGCTTGCGAGGGTTGAGTTATTTGGAGGTAGAAGTGACAGGAGCGAATCGGGATTTGCACTCAGGTGTGTACGGGGGGGCAGTTGCTAACCCTATCAATGTTTTGAGCAAAATGATTGCTTCATTGCATGATAAAAATGGTCATATTACAATTCCAGGTTTTTATAATGATGTTGAAAAAGTAAGCAAAAAAGAAAGAGTGGAAATGAACAAAGCGCCATTCAGTCTCAACAATTATAAGAAGGACTTGAAGATCAAAGATATTCATGGCGAAAAAGGATATACCACTTTGGAACGAACTTCCATTCGTCCTACTTTGGATGTCAATGGAATCTGGGGAGGATATATTGGAGAAGGTGCAAAAACAGTTTTACCAAGTAAAGCTTTCGCAAAAATTAGTATGCGCTTAGTGCCTAATCAAGCCCCTGATAAAATCACAAAATTATTTTCAGATCATTTTAAAAAGATCGCTCCTGATTCTGTCAAAGTAAAAGTAATGCCGCATCATGGCGGAGAACCTGCCGTCACTCCTACTAATACGGTAGAGTACAAAGCGGCACATTTGGCAATGAAAAAAACCTTTAAAAAAGATCCTATTCCGCAACGTTCAGGAGGAAGTATTCCTATTGTTTCGATGTTTGAAAAAGTCTTGGGAGTAAAATCTGTATTGATGGGATTTGGTTTAAATTCAGATGCCATTCATTCTCCAAATGAGCATTACGGCTTATTTAATTTTTATAAAGGCATTGAAACTATTCCTTACTTTTTCCAATATTATTCAGAATTGAAAAAATAGTTTTTAAAAACCGACATCTGTATAAATGATAAAAGCATCTAGTTCAAAAAACTAGATGCTTTTTTTGTAACCGCCAAATTCATTTGGCAGGTTGGAACAACTCAATTACCACCAACTAAAAGTAGGTAGGGAAAATTAATAAATCCATAATTTTGAATCTTATTTCTAGTAGGATAAATTTTTCTGACTCCCCCTAATCCAAAATCATTTTTATTCAATAATATCGACATAGCCACCAAAGACCCATTCGTCTTTTCCAATACGGAACCATCTCCCCTCTTCTGCGAAAACTTTAATCAATGTCCCTCTTTGGACTCGACTTATTTTAGCATAATTAGTTCCAGGCCCTTTCCGTACATTTAAGAAATATGGGGCGATAATTCTTCCCGTTTTTACTTCAATGATTTTCATCAAAGGCCCATACCCCCAACGATCTTGACCAATGCGATACCATCTACCTTGAATATCAAAAATTTCGACTGGAGTTCCATCTTTTAGTGTACCAACGATAGGGTGATTCACCCCTGGTCCTGATCGAACATTCAAGTCAGTAGGATCAATCACAACACCGTCTTTTTTCTCGAAAGTAATTTTCACATAATGTTTATGCAGCCACTCATCAATTCCTATTCGAAACCAATTTCCTACTTGCTCAAAAACTTCAATCCTATCCCCTTGATGCAATACTTTTAAAATAGGATAGCGAGAACTAGGGCCTTTTCTAACATTTAAATCACGGGTATTGACCAAACCTCTCTTTAAAGGATTTTCCAATTGGAAGGAAAGTCCTTGATTCACTTTATTTTTAAACTCTTGCCACGGCTTCTCATCAATCATCATCATAGGGCAAAGTTTTCCTGTAATATCATAATGACGATAAAGTTCATTTACTGTAAAATGATATTTATTCAAAAGATTTTGTGTCAGCTCTACTGAATTCTGATAAGTTTTATTCCAATTACCATCTTTATTAACACACATCTCTAAACCTATCAAAAAATAATTGGGAGTCAGATCAGAATCTCCAATAATTTTTTGACCAGTAGGCTTATAATATCTCCCTCCCACATGATAACCTACTTCATGATCTGGCAAACATTGCACGATGGATCTATCATCAACAATATAATGAGCAGAGGCATATCGATCAGTTGTATTAAAATAATTACGAGTACGTCGGGCATTAGCTCCTGTGGATTCATTGGCAGTCCAATGAACAACAATTCCTTTGAGTTCTCGAATTCGATACCAATTACGGTTTCTCAGAGCTGGACGATTTCTACGGCTGTTTAAATATAATTTTTCAATTGGAAGCATACGATCCCTTGTTTTGGTTTTTGAATGCTTAGAGGTTGTTGGAAAATCAGCTTTCAGTAAAAATACTCAATTTTAAACTCTAAATCTAATCTCCCAACAACCTCTAAAAAAGATTCCCTTCTTAAGGACTTTTCTAAAAAATAGATTTTGGCTAAAGTAGGAAAAATTGTTGAAATGTAAAATTGTTTTTTTGAATTGTTAATTGTTGTTTAGGAATTGTAGTTTTGTTATTTGTTTTGAAAATGTGAACCATCAAGGGATGGATGAATTAGTATCAAGACTTTGAGTATTGAGTATTGCGAATTTCTAATATCACAATACTCACAGTCTTAATACCAGTCCACCTCAACTTGAATTAAATACTTAATCCTACTTTTACCATGAGAATTGATATACTAGCTGTTGTACCTGAACTATTAGAAAGTCCACTTCAACATTCCATAATGAAGCGTGCGCAAGACAAAGGATTATTTGAGGTGGTGGTCCATGACTTACGTAAATATGGTGTTGGGAAACAAAGAAAACTGGATGATTATCAATATGGAGGTGGCGCTGGAATGGTGATGATGATTGAACCCGTAGCAAATTGTATTGAGCAATTACAAAAAGAAAGAACTTACGATCACATCATTTACATGACTCCTGATGGTAAAAGGTTTGACCAATCAGATGCCAATTATTTGTCTCTTCAAGAAAATCTCATTTTACTTTGTGGTCATTATAAAGGAGTGGATGAGAGAATCCGTGAACATTTTGTTACAAAAGAAATTTCAATTGGCGATTATGTTTTATCTGGTGGAGAATTAGCAGCGACGGTAGTCGTTGATGCTATAGGAAGATTGCTTCCTGGTGTACTTAATGATGAAACTTCTGCACTCTCTGATTCCTTTCAGGATAATCTCTTAGCTCCTCCTGTTTATACTCGACCTGCAGATTATAATGGTTGGAAAGTTCCAGACATTTTGCTTTCTGGAAATGATGGAAAAATATCCGAATGGCGGGAGGATATGGCATATAAAAGAACTCAGGAAAGGAGACCTGATTTGTTGGAGGATTGATTAGGTTATTAGGTTATTAGGTTATTAGGTTATTAGGTTATTAGGTTATTAGGTTATTAGTCGAACGACTTTTTTTCAAATGTATTCAACTAATAACCTCCTAACAATATACTTACAAAACGTCTGATTTTTTCCAACCCGTTGCATCAATCAAAGTATAGTACCATCTTCGTTGCCCACTCTTTTGAGCACGATCCAATAATTTACACCAAAAATCATAAAACACTTCCGTATCATAAATTACTTGACATCCTGCGGAGTACAATCCAACTGTTGCATTTGCAATAATATTCACTTCCAAAACTTCATCATATCGAGTATGATTTTTCACATTGGCTCTATTCAGATCCGTATTAATTTTAAGTCCTTTTTTTAGTTTAGATTGAAGCGATGGAACATTTCTTAACGGCAACTCATTCAGTTGATTAATTAATTTTTCCAGCTTAGGAAAATCCTTTTTGGCTTGAGCAATAGAAGGTCTAATTCCTTCAATGACTTTATAAAAAGTAGGCCCCGCTTTTCCATCAATATCACTTAAATTAGGGAAATATTCGATTTGCTTTTTGATAATATCAACGATAAATTCATCTTTTATTTCAGATAAAATTTGAGTTTTATTCATCTTTTCTAAGCGTTCAATTTGTTTTTTATTGAATCCACTTATTCGTTGAATTATGGTAAAAATTTTCATTCGATTTTCAGGTCGTAATCTTTTGTGATACCAGTAATTTACCATCCATTTTTTCACCTCTAAAACATCGACAATTTTCTTTTGATTTTTTCCAGTTTGCGTAACCGTTACTTTTCCATTATTTATTTTTTCAATTCGCATCGGTTTCGAATCTGCCAGTTTTTTGCAATATTGATAAGGAGCCATTGACTTATCTGCACCATATTTACTCAACCATAAATAAATGTTTGATAACAATTTATTCAACTTAAAAATTTCACTTTCATTTAATCTTCGATTTGGAAATCCAGTTTGAACAGAACTGTCTAAACCATAATTTGCTAGCCAAGTATTACTTGGAAAACCAAGTTTGTTTCCTCCTTGATGGAAGTTCATAGTTGTGTCCCCTTTGCACCAAGTAACCGAACCAGCATTGGCACTTTGTTTCATTGCATTACGAGTTCGTCCTGCAGGTTGGCGAAGGTTATGATAACCTGCCAGCATCGTCATCGTTTGAGGTACTAATTGACGACGGCTAAATCTATTGCCAGGCTCAGTTGTAGCAATATTTAATTCCACATGAGCTTGTCCATTTTTGTCTTTCCAACACGCAACTATACCATCGTTATATCGAGTCTTCGACATTTTGTCCATCACTCTACGCAATCCAACAACATTCACAACTCCTTGATTATCAGACCACAACCCATTTCTAGCATGTACGATACTTCTGAAAAAAGAATACAATTTATCCTGAGAATCTTTTACAGAAGGAATTGTAATTTTATTGTTAGAAAAAATATCCACAAAAGATTTGTTTGTACTTTCATTAAAAAAAACAGATCGTTTTTTTCCAATAATTCCATTGATAAACTTTAATCCAGGTTTTCCGTCAATAGGTTTTAAGATGGAATTGAGAGAAGAATTTTTTAGTGGTTTTTTCTTTAATTGGTTGGCTAATTGTAACTGAATTATATATTGAATTCCTTTATTCGGAATGATTAAAACATCATCTTCAATTATGCCCTTTAATTGAGTTGGAGAGGTATATTGATCTTTATTTTTTTTATAAACAAAATGCATCAATTTAACAATACTATTCCAATTGTAATTCTCTACGATAAACTGTCGGCTTGAATTTATTGGAATCGTTTTTTCTTTAGACTCCCCATTTTTCGTCAATTTTATAACAATACTTTCACCAACAATATTTACTTGGCTATTACTTCCGATTCGTCCACTTGTAGCTCCCGTCTCAAATGAAGTTGGGATAACTTCTGGAACATTTGTAATAGGCGGTAATTTGCGAATACTTTTATTTAAATTTCGTAAAGTACCTTTACCTGGATCAATTCTTCCGTCGGAATTTCGCACCTTCATAACTTGGCTTTGAAACTGGTGAACACCTTGAATAGTAGCACTCAATTTTGATGCACCAATCCGTCTGGAATTAGATGGTAACAAATTTAACTTATCTAAAAATGAAGTGGTATTAGACAAGAGTTTTTTACTAGTCAAACTACTAGCAAAAGTCATCAAATTTTTAATCATTTCCTTTTGGAAATCTGCTTTTTTTAAAAAGCCTAATTCGAAAAGTGCAAGTTGGATTTTTGCAACATCAGATATAATGTTTTGTCCTCCCTGACCTACTTTTTGTTTGATGGTTATCATGGTTTCTTGGTTTTGTTTTTCAACTAATTAAAAAGAGGTTTGTAATATTTGTGTTGAAAATATTTCGACTAAAGATATAGATTTTTTGTAACTATCCAGCAAAGCTAAATATGATTTATTTTTCAACGCAGAGTCAATATTTTGCAACTTAGGTTATAAAATTCCTAATCCCTTAATTTGAATTTTTCATGGAATCATAAATGACTTGATGAATACTCGGTCTAATATTTAATTCATAAATCTTCCGATTGTTTCGTGTAGGAAAAACTCTATTGGAAAAAAAGATGTAAATAAGTTCATGTTCAGGATCTACCCAAACGAAAGTTCCAGTATACCCAGAATGTCCGTAACTAAAGGGACTTGCATCTTTGGCTACTGAACTTTTAACTGGATCATATTCCAATAAAGGTTTATCAAAACCCAATCCACGTCTATTATTATTTTCAGGAAATTGATATTTCGTAAATTCTTGAATACTTTCTTTTGCAATAAATCTTTTCCCACCGTAAGTCCCTTCGTTCAAGTACATTTGCATCAACTTTGCAAGATCATTCGCAGTACCAAACAATCCTGCATTGGCAGAAACACCTCCCATCATGATAGCACCTTCATCATGTACAGTTCCGTGAATTTGTTGTTTTCTAAAAAAAGTATCTTGCTCTGTTGGAATAATTTGATCTTTAGGAAAATAACGAAGTGGATTATATGTCAGAGACATGGCGCCTAATGGTTCATAAAAATTTAACTTTAAATAGGTTTCATAATCCATATTAGTTAGATCCTCCACCAGTTCAGGAAAAAGATAAAAAGCAAGCCCTGAATATTTATATTTTTTATCAAAACTCACTTCCGAATTACAAATCGCTTTATAAATTTTTTTCTTATACTTTTTATGCAAAAAAAGTTGATTCGTTATTTTGACATTGTAACGTCGAGAATATTTATTTTTAAATGTCCTTCTTTTAAATTTCCCATTTTCTTTAATCGTATTTTTCCAATAAGGAATCCAAGGTCTTAATCCAGATTGATGAGCTAAAATTTCTCGATAGGTCAAATTTGCTTTATTCGATTTTTTAAATTTTGGGAAATAGGTTTTGAAAGGTTGATCTAAATCGAATTTCCCTTCTCCATTTAATTTCATCAAAGCTGGTAATGCAGTTGTGATTTTTGAAACGGAAGCAAAATCATATAAATCGGTCAATTGAACTTTTTTAATCTTATCATAGGTATGAAAACCGTAAGCTTTATGAAAAATAACTTTTTGGTTTTTAGCTATCAAAACCTGAACTCCAGGGAAGGCACCTTTTTCAATAGACATATTTGCGATAGAATCTATTTTATGATTTAGATAAGTACTATCCATATTTACCATTTCAGGAGAGCCGTAACTTAATCTCAGATTACCTTGAGTTTGAATCTCACCTTCTTCATTATAAAAAGGTAAAGCTCCAAATATAGACTGAGCTGCATGAGACGATCCGAATAAATCTTTATGAGCATAAATAGTTGTAGGAAAATCTAAATATTCGAACTGTTTAAGTTCATCCTTCTCTTCAAAATAAACAGCAATTATTTTCTCTAAAATTTTAGGATTCTTTTCAAGTGTAAGTTTATACCAATTATTAAATGATGAATCATTTAGTAGTTGCCCATCTAATGCGAGGATTATTATCTCTTTTGTTGTCATCCATTTCAATAATGTACCATCATTCCAATTAGAAATATTGATAGTATCAATGACTGTATACTTTTTAAGTGTATTTGAAAAATTTGGTGTATTAAAATAAGTAGATTTAATAAAACCTATATTATTTTTTAGAGATAAAATAGGTAGCAAATTATGATCATTGCTTCCAATAAAGGTTTTTATTTCAGAAATTCTAGATAATTTTAAAGTATCCGTTTGGTTTTGTCCCCAACAATTAGGTACTTTGCAGAATAGAAAGATACTCCAAAAGATAAATAGATTTAATATCTTTCCCTTACCGTACTTTAAATGATAAACTAACATTGTTGGATTTTTATAAAATGTATGATAAAAAACCTTTTGTTTTTTGTTTAAATTAAAATCATTTTATAGCTTTACGTTTCGAAAGGTTAAAAAGTGTTTCTATATATTCTAACACTAAAATAACCTTTTTTTTAAAACCGACGATTACCGTTTCTTAATCTTTTCTTTGGTAATCTTTTTCCCACAAACCGTAATTTAATTCATAGTTCAAATCATTTCGAAAAATGATTTGAGCCTACCTATGGTATATCCTACCTAATATTTCATTCAACTTCAAAATTGAATGAGATGTTAATGTATGTATAATAATAGAATTTAAATCATCAATTTTTGGAACAAAAATAATTTTCTAACTATTAACAAAAGACATTATTATGAAACAAATTGTACCCAATTTAATTTCAAATCAGATAAGAAAACCCTTCTTACTCTTTTTATCTGTTTTTGCATTTTCGTTTGCAATGATTGCACAAAATCCTACCAATGGAGGTAATATTGGAGGAAATCAAACAGTATGTGCAGGTACTGTTCCTGCATTAATAACAAGTGAGTCTCCTGCTTCAGGAGGTGGAACTGGAACAATCGAATATTTATGGATGTTCACAACTAATGCTAATGCGCAACCAGGAGGTCCTGGTTATACAGCTATTGCTAATTCCAATTCTGCATCATATCAACCTGGTCCATTGTACACAACTACATACTTTGTAAGGTGTGCAAGAAGAATTGGTTCAGGTAATACAGCATTCTCAGCAGAGTCAAATAATATATCTACAATAACAGTAAATGATTTACCAAATTCTTCAATAGGTGGTAATCCTGGAAGTGGATTTACAGGTACTACTGTTACTTTTACGGCATCTAGTGCTGGTCCTGGTGGCTCTTATGCTTGGGATTTTAATGGTGATGGAATAATTGATTGTACTACTCAGACTTGTACTTACACTTATAACAACTCTGGAACCTTTAATGTTAATTTAACAGTTACAAATGCTAATGGATGTTCTAGTACTACTACTGGTACTATAACTATTACAAATCCTTTCATTGCTAATATTAATGATCCTTGTTTTTGTGGAAACCCTCTAAATTATATCCCTCCTGGATCACTTAACTATTTCAACCATGATTATATACAAATCACAGGTAACCCAGGAGAAACATGGACTATTACAAGTATATCAAACTTTAGTGGTGCAGGTGGAGATATTTATATTGTAAATTCTTTAACAGGAACCGTTACACCTATTACTGTAGGTACAGTAATTCCTGAAACAACTTCAGGTACTTACTATTTGAATTTATGGTTTAATGGAGGTTTAGGTGGATGGTCTGTTACAGTATCAAATGGAACTGGAACTAACTCAATTACGCTTTCAAGTGGGCCTGGAGCTATCAATAATTGTCCACTTTGCCCTAATGCACCACTTCCAGTAGAACTAGTTGATTTCAAAGCAACTACAATAGGGAAGCAAGTAGAATTATCTTGGATTACTGCTGCTGAAATCAATAACAGTCACTTTGAAATAGAGAGATCATTAGATGGAGCACGATTTGACTTTTTAGGTCAAAAAGAAGGTTTTGGAACTTCTAATACTAATAACTATTATAACTTCATGGATACAGAAGCTGTACCTGGAGAAACTTACTACAGATTAAAACAAGTTGATTATAACGGTGACTACACTTATTCAGATGTTGTTTCTGTAAGAATAGATTCTGACCAAGTAATTGTAAACGTTTCTCCTAACCCTGTTACCAATACTACAGTTGTAAGATTGGGAACTGATGTAGCTCCAAATACAGTTTTGGAATTATTATCTTCAACAGGACAAATCGTAAGAACTTATAAAGTTCAGGATGATGCATCTTCTTTAGAAATAGATATGACAGGTTTAGCAGAAGGAATTTACTTACTAAGTGTTGCTAATGCTTCACGTGAGCAAAAAGCTTTCTACAAAGTTGTTAAGTTCTAATTCTACTTATCAGATATAAAAAAGAAAAGGTTGTTAGCATGCTTGCTAACAACCTTTTCTTTTTTCATCTCTAGAAGAAAAAAAGTTATGATCGTAAATAAGAAGCTCCATTAATATCTAAAATTGCTCCAGTCATAAATTCTGTTCCCTCTGATGCTAAAAATAAAACTCCTCTTGCTACCTCTTCTGGTAAAGCAACTCTTCCTAAAGGACTTTGATTTCGTATTGCTTCTCCCCTTTCTCCATTCAAAATAGGTGCAACTCGATCTGTTTCAATAAATCCAGGAGCAACAACTCCTACAAAAATATTCCATTGAGCAAGTGCTTGTGCAAGAGATTGGCTCATTGAATTTAAACCTGCTTTACTCGCTCCATAAGCTGGCATATCAGGTTCTCCTCGAAATGCTCCTCTTGAAGATACATTTACAATTCGGCCCCCTCCATTTTCCTTCATTGATTTCGCAGCACAAAAACACAAATTAGAAACTGCTAATAAATTAACAGAGATGGTATTTTGCCATGCTTTTTGCCATTGTTGATAATCTATTTCGGCAATAGGGTGATATTCAATTAAAGCCGCATTATTCACTAAAATATCAATTTGTCCTAATCGTTTTTCAACTACTTCAATTAACCGACTGACTTCTTCTGGTCGTTGTAGATCAGCTTGAACCGAACAATGTCCCTCTCCCATCAACCCATTTAAGGTTTCTTTGGATTGCTCAAAACTAGTATTATAATGCAGCGCAATAATTGCACCTTGCTTTGCAAATTCTTGAGCAATGACCTTTCCTAATCCCCTCGCAGCACCAGTAATTAAAACCTTTTTCCCTCTAAAATTCATGATTATATTTTTTAAATGAACTCTAATTTAAAATCAATTGTATTTTTATGGTAAAATAAAGGGTAGCATTTTATTTTTTTTCTATTTTTGCATTCCTAAAATATTGAGAGTGTAGCTCAGTTGGTTTAGAGCATTACCTTGACAGGGTAGGGGTCGGGGGTTCGAATCCCTCCACTCTCACTTTTTAGAAATCTTTTTCTTACTCCTACTCTATTCTTTCCTTCTTCTAATCTCACTTTAATATTCACCCAAATATTTTCATAAATCAGGAACTTTAATTTTGAAGAAATGTTAAGAATTATATTATTTTCGCAATCTCAATTTTTATAGTACTTTCGGGATGTAGCTCAGTTCGGTTAGAGTACTGGTCTGGGGGACCAGGGGTCGAAGGTTCAAATCCTTTCATCCCGACTATAAAACATAACCCCTTGCAAATTATAAATTTGCAAGGGGTTTATTTATTTAAGACTAAAACGCCTTAGGAATGGAAAATCAATAAATGCAGAATTTTGACGAGGGATTTTTTTTTGTCAGTTTTTTCAATCCCGAAACTTCTGGAACAGAGCCTATGTTACGGAATTATTTTTTTGGAAAAAATAGCGAAAAAATAGACCATCAAAAACTGCATTTATTATTTTTCCATTCCTTGTTATCCATTTCTTAAAAAAATATTAAAGTCCTCTCTTTTCCACAAAAAAAAATAAATAACCCACATCTTTGTATGCACTTACTTTTTTTAAAATATAATCTATGAAAAAAACCAAAATTATTTTCCTACTTATTTTTCTAATTCCTCTTCTTGGAATTTCACAGGATACTAAAAAGAAAAAAGAATCAAAAGACGCTAACACCGAAGTTGTCATTTGTGAAGACAATGATAAGTTATCATTTCATAGTCATGCCCAATGCATCGGTTTAGAAACTTGTGAATCCAACTTCGCCTATGTTGAAGCAGT
>CAKZSH010000241.1 GCA_937918905.1 uncultured Saprospiraceae bacterium
GTCTAATTTTTTTATAACAAAAGCTTTACCGCGTACCCAGTTGTGATGAATTTTAGTTTTTTCTCCAAAAATATCACCAGAGGTAATGATAAAATTAGCAAGGTGTCCTGATTTCAAACTTCCAACTTGATTGGAAACGCCCATCATTTTTGCAGGGGTATGAGTCATCGCTTTCAATGCTTCTTCAGCAGACAAACCATGCTTGATTGCTTTTTTTACATTCTTTAAAAATTCTGTTTTTTTATCCAAGCCACTTGCTGTCAATGTAAATTCAATTCCTTCTTTTGACATTCGTGCTAAATTGCTTGGTGCCAATTCCCAATGTTTTAATTGGGTCAAGGAAACCAACATCGCATCGTAAGGATCTTCCACATCATATGCAGTTGGAAATTTTACTGGAATGATCATAGCACTTCCAGTTGCTTTTATTTCTTTGAGGCGTTGGTATTCATCGCCATTGCCTTTGAGGATATATTTTTTCCCAAACTCTTTTCCTAATTTTGCTGCACGTAATCCTTCCATTTTATCACGTATGTCAAAAACAGTTGGTAGTTCAGCAATCTCATTCCATGCTTCAAGCGAAAGGTTTAATTCTTTTTCTTTTCCGCCGTTTTTGTACCAAGCACCATCAAGGTAAGTTTGTCGTAACAATGCTATTCCACCCATCAAAGAACCTGGATAAGATTGAGTAGATTTTCCTTTTTTAAAAGAAAGCATATGTGCAGCTTTTTCTTTTAAGATAACATGATGCTCTCGATCTTCACCGAGGGTTACGATGGTTGCAGTACCTCTACTGATTCCATCTTCTTGATGTGTCATCACCGTTCCAAATCCTGCATTACGATATCCTTTTGCCGATTTTTCATCCACCGTAAAATGTTCGTGAGAACGGTACTCAGGTTGGAGTGCTTGATTCCACATGTAGGCACCTTCTTTTTTTGAAACCATCTGTTGGCTTCTTCTTCCACTTCTATCACCACTCTTGGCTTCAGGTACTCCATAAGTAGAATATAAATCAATGAAGGAAGGATAAATATATTTGCCTTTGAGGTCTATCTCAACGGCTCCATCTGGAATGGGTATTCGAGTTCCTACCATTTGGACTTTGCCATCTTTGATAATCATGGTGGCATTATCTACTTTTTCATTGTAGGATTTATAAATGGTAGCATTGGTAAAAGCGTAGAATCCTTCTCGCTCATCATATACTCCATTTCTGGGGAAAGTAATTTGTGCTAATAGGTTTTGACTTAAAAATATCAGAACCAGCAACAATGGAATTTGTTCGATTTTTCGCATAGTTGAAAATTGGTTTAAATTGTTAAAAGGAAAGCAAACTAAAGGTAAAAAAAAAATGTGTATAGGTGTTAATGTATATGGGTGTATATGTTGTCGAATACTGCGGAAGCCGATTTATCGGAATATCGAACAAGGAACAAGAAGTTTTGACGAATTTTCTTGTATGGGACTATTTCAAAAAAGATTGTTATTGATTTATTTACCCTTAGCCGCCGTGTGTAAATCCGACGGCTAAGGATCAAAAGCCCGTTGACACACATTTATGGGGACAGTCCCTCTTGTTATTGCTTCACAGTTTATTCGTCAAAACTTCTCCAATCGAAATTCCTGGTTCTAATGTTCGATATTCCGATAAATCGATCTCCGCAGTATTCGACAACATATACACCTATATACATTAACACTTATACACATAAAAATGAAAAAGGGTAGCACTTTCGTACTACCCTTTTCATTTGTCATAAGGTGTCCATAAAATTGTCTGGGAAATAGGGAATCTATACTCTCTTTTTAGCCCGAGCTCTACCGTTCATATCGAGGTAAGCTTGTGCTCCAGGCTTTTGTAATAAATTATACAAAATTTCTTTTGCTCTAAATAATTGAGCTTTAACTGTTCCTAAAGGGATTTCTAATTCTCTTGCAATTTCTTCGTAGCTTAATTCTTCAAAAAATCTTAATTCGATCATTAAGCGATACTTGTGACTTAATTTACCCATCATCCTTCTCATCAGTTTTACACGTTGTTGACGCATAAACATTTGTTCAGGATTTAAAGAATTGGATTTAAGATTACTCGAAAAATCATGCGCTCCACCTGGTTCGATTGGATCGTCGATTGATAATAAGTGTAATCTTTTTTTACGAATATGGTCAATGCAATTGTTGATTGCAATTTTAAATAACCAAGTACTAAATGCATATCGAGGTGCGTAACTTGGTAATTTTCTAAATGCTTTTCCGAATGCTTCTAAGGTTAAGTCGTCGGCATCGTCTCGGTTGTTGACCATTTTTAGCATCATATGAAAAATCGAATTTCGATATCGATTCATCAAAGTGGTGTATGCCTTTTGATCACCATCAATTGCTTTTAAAACTAAATCGTAATCTGCTTTTGCTTTAGGGGATAAATTTGTCGTAGTTAGTGTCTTTACTTCCATGTTATTTTTTTTCCGGTAAATAAATTAGGTGTGAATGTCACGTAATACAGAATGTACATGGCGTCCAGTATGGGCACCCATGCGAGTAGTGTCTGATTGTGAAACCTTTTGAGGATGTGGGCGTAAAAGAATTGTAGTAGTAATAACCGCCC
This sequence comes from uncultured Saprospiraceae bacterium, assembly GCA_937918905.1. Taxonomy (GTDB): domain Bacteria; phylum Bacteroidota; class Bacteroidia; order Chitinophagales; family Saprospiraceae; genus CAJQQY01. The sequence continues at coordinate 2,609 of CAKZSH010000241.1, forward strand.
TACAAATACCGTACCTACAAATATTATGCTAAATTTTAATATGATGAGCATAATCCCCCCGATGTAGAAAAAAAAATGACTAAAAGATAAAAGTCCCAGTAAAATTTGATGTCTTAAACGGTAACTTCTTGCTGTGGAAAGGTGCCTTGTTTTTTGACGATAATAATCTCGCCAAGTGGTTTTCGCTTCGGAAAAAACGAACGTCTCTTTCTCCAACACTATATCTACATTTTCTCTAGTTGCTGCTTCATTGATAAATAAATCATCATCACCTGAAGCTATATGTTTGTGTTTTTCGAAACCATCAGTTTTTGAAAATAATTTTTTACGGTATGCTAGATTGCGTCCTACTCCCATGTAGGATTCTCCCGCAAGTGCAAAAGAAAAATATTGAATCGCTGTATAGATTGTTTCGAAGCGAACAAACCGATTCAATAAATTTGGCTGAGCTGCATATGGCCCGTAGCCTAGCGCAATTTCAGTAGTATCAGTAATTCTGCGCTGCATACAAAAAAGCCAATCCAAACTGGCTGGACTACAATCTGCATCCGTTAATAATAGGGTGTCAAACTTTGATGATTCTATGCCGATTTTTAATGGAAACTTTTTTCCAACCATGCCCGAAGGCTTGATTCCAGCATTAATTGCGCGCAAGTTATTATATTTTTTTATATATTTCAAAAGCACATGTTCCGTGTTATCGGTCGAATTATCATTAACTACAATGACCTCGAATAAACGGTAGTTTTGATTTAGAATACGGGGCAAATTTTTTTCTAAATTTTCTGCCTCATTACGTGCACAGATGATTATGGAAACAGGTTGTTCTTCTCTTTCTATTTTTTGTAAATATTTTGTTGGAGTTTTATAAAAGGCAAGGCGAGAGAATAGAAAAACCCAATAACAAAATTGAACTACTGCAGCAAAAATAAATAAAAATAAAAATGTGTAAAGTAGAAAGGAATGGAAATCTGGAAATGGGAAACTCATATTTTTTTAAGTTAGTATTCCGTTTGAGTTGATTGGTTATTGAGTTATTAGGTTATTTGTTATTTCGAATGTACATATTTGCTCACCCATGACCGTCGGATGTAAATCCGACGGTCATGGGTGAGCAAATACGTATATTCGAAATAACCTAATAACCAATCAACTCATACAGAAACAAAATTAGACTACTTGCATTTTCTCAGAAAGTAAATTGTTAATTACTTCAACAATATTTTTACGGTTTTCAAAATTCTCAATAATTTCTTTTTTGGAATCATTAAATAATGACCATCCACTCAAGGTATTTTTTGCAAAATCCTTGTACCACCAAGCAAAGAGTCCTGTGATAATTAAACTCGCCACATAAATCCATCCAACCCAATTTCCATCAAAAAAATATTTTACTAAACTGATTTGTATTCCATAAAAAATAGAATAGGTCAATATCCCAGATAGAATTTTAACCGCAGAAGTATAAGCGGGATGCAACCCTGATTTTTTATAAAGCATTGCAGGGATATAATTTGCTAAAAAATTATTTACCCAACCATAAACAAAAACTGGGAAACTCAATACCATAAAAATAGAACGTAACCACCAAGTTAATTTGGAATTAGACGCTTGGATTTTTTTCACCACATGATCTCGTGTTTTGTTTTTTTCCAAAAAAGAAAAATATTGATTGACTTGTTTGGAAAAATCGTGGGCAGTTTGTTTTTTCTCTTCAAGAAAATTACGCCATTCTACTAATAATTTTTTTCCTCGATCATATGCATCTCCCAATGATAACTTATTTTCTGATTGGCAGATGGTTTCTAATTTTCTTAAAAAAGCATCTTCCTCATCGTCTTTGGTATCAATAATTAATGCTCGAATTTGTTTATCCATTTCAGCAGTAATTGCCAAGGCTGCTTGGAAATTATCTTCTCGATATTGATCTTCAAAATCCGAAATTTTGATTCCTTCGCCTATATTAATAAATACTTTTGTTCGAAAATCAGTTTGCTTTTGATAATTAAGTCCTACTGGTAGAATTTCAAGTTTGCCATCAAATTCCATTCTATTTGCAGTACTCAATGCAATTCGTCCTGTACCTGTTTTTAGTTTTCTTAACCGTCGAGGAATATCACTTCCTCCCTCTGGCGCAATATAAAGGACACCTCCATTGATTAGAAAATTTTCTGCAAATCGAAACGTCTCTTCATTATTTACCTTACCATCACCAGCGTCTTCTTTTCTTTCCACTTTGATTCCAACTGAATTTCTCCAAAACCATGCAAGTGCAGCGTTTTTAAATAAACTTGCATTGATTAAAAAATGAACAAATTTATTCATCCGCAATGCTACAATAAGTGGGTCGAGTAAAGTATTAGGATGATTGGAAACAAAGATGGTAGGATTTTTTATTTTAAGATTTTTTCTATTCCTCACTACTGTTCTTGAATAAAAAATATTATTGGAAAGTAAGACTAGCGTCCAAACAATAGCATAAATTATAGTTCTAAATATATTCAAAATGGAATGTTTAAATCTGAAAATTTAATAAATACTGCTTCACTTGCTCATCAAATTTTTCTTTTTCATCAAAATGAAATGCCACCTGAATAGGCAATGAAAAAACTGGCAAACGTTGCTCTTGCAAATAAGGCTGATGCAACTGTAATCGCATCGCATCTTTTTCAGTCGTGATGATTATTTTTTTCTTCGACTCCATTTTATCAAATGTAGTTTTTAATAAAGAAACATCAAATTTACTAAAATATCGATGGTCTTCATATTCCATCACTTTTACTGATTTGACTTTGGACTCCAAATATTCGACTAAATATTCAGACCTTGCAATAGCACAAATTAACAATACATCTACATCTTCTTCTAATAGCACTCTTTGTCGATAATCAAAAATATAATATGGATGCTGATATTGATAATAAGAAAAATACATTCTTTGATGCGGATAAGGTTTTATCTCATCAATATAATATTGTTTTTCTTCTTCGGTAATTGTGGGTGGGCATTTTGAAATAATCAAAACATCTGCTCGACGGTAGGCCGATCGCCATTCTCGTAATCGCCCCGAAGGCAACAAATAATCTTCGGTAAAAGGATAACTATATTCTGTCAATAAAATATTCAACCCAGGTTTGATAGAGCGATGTTGAAAAGCATCATCAAATAGTATAACTTGTGTGTCTGGTCTTTCCATTAAAATTTTAGGAACGGCAAATGTTCTATTTTCTGCAACGGCAACATGAATGTCTGGAAATTTTCTTTTAAATTGAAGCGGTTCATCTCCTGCTATTTCCGCATTGTTTTCTCTTTGGATAGTGAGATAACCTTTTGATTTTCTTTTGTAGCCTCGGCTGAGCGTCGCTACGTTAAGATAAGGTCGAAGGATTTGAACGAGGTATTCGATATGGGGTGTTTTCCCTGCACCCCCTACTGATAGATTTCCAACTGAAATGGTCGGAATGTCAAACTCTATTCCTTTAAGTAAACCATGTTTGTAAAAAAAATCACGCAAGCTCACCCCTACTCCATAAAGTAGTGATAATGGGGAAAGTAATATTTTGATGAGTTTGCTTTGAAACATTGATTATTATTAAACTTTGGTGATTGTTGGATTGTTTCGCTTCGCTAATTGTTGAATTGTTGTCGAATACTATTGAATCAAAATTTTTCGACAACAATTCAACAATTAGCGAAGCGAAACAATCTCACAATCAACCTATTTGGCAAAAGTAATCGAATTCTTTTTTATTTTTACAAAAAAACAATTTTATGAAAGCAATGATTTTTGCAGCAGGTCTTGGTACGCGTCTTCGTCCGTTGACAGACAATAAACCTAAAGCGATGGTTGAAATCAATGGTATGCCTTTGATTGAAATTATTATTCGACGTTTGAAAAAATTTGGAGTGACTGACATCATTGTAAATGTGCATCATCATGCGCATTTGATTATTGATTTTTTGAAGGAGAAAAACAACTTTGATATTAATATTGTGATTTCGGATGAGCGGGAATTGTTGTTGGATACGGGTGGTGGCTTGAATAAGGCTAAAGATTTTTTTAGTGATGGGAAACCTTTTTTTGTTCATAATGTGGATATCATTTCTGATATTGATTTGAAAAAAATGTATGATAAGCATGTGAAGTCTGGAGCGGTGGCGACGCTTTCGACGAGGCATAGGGCGACTTCGAGATATTTGCTTTTTAATAAAAAAAATACTTTGTTTGGGTGGATGAATGTCAAGACGGGGAAAATGATTTTGTGTAAAAAGAAAAAAGGAAAATTGTCGCTGAGGGCGTTTAGTGGGATTCATGTGGTGAGTCCTGATTTGTTTGATGCGATGCCAGAAGGGAAAGATGTGTTTTCGATTATTGATGTTTATTTGGCGGCGGCGGCTTATCAGAAAATTATGGGGTATCCGCATGAGAAGGATGTGTGGATGGATGTGGGGAAGGTGGAGAATTTGGAGGAGGGGAAGAAGATTTTGGATCGGATAATAGATTTTTTTTAGCCGCAGATTTACGCTGATTTTTTATGATTATTCTAAAACGCGTTTTGGGAGTGTTCATGAATGGAGGGTTTAAATAATTTTGTGTAAACTCCTTTCGGAGTGTTTTAATATTTTATAAATTTAATATTAAAAAACACTTAAAGATGAAAAAGAAGTTATCAAGTAAAAAGAACCTTCAAGAATTAGAAAGAGAATATAATTTACCAGAAGGATTCTTCGAACAGTTCAAAGACACTGATCAATTTCAAAATTTTTTCCAGCAGATGTATAAGCAAGGAATAGAGTCTATGCTTCAAGGAGAATTA
>CAKZSH010000242.1 GCA_937918905.1 uncultured Saprospiraceae bacterium
TGCATAGTTGAAGTATTCTTGATTCAACCACAACGAACCATCAGGTTTGATATCAATCAATTCTGTCTTGATGATTTCGATAAATCTTTTTACTTGCTCTGATTTAGGATTTCCGTAAGGAGCTAATCCCATTAACTTATACTCTCCTGAGTTTACTTTGAAACCTAAGAAATAAGTAAAAGCAGAATACAATAACCCAATGGAATGTGGGAAACGTAATTCTTTTAAGATTTTAATATCTTTTCCTTGTCCATGGCAAATGGAAGCTGTCGCCCATTCTCCTACACCATCAACCGTCAAAATGGCTGCATCTTGATATGGTGAAGGATAGTATGCAGAAGCTGCATGAGAAAGGTGATGCTCAGGAAATAATAATTTTACTTTCTTTTTGTCGTAAGGTCCTACCTTTGCTAACTCTTCGTGAATCAATCTTTTCAAAAACATTTTTTCCTTTAACCAAACTGGAATCGAAGTAATAAAAGATCGAAATCCTTTTGGTGCAAATGAATAATATGTTTCTAAAAGCCGCTCAAATTTTAAGAGTGGTTTATCATAAAAAACAATCGCGTCCAATTCATCGATTGACCAACCCGCTTCTTCCAAACAATATTGAGTTGCGTTAACTGGAAATCGAGGATCATGTTTTTTTCTTGAAAAACGTTCTTCTTGTGCTGCTGCGATAATTTTATCGCCGTCAATTACTGCTGCTGCAGAGTCGTGGTAAAAAGCCGATATTCCTAAAATCTTCATCAGAAGGTGTTATATTCTGTTTGTTAAAAAATAAAATTCTTTCTATTTCTCAGTTCAGTTCAAAATAATTCCAACTAACTTCTAGGAAGTTAGAGTTTGGTTTTCTATAAAAAGCAAGAAAAACCTTTGGGAAATAAGAGTTTCTAAGATGTTTGCTATTTTTTGTTGAGACATTGAGTTCAACGAAAAAACAGTTCAGAGGTTGAGGTTATTTATTTTATCATCCCAAGCCTGTCTTTTATAATCAAAAATCAGGCATAAATTTTTGTCAAGAGTCAAAAAGGAAATAAAACGGTTGTTGGCGGGTATGAAATTCATGATGTAAACTGCCTAAAACTGTATTTGGAGGTGCAAAGATAAATAAATTAGATATTATAATCAAAGTTAGTTTTGAATTTCTATAAACGATTTTCCATCTGTTAAATAACTGATAATCAATGTGTTATATCTGATAATCTTTTTTTTACTAATAAAAATTTTAAAAAACAGAAAAAGAAAAAATAAAATAAAGGAGGATTTGATAAAGAGAATCATTTTTTTTTAAAATTTTCTAAAAATAGTTTTTAATCTGTTTTCAACTCTCCTCCAAAACCTCTTTTCAATTTTGAATGGTTCTAATATTCGTCACTTGTTCAAAAATGTATAACGAGTGTACATTTTTGAACACTTATTTTTTTAATAACTGATGTTACGCACAAAATATATTGAGTATTGAACGCTGAGACACGGAGTTTGTCGAATACTGTATTAGGCCGCAGAAGATTTTTATTAAAATAAAAATGAGCTGAGATGCAGAGCTTAGGTAGGTTATTTAATTCCTAGTCCCTTAATCAAAGCCGAATTCTAATTGATACCATTTGTCAAGGTGTTTTTCAAGAATTTATTTCTCATTCGTTTCCGATTCTTCAAATTCAATAAATTCCACTTCCTCTTCTTCTCCATCGTCTTCTTCGTATTCAGGAATCACATCTTTCCAATCTGTTGGTTCTTCAATGGAAACAATATCGCCGAACTGTTTTCGGAGTTCTTTTTGAATTCGTTTTTTACGAGTATTACTTAATTCAAAAGATCGTTTCACCCGTTTTTTATCAGACTCATAAGCGAAGGTTTCCATCGGGCCATAGATTCGGTAATACAAATTAAACCAACCTTTCTTCTTCGCTTTTTGGGGTTGGTATTTTGAATTATGTCTTTTGAATTTATTCCAAACAACTTGCCCTGCGTTGACCTTGACGTTGTAATCAATTTTATTTTCAAACGTATGTGTTCCACTTACTGTCATATTCATCGCATTACTTTGAATAAACATGGCAGGCATATAGAGTTTATTTTTTTTCACCTCCATATAATTATGGAGGTTGGTAAATTTGATCCGTTGTAAATCTTTTAGTTTAATATAATCGGAAAAGTCGTACAACATTTTTAATCCAACCAACTCTCCGTTAGTCCAACCAATGTCTCCAAGAATATGTAATTTGTTTGTTAGGAAAGTAGCATCCTTATCCCAAAAAGCTTCGATAAAAAACTTTGCATCTAATTTTCCTTTCAAATTTTTTGAAACTAAAACCTCCTGTCCAAAGTTTTCGGATTGTTTAAAAAACTCTTTGATATTGATTCGTTCACAAGTTAGTTTTGCTTCCAATCTAGGTCGGTCTTCAAAATAAGTTGTTCCATCCACCAACATCCGACCGTCCATCATTTGGACTTTTCCTTTGACCACCATTTCATTATTTTCGAATTCTAAAGTTCCTCTAAAATCTTCTCCTTCAATTTTTTCGTAATTAAATTCATCGATTTTTGCTTCAAATTTTCCATTTAAAAAATTAGTAATACGCTCTCTTTCTTGCGTCTTAGCCACTTTTAAAGAATCAAAAGTTGCAGCACTTACATCACCTTCTTCTACAGGGATTGCAGTAATTTTCAATAAATTATCGAAGTCGATTCTAGTTGCATCTAACGCAGCGTTGAATTTCAATTCCGCATGTTTACTATTCAACGAATCCGCAAAAAGTACAGGGAGTAAATTTAAAAAAGTACCGTGTAAAACGATTTCTGTACCAGGGCTTTCCATTACTAAGTCAGCTACTTTCAGGCTGTTATCTTGAAACCTTAGCAACCCTTTGTCCAATACTATTTTTTGTTTATTGATAGTCAGCGAGGCATCATCAAATTCAATATCACCAGAGGTGTCCACTCGACCAATTCCGTAAGGGCTGATGATATCTTTGTACCGTCCTTTGAGGCGTATCTTTTTAAATTCTACATCTCCATCTCCATCTGTAACTGTGGGATAGTCCAGTATTTTATAAACAGATTCCATAGGAAGTACGCCGTCCACATTAAAATCAATCAAAGGATTATCTAAGTTGGAAATCTTCATTCCTCCTTCTAGTAATTCTTTATTAAAATACCCTTTAAAGTCAGTTATTTCAAAAGAAGAATATTTGTTCGTTCGTTGTTTTCCATTAGAAAATTTAGCGGTGAAAGAAACATCATTTAAAGAGTTACCTAGTTTTTTACTACTTACGCGTCCTTCCTCTAATCCAAATTCTACACTAATAGCTGGATTCGTTCTTTGGGTTTGAATTCCTTTGATGGTGCTATTGAAAAAGAAAGTCCCTTTACTATCCACATCACCAAGATATTCTTTTTGTTCGGGAGGTAACAATGCAATTACGGATGCAATACTCCCTTCATCACTCGTCACAGCTAAATCATAATTTAGTCCTTTTTTGACTTCTTCTATTTTTCCATCCACGTTAAAAACGTTGGAAGAAACGCCTACCGTAACGTCATCAAAAATATATTTTCCATTGGTAAAATCAACATCCAATTTTGCATCATAAATAATGTGTTCGTCAACTAGAAATTTCTCTTTATCCGATTCGAAAAAATGAAATTGAATATCTGCAAAACTCATTAATGAAAATTGCTCACTTGAAAACTCTCCTGAAGCGACTGCTTTGTCCACATGAAATTTAGTGTAATATTTAGCACGTTGATCTACATAAATTACTTCCACTCGATTCAATCGAGCTTCATCTAATGAAAGACCAAGTTCGCTTTCTGCTTCATCCGTTTCAACCTCAGGTGAATCTTTTACAATGTTATAATTGGTCTTGCCTCTTTTATCTGTTTTGACATACAAAGAACCATCTTCGATGACTACAGAGTGAACTTTGATATTGGAACTAAAAAGACTAAGTAATCCGAATCGGAAAGATAAACTTTCGGCATCCAACAACGTGCCGTTGAGGGCATCATCGACTTGTACATTATGAAGATTAGCAGAAGCATCAGGGAATCCTGATAGCAAGGATAAGTTAAACTCCTCTACTCTTAATTCCGTTTTGAGTTGTTTATTGATTTCTTTGACCAACCGTTCGCTGATTTGATCTTCGAAAAATGCAGCGATAATTACAAGAGATAAAAAGATTACTCCAATAAGAATAGCTGTCCATACCAATGTTTTTTTTACATATTTATTCATCGAGGGGTAAATGGGTTTTAATTGTCTATGATTAAAAGTAGCAAAGGAGAGTACAACAGTTTGCGCTGTTTTTTCCAAAAATACATTAAATATAAAATTAATGCAATTTTAGATATTTTAAAACGAAAAGTAAGAGTACTTTATTTTTATGAGAAAGCTATTTTTAAATAAGAGGAAAACTTGTACTAGGCAATAAATTAAAAAGAGATATTAAAAAAAAGATCCCGAATTCTCTTACGAAAATTCGGGATATAAATTGTTGTTGATTTCAGATTAGTCCTGCATGAAGTACCAATTATATCCTATACCGAAACTATGATTTGGGACATTTAAATTTTTGATATTCAATTTTGAAACAGGCTCGTTAGGTGCTTTACCTGAAAGATTATAATTATAGGAAAGTTTAAAACCTTTAAAATTTAAACCAACTTCTACATTGCCTGCCAACCCTGTACTTTTTTGACCTTCAATTTTTACATCTGAAAATACGAGAATCAAAATTGTTATTCGTGTTCGCCAAATCAACCAATAGCGAAGCGAACCAATACCTATTCAACTACTCACCGCTTAGCAGTCATATCATATTTCAATCCTTTATATTTTTTTAACACCGCTTTTACAGAACCTACACTTACAGGAGATTCGATTAAAAGTGGGATTCGATTTTTATCATCAGAAACATAAACCATCATTTCCTCGCCTTCCTTAAAAACTCTTCCTGAAACAACTTGAGGACTAAATTTAATGGTATCAAATCGACCTTTCTTTTTGATTTTTTTACGGGCTTGTTTGCCTTTGTATTTCACATTCAAAGGCCAAATTTCTTTATCCATAAAAATCTTTACTGGAAATTCTTGTCCTTCAGTATAGTTATCAAAATCAATATTTCGAGCATAGTAAATTACGGAAAGCATATCATGCATGCAGCCATCTAAATCATACTCTTTCATGGTTGCATTTTCTCTAGTTTTTCCTCTTAGACTTTTGGCTTTTTTATTTTCTTGGTCAAATGTAACTTCATCGTACAACTTATATTTCCCCTCACTTACATCACGGACAGAGGTGGTAGGCAACAAAGAATTTTTATCAATATAAGTATCATAATAATCGCGAACTTTAAAAAACCATTCGTAGGATTTGTAAGTTCTTCCTGCTACGGCAACATGATATTGTCCGCCCATATCGTTCACCTTAAAAGTCACTTCACCAGCAGCTAACCAGACGAAATTCCAATTATAATATAATTTATAAGTGATTTCTTCTCCGCCTTGAAAAGTTTTATTTTCCATAAAACAAGGTTCTACTACATTTTGAGTAGCCTCAATCGTTGATATTGAATCAACTGAGGTCGTTTTTGGAATAGGATTAGTAAAACCCATCATGCTGATAATCAGCATACTATACATTATTTTTTTTATCATTATTTTTTTCATAACCTAAAGATTGAATTACATTTATTTTAATGATAAAGACCGTACCAATTAACGCTGGAATGATTAGGTTCAGTGTCCATAAAGTAAATGTACTTGCCAATATTCCAATTTCGTTTTCGCTAAAAAATCCCCAAATTTCAAGAGCAATTTGACCTCTTGCAAATAAATCCCAAATGGGAGGAAGTGGAATACTCGTCTGCAACAAAAAAATGGTTGCAATCCCAGCTAGTCCTTCTATGATTGGGACTTTGATTCCAAAGAATTGTAACATAAAGAAATACTGAAAAGTATAGGTTGAATATCTTAAAAAGGAATAAAGCAATGCAGATGATAAAATTGAAGGGGAGTAATTTTTTAAAACTTTTACATGCTTTACAAATGGTTTGAGTTTGTGAGCAAAAGGAATTCTTTTTACTATAGGAATGACTAAATCAATATTGTAAAAACAGAAGAGCATTAAGAATGTAAAAAATACACCAACGCAAAATATACTCAACCAAATCCATTGATCTAAGTTGATAAAAAAGTAAATAAAAAATAACAATCCAATTATTCCAAAACTCAACAAAACAAGTAATTGACTAAAACTACCAACCAGAGTCGCAATGACTCCTTTCCAATTGTTTTCAGGTTTTACTAACAATATTCTTCCGCCGTATTCTCCAATTCGATTAGGTGTAAAAAGTGAAAATGTTATTCCAACTAAAATAGCTTTGTAGCATTTCCAAAAGGAAAGCGACTCAAAATTTTTGACGAGCACTTGCCATTTCCAAGTTTCGAAAGCCCAGTTAAGAGGAATAAAAAGAATAGTTAAAAGTAGCCAATGAATATTATCAAAGGTGAGATTTTGGAGAAAGGAATTCCAAATTTCAGTTGCATTTTCTTTGGCAAAAACCTGTTGGTAAATTACATAGCTTAACAAAAAAATCACGATGATTTTAATTATGCTATTGATGTAATTTTTGCTATTTGTTTTTGACAAAGAAAAGATGGATTTGTTGATGAATTATATCTTTTACGGTACAACAGTAGCTTCAGTTTCGAGGGCGTAAAATTCAGTATTACATTCTGCAACAAAATTACCCTCTTCAGTCAGTAAAGATTGTGTTCTGACGATTTCTATTTTTACAGAAGCACCTAAAGACAAATCTTTTATTTTCTCTGCTGGAACTATAATTTTTGAAGTTTCTGTTTTGCCTTTTAATTGAAATTGGACAAACCTTATTCTTGTTCCTTGGATCAAAAAAGCTAGACCTTCATTTTCAGCCAAGGGGAGTCCTTCCCAATGAACAGTCATTCCTTTTGATTTACTAATTCCATTTGGAATAGTAATATTTTTAATAGGATTTATATTGACTACATAATCCATTTTTCCTTTAGAAGGTTCTGTAAAACGAAATTTGAAGCTGTCAGAAAAATCACCAACCATTTCATAAATGTATCGAGTACCAATATTTGGAATTTGTCGCTCTTTCATATTTGCATTATGGAAAAATACGCCATTATCAATTTTTATAGAAGAGGCATTTTTTTGATTTTTTCCACGATCAAAATTAGCGGTAGCTTTGATTCTATTTTCAGCTTCCATGTATCGCACATATAAGTTTGCAAAAGTTGTAGGTAGGTCGGGATTAGTTTTAGCAGTTTCGGATTGGCATGAAATGAATGCAGCCAACACCAACAAGAAAAGTATCAAAGTTATATTTTTCATAAATAATCAATGATGTAAAGGAATTAAGAACCCGTTTAGATTTTTTTTCTTTGAGGCGAAAAAGCTAGGTTTTCATCAATCGAAGAGTTTTTGGAGAGGAATAGCCTTAGCTATTGCTCTCCAAAAAGTCGCAGAGTGATGGAAAATATATCTTTGTGCAGCCCGATTAAAAAAGTTCAAACAAGTTCTAAGTATAAAATGACCAAAGATAATTTTTACCTCATTAAAAAGTCAAGGTATTTAGGGCTTTTATTTCAACCTCGAACATTTTTCATTTAAAAAGGTTCTTGCTACCTTTAGCCTCGATTTTTACAAAGCGAGAAAATCTAATGAAAAAAGTATTGGTTACGGATGGTGTACATCCACTATTGATCGAGGGACTAGAGAATTTGGGGTATCATTGTGATTATCACCCTAAAATAAGTTTAGAACGAGTAAGAGAAATGGTTCCAGCTTATGAAGGAATGATTATCAATAGTAAAATTTTAGTGGATCAACCGATGTTAGATTCTGCTCCGAATCTTAAATTTGTAGGAAGATTGGGGTCAGGAATGGAAATCATCGACTTGGAATATGCAGCCAAAAAAGGAGTTGCTATCCACGGAGCACCCGAAGGTAATCGAAATGCAGTAGCAGAACATGCACTTGGAATGCTACTCGCTTTAGCAAATAATTTTCTTCAAGGCGATCCAGAAGTAAGAGATAAGAACTGGCAGAGAGAAAAAAATCGCGGATTTGAAATAATGGGAAAAACGATTGGCATTATCGGCTTTGGACATACAGGGAGTCAATTTGCCAAAAAATTACAGGGTATGAATATGGAAGTACTTGCTTATGATAAGTACAAAAAATATTATACTCAAGATTTTTCATTTGTAAAAACGGCCAACTTAAAATCAATCCAATCCCATGCAGACATTATCAGTTTGCATTTACCATACACACCTGAGACCTATCATTTGGTTGATTCTGATTTTTTTGAGAAATGTAAAGAAGGATTAATTCTTATCAATACTTCGAGAGGAAGTATTGTCAAGACGGAAGACTTGATTGATGGATTGAAAAGTGGAAAAGTAGGAGGAGCTTGTTTGGATGTTTTTGAAAATGAGAAACCAAATACTTTTTCAACTCAAGAAAATGAGCTATTTAGTAAGCTGTATGAATTTAAAAATGTGATTTTGACTCCTCATGTGGCAGGATGGACTGTGGAATCAAAACAAAGATTAGCAGAGGTACTTTTAAGAAAAATCACAAAAGGACTAAAAAGAGAAACCTGACTTATAAAATAACTCTGGTAAAGGATGTTAAAAAAAAGTTGATAAGTTAGATTAAGAGCCGAGAAAAGCACCAAAACCCTACAGTTTTAAGCAAAAAACAAACATTAGCACGAATATAATTTTACTTGGACGTATAGAAAAAAAATATATTTTGAATAAAATATATTTAAAACTACCGCTTCGCTTTCTACTAGAAAGCTGACTATTACTAAAATCTTTATGTCAGACCGTTGACAAGAGATTTCTATTTTTTTTACAAATGAAATGTAATTTGTTAACATTGTGGGCTAATAAAAAATGAAAACTTCTTCATTTTTCATTAATTCATGAAAAGCCAATTTTTTCGACAATAACAATTAAAAAGAATTACTTATGGTACGAAATTTTTTACTTACACTTTCTTTACTATTTGTTGCTTCTTTGACTTTCGCACAGACTACTCTTACTGGTAAAGTAACTGATGGAGAATCTGGAGAGGAACTGATCGGAGCAAATATCGTAGTGAAGAAAAATGGTAATTTTATCCAAGGTGAAACTACCGATATTGATGGAAACTATAGTATCAGGGTAGACCCTGGTACCTATGATGTAGAAGTATCTTACACGGGATACCCCACTCAAAAAATTGAAGGTGTACTTGCTTCGGCAGGTGTTGCTACAAAAGTAGATGTTCAGATGACAATCGGAACAGGAATCGTGACAGAGGAGATTGTAGTAACTGGATATAAAGTTCCATTAATTAAACAGGATGAAACCGAAACTGGTCAAACGGTGACCAGCGAACAAATTAGAAATTTACCTACTCGAAACATTAATGCCGTAGCAGCAGCTACAGCAGGTACTAGTTCATCTGATGAAGGTGGAGCGATTAGTATCAAAGGATCACGTTCCAATGCAACAGATTACTATATTGATGGTATTCGAGTAAGTGGAAACTTACTTCCTGAATCTGAAATTGAGCAAATGCAAGTTATCACTGGTGGGGTGAGTGCTCGATATGGAGATGTAACAGGGGGTATTATTTCGATTACAACAAAAGGGCCTTCTGCTAAATTTTCAGGAGGTGTTGAAGCAGAGACTTCTAAATTCTTAGATCCTTATGGTCATAGTTTAGTAGGAGCTGCATTAAGTGGACCTATCATTAAAAGAAAGAATGATGATGGTACAACTACTTCTATTTTAGGATTTAGATTTTCAGGAAGGTACACTTACCGAGAGGATAATGCTCCATCGGCAGTAGGTGTTTATGTTGTAAAGCCTGAAAGATTAGCTGAATTAGAAGCTAATCCTATTGCAGATATATTTGGAACGCCTTCTGCACAATTTACAAATGCTGAAGATGTAGAATTATTGAAAGCTCGACCTAACCAATCTTTTCAAGGTATCAATGGTACCATGAAATTGGATGCAAGATTGAGTGATAATATTGATCTTTCCTTTACAGGTACTTACTCTAATCGTGTTTCTTATTTTACACCAGGAGGATGGAGAACATTTAACTCCCAAAATAATCCTAGAAGTGAAGGAAATACTTATAGAGGTATATTTAGATTCCGACATCGTTTAGGAGGGAATTCTCGATCTGATGAGGAATCTACTGGTAATTCAGTAGTGTCTAATTTTGAATATTCAATCCAAGCTTCTTATGAGCATAATGATGGTTTAACTCAGGATTCAAGACATGAAGATAGATTATTTGATTATGGATACATTGGTCGAATAGATAGAGAAAATACTCCTCGATTTGATCCTAATTTTGAGACAGGAGGGTTTGTACATGGAGGTTATACAGAAGCTACAACTGGGTTTGAGTTAAATAGAGAAATTAATCCTGTTTTAGCAAACTATAATAATGGAATTACAGATTTCCAAACTGAAGATGATTTGTTAACACAAAATGGAATTACGTTTGGAACAGCTTCTCAAATTTACACTTTCCACTCAAATGTAGGAACAGTGTATAATAGTTTCTCAAAATCTCAAGGAAGTATTATTACTGCCACAGTAGCGAGTTCATTTGATTTGCACCCAGGAGGTACAGATAAAGGACGTCACTCGATTCAACTTGGATTGCTTTATGAGCAAAGAGAAAGTAGAGGATACTCTGTTGCACCAAGAGGGTTATGGGTATTGGCTGACTTTAATGATAATCGACACATTGTAGGAGTCGATTCTAATATAGTTATTGGTCAAGAGTTTATGACTAACTTTTTTACTGGAGCAACGGATACTGTAGATGTATATCAAAGCTTACTTGCTGAGGATGAAGGAGCTACTTTCTACCGAGCAATTAGAGATGTGACAGGAAATACACTTAATGAATTTGTAAATGTGGATGGACTTTCGCCAGACCAACTTTCGATAGATATGTTTTCTCCAATTGAGTTAACAGATTTAGGTTTAGCATCTTTCTTTGGATATGACCATGTTGGAAATAGAATTGGATCTGATGTTACTTTTGATGACTTCTTTACAGCAACAGCACAAACAAAATATGGAAATACTATCCGTGCGTTCCCTGTTGCTCCTTTCCGACCAAATTATTCTGCGGCCTATATTCAGGATAAATTTACATTTAAAGATATCATCTTTAGATTAGGTGTTCGGGTAGATAGATATGATGCGAATACAAAGGTATTGAAAGATCCTCTTTCATTATATGATATTAAAGATGCACAACAATTTTTCTCTGAGGCAGATAATTCAAATCAGACTCGACCACTTAATATCGAAGATGATTTCAAAGTATATGTTACTGGAGCAGATGATAATACAGTAAAAGCATTTAGAGATGGAGACCAATGGTACTTTGGAGATGGAACTCCTGCTAATGGAGGTAATGTGATATTTGGTACTGCGCCAAGATTTGTCCAATACTCCAATCCTTTGGCTGATGACGGAAACTGGATTAAAACAAATACTTACGATCCAAATGATGGTTTTGAAGATTATAAGCCGCAAATTAACATCATGCCTCGTTTAGCATTTTCATTTCCAATTTCGGATGTGGCTAACTTCTTTGCAAATTATGACATCTTAGTACAACGTCCACCAAGTAACAATTTAGCGACAGCACTTAGCTATTTCTATTTTGGTGATGCCGGACGAACTCCTGAAGGTAATCCAAATTTGAAACCTGAAAAAACAATTAGTTATGAGGTTGGATTCCAACAGAAGTTGACGAATTCATCAGCATTGAAATTATCAGCTTATTATAGAGAAATGAGAGACATGATTCAGGTAAGAGACTTCTTGTATCTACCATCTGGATTAAATGTATCTGAATATATTGGTTTTGATAATTTGGATTTTGGTACGGTTAAAGGATTTACGCTTCAGTATGATTTGAGAAGAACTAAGAATGTAACTTTATTAGCTGCTTATACTTTACAGTTTGCTGATGGTACAGGTTCTAATTCCAACTCATCAAGAAGTTTAGGAAGTAGAGGTAATATTAGAACACTTTTCCCATTATCATTTGATGAAAGACACCGATTTAATATCTCAATGGATTACAGATATGATTCAGGAAGACGATATAATGGACCGGTATTATTTGGGAAAGATATCTTAGCAAAAGCTGGAGCGAATCTTCAAATTGTTGCAGTTTCAGGACGACCATATACTGCGACACAAATTCCTTCTCAATTTGGAGGTAGTGGAACAGTTGGATCTTTGAATGGAGCAAGATTACCATGGAACTTTACCTTGAACCTTAGAGTAGATAAAACTTTCAGATTATTTACACCGCAAGATCAAGATAAGTCAGCAGTTGATTTGAATGTATATGTACGGGTATCAAATCTTCTAGATAGAAGAAACCTATTAGGTGTATATTCTTCATCAGGTTCTGCAGAAGATGATGGATACCTTACTTCTCCTATTGGACAGTCTGTATTGGATGGTGTAACTGCACAAGGATTAGAACAGTACTATGTTCCTTCTTACTCTTGGGCTTTATTAGCACCAGGGTTTTACACTTTACCGAGAAGAATTTATTTAGGAGCAAGTATCCAATTTTAAATTGATGGTTCATTTATGAACCTAAATTATTTTTGAAGAAATTTTATAAAATGATAAAAAATATAGTCATGCGTAATTTTAAATATTTACTTTCTATGGCTCTGTTATTTGGGTTATTCAATATGGGATTTGCCCATATTAATCCAGAAGTTCATGGAAAAGCTGTTGCTGTAGAAAACAATACGGCTACGCTAAGAATGGATTGTGCCCAAGGAACATCTAGAGTCTTACAATCTATCAACAATGTAAGAGCAATGTTATTGAACGGTGGTGATTGTTGGTGGGATTTATCTAATGCACAATATATTGTACCTAAAGTAGAACCAGGGGTGCCAGAGGTATCTTCGATTTTTGCAGGTGCAGTATGGGTTGGTGGTTTTACAGGAATTGATCAAGCCGTTCCCAACCTTAAAATGGCAGCTCAAACTTACCGATCAGGTACACGGAATGATTTTTTCCCTGGCCCACTTAATGATAAGGGAACTGTAGTTGCAGATACCTGCGCTCAATGGAATAAACACTTTAGAGTATTAGGGGAAAATATTCGTAGACACATCCAACTTTGGGAACAAGCTAAAGCAGAGGGAAGAACAGAATTGGAAGAAGATGAAATCTCATTAGATATCAGAGGATGGCCTGCAAAAGGAAATAAATTTTTCTTAGACGTTCATGAATTTGAAATGCCTACTGATGAAGAGCACTCTCAAGGGTTTGCTTTCTTCTATGATAATCTTGATCCAGATAGTAATATCCCTAATGAGATTGATGTGTATGAGCCTCATTTAGGAGATTTTCCTAGAATAGATATTACTGGTTGTGAAGTGGAAAGCATTAAAGATGCACAATATGCAGATGAAATGATTTTCTGGGTTTATAATGATAATGGAGGTAACCATACTCAATCTCAAGGAGATGCTATTCAAATGGAGATTCAAGTACAGTCATTTGCTTGGGCTACCAATGATGAGATCAATGATATGACTTTCCAAAGATATAAGTTGATTAATAGAGCACAGAGTCGAATTGATAGTACATTCTTTGCGATGTGGGTTGATCCTGATTTGGGTTGTTTTACAGATGATTATATTGGATGTGATACTTCTCGAAGTTTAGCATATGTATATAATGAGGATGCATTAGATGGTACAACTGGATGTGACTGTGGAGATGTTCCTAATTATTGTGATCGAATTCCATTATTAGGTGTAGATTACTTCCGTGGACCACAAGGACCTAAAGTTTTTGGATCTAATGGAGAATTAATAAATCCTACTGGTTCTCAAACTCCAGATACTATTGTTGAGTTACCAATGACTTCATTTACTTATACTAATAATGGTGGAATTGGTAATCCTCCTCCTGGAACAGTTGATCCAACAATTCCATCTGAGTTTTATAATTTAATTTCAGGTTCTTGGACTGATGGAACACCTTTAACTTATGGTGGAGATGGATACAACTCAGGAGGACAACCAACTCAGTTTGCTTTTCCTGATATGCCTGATGATGTAAATGGATGGACAATGTGTTCAGCTAACTTACCTTTTGGGGATCGTCGTACATTACAAGCTTCTGGCCCATTAGCATTAATTTCTCAAGCAGTTAATGAGTTAATTGTGGGGGTAGTATGGGTACCAGATGTGGCACATGCTTGTCCTAATATTTCTCCTTTATTAGCAGCTGATGATATTGCACAAGCATTATTTGATAACTGTTTTGAAATTACAGATGGTCCAGATGCTCCAGATGTAGATTTTGTAGAATTAGATAAACAAGTCGTTCTTATTCTTACGAATGGAGATTCATTTGTAACTAATAATGCTAAAGAGCAGTATGAAGGACTTGATTTACAAGCACCACCATTATTACCTGATTCTGTTAAAATGTATAAGTTTGAAGGATACAGAATTTATCAATTAATTGAACCTAATGTAAGCCCTTCGGATTTTGATGATCCATCAAAATCACGGTTGGTAAGTTCCGTTGATATTAAAAATGGTATTTCAAGATTATATAATTGGGCACCAGAATTTAATCCAAGTGACCCTACGAATCCTCTTTGGGCTCCAACTTTACAAAATGAGGGAGTTCGAGATGATGGTATTTCTCATACCTTTAATATTACTACAGACCAGTTCGCGGATGGAGATAATTCTTTGATTAACCATAAGAAATATTATTTCTCAGTTGTAGCTTATGCTTATAATAATTATGAACAATTTGATAATGTACAAGGCCTAGGTCAAAGAAGACCGTACTTAGAAGGTCGTAGAAATATTGGAGATGGTACAAGTTCATCGTATACAGTAATCCCTCGTCCAATTGTTTATAAACAATTAAACTCAGGTTATGGCGACGGTCCTATTGTAACTAGAATTGATGGGGTTGGAGTTGGTGAGAACAATGTGGCAATTTCAGAAGAAACAGAAGCTGAAATATTAGCTGGAACAAATGACGGACAAATTACTTACCAACCAGGTAGAGCACCGATCAATATTAATATTTACAATCCATTGGAAGTTGTAAATGGTGAATTCCAATTGACCTTTACAGATTTGGATGGTAACAATGATCAGAACGATGAGCTTGATACTGAAATGTATTGGCAATTGACGGATTTATCAAATCCTTCTGCACCAATTTATTCTGAACAGACTATTGAGCGATTGAACGAACAAGTATTAGCTGAATATGGATTCTCAATTAATGTAGGACAAACAAATGAGACAGGAGATGTGACGGATACTAATAACGGTTTAATTTCATATAATGAGACTTATGCTAAAACCGATAACTGGTTTAATTATGTTCCTGATGATGCAAATGCAATTTATAATTATTTGAGAACATCAGATTCAGAACCAGAATTCCTTTTAGATCCAGAAAGAGCATTCAGTAACTTTGGAGCTTTCGTTCCTTATACTTTGGCTTCTTTTGATAATCCAAATCAACTTCCTGATTTCTGGTTTACACCTGCATTAAGAAACCCTGCTCTATCAGGAGTAGTGCGATTGAAGAATGGGTTAGATAATTTGAATAATGTTGATATTGTATTTACAAGTGATAAATCAAAGTGGAGTCGTTGTATTGTAGTAGAAACAGCTATACCTGAATATTACAATTCTCCAACGCCTTCAGGCAACATTTTCGAAACTGAAAATAACTCAGTAAACCTACGATTACGTAAAGGGAATTCTGTAGATCAAAATGGTCAAAACGATAATACAGGAACAGGAAAAGGATACTTCCCTGGTTATGCTATTGACCAAGAGACAGGTGAGCGATTAAATATTTTCTTTGGTGAAAATTCTACATATCATCCTGATGCTCCTTTCAATGAGGAGTACGAAGCAAATGGTCGTGATATGATTTGGAATCCTACGGATGAGTTTGCATTCAATACTCAAGGTAACTTCACTTTCCCTTATACTCGTATCCTTGGTGGTCAACACTATATTTACGTAACTAAGGAAAAGTATGACGAGTGTGATAAATTACATGATAGATTAAAAGAAGGAGCAGGGGTAAGTACTCAACGTAAGGCTTACGAAGAAATTACTTGGACATCTATGTGTTTGTTAAATGATGGGGCTAGTTTATTACCTATAAGTGAAGGACTTATTCCTACGGATTTAAGAATTGAACTTCGGGTGGATAATCCTTATCAAGTATTTGAAGGAACAAATGATTTCTCAGGATATCCCACGTATCGTTTCAAGTTAGAAAATAGTGCGGCAGTAGATGTTGTTGAGGATAATGAAGTGGAGACTGCATTGGATAATATAAATGTAGTTCCAAATCCATATTACGGATATTCTGCTTATGAAATTTCTCAATTTGCTAATACCATTAAGATCACCAATCTTCCATCTAAATGTAAGGTTACGATCTATTCATTAGATGGTAAATTCATCCGCCAATATAACAGAGATGAGCTTGGAGTTAATGTTAGATCTGATCGACCTAGTTCAGGTATTAATACCACTCAAGTTTCTCCAGCATTAGAATGGGATTTGAAAAATAATAAAGGAATTCCAGTAGCAAGTGGAGTGTACTTAATACATATTGATGCAGACGGATTAGGTGAGCGTGTTATTAAGTGGTTTGGTGTTGCAAGGAAATTTGATCCATCTGGATTATAGAGTTAATAGCAAGGAAAGTTGGTTGAATACAACCAACCTTCCTTGTTTTTATTTTAAAAAAAAAGAATAGATTTTAATTATGAATAAATTTATTTACATCGTTTTTTCAGTTTTTTTCTCATTGGTTGTAGTTGATACAGCTTTTGCTGGAAATCCTGATCGTCAAGGAGAAGCAGGAGCTTATGAATTATTGATGAACCCTTGGGCTCGAACTGCTGGTCTTCATACTATGTCAACTTCCTTTGTAAGTGGAGTTGAAGCAATGCGTCTAAATGTAGCTGGGCTTTCAAGAGCTAAAGGCACAGAGATTGTTATTAGTCACGCTCGATACTTAGAAGGTACTGATATTAAAATGAATGCATTCGGATTAGCTCAAAAAGTAGGAAAAAATGGAACATTTGGGTTAAGTTTGATGGCACTTGATTTCGGAGATATTCCAGTAACGACTACGGCAAATCCAGAAGGAACAGGTGGTACTTTTTCTCCTAATTTTTTCAATTTAGGACTTGGGTATGCTCACGTTTTTGAAAATAAAATTTCAGTTGGAATTTTAGTTAGAGGTATATCTGAAAGTACGTCTGATTTGAGAGCATTTGGATTTGGATTGGATGCAGGAGTACAATATGTATCAGGCCCTCAAGATAATTTTAAATTAGGATTATCATTGAGAAATATTGGAAGTCGAATGAGTTTTGGAGGACAAGGTCTTTCACAACAATTGAGTGCGCCAAATGATAATGATAACAGTTTCCTTTTAACCTATAATACAAGATCGGCTGCATTTGAATTACCTTCTGTTTTGAACATTGGAATTTCTTATGATTTTATTATTGGAGGAGAAGAAGAAGCAATGAAAAGTCGATTGACTATTTTATCAAACTTTACATCTAACTCATTTTCAAGAGACCAAGTTGGTGCGGGAGTTGAGTTCGCATATAAAGAAAGATTCATGTTACGAGCAGGATACAAATACGACTTAGGTCAAGCAAATGTACCTGAAGAAAAAAATGTTTATACAGGTTTTGCTGCAGGTGCGACTATTCAAGTACCTGTGAAAAAAGATTCTGAAACTTCATTTGGTTTAGATTATGCATACCGTCTTACCAATCCTTGGGGAGGAACTCATAATATTTCTCTTCGTTTCGGGCTGTAGTCGAAAGTTATAAAGAACAATTAAATTCTTATATATTAAAAAATAAGGAATGGAAAATGAATAAAAGCAGAATTTTGATGAGGGAATTTTTTTGTCAGTTTTTTCAATCCCGAAACTTCGGAAGAATACGTTACGGAATGAAAAAATGGCGAAAAAATAGACCATCAAAAACTACATTTATTATTTTCCATTCCTAAGCTCGACTTTAGCCATCCTATGCAGCTCTAGCCGCCATAAAAGCTAAATGTTCAATAATTTTTAAATGAATTTCTTTACAGTCTGTTGAAACCATCGAGTGTAAAGAAACTTGAAACTGCCAAATTCGGTAACGAACAGAAGCAAGAGCATCCGAAAAAGTCGGATATGTTTTTTTATACCAAGCTGTTTGAAATACGGTCAACTTTTGCAGAGCAAATAAAAAGGGTTTACCCTGACAACGTCCATCCCAATAAAATCAAAGGCAAAGCATGAATATTTCCCCCGAAGCAGGATTAGATTGGTTTTTTAAAGGGTAACAAGTCTAATTCTATTTTCTCGATTGACCTGTATCTTCAATTCTAAAGGCAATGCTTTGAATTCCCTCTAATGGATTTTTCCTCATAAATTGTTCTATCAAAAAAGTATGTTCGCCTGATTGATTAAAAAAAGCCCCTTCATGAATAGTCATTCTAAAGTCACAATCATCTTCATTGCAGTCCCCTTGCCATCGTCCAATATTATCCATCAACTCAACGGAAACTCTTTCCGTTACTCTTTTTCCATCAGGGAAAATACTATGCAAACGAATGTACATATTTTGATAGGAATAGGTTGTCAAGTGTTCTAAATCTAAATAAAGATTATAAATTTTATTGGTGTCAACTATGTTCGTTGTAAAAGAAAGAGAATCTACGTAAGACCATTTTTCATTCGTAATTTCTTTTTTTTCATCCAAAATATAATTAGGACCACAAGAAGAAAGGAAAAAGAAAAACACGCAAAGGAGAAATGAATAATATTTCATATTTTTTATTTTAAAAACCAAAATTGTTGAAAAATAAGAAAGGACAAATTTGAATTTTGACTGTTTCTAAGGAACGGTAAAATTATTTAAAAAGTTTAAGTAATTGTTCACATTTATTCATAAGTTATTTTGGCTTCTTTTTTCATCCTTCGTCGTTAAAAAGCCTCGCCGAACGCTCAAAATGCATATGATTTAACTCAAAATTTGAATTTCATTATCCCCCTTTAGAAGGCTCTTGGCTCAATGCTGTTGAAATAGAATTTTCAGCAATCACTCGTACTTGTTTGAAAAAACATATTCCAACTAAAGATAAATTGGAAACGCAAATTCTCGCTTGTGTCAAAGAACGTGAAAAAAAGAAAATTAAGATTAACTGGAAATTTTATATTACCCATGCCCGTCGTAAAATGAATATGCACTAATTAATTGCTCAAATTTCAATTCAGTTAATTGAAAACTTAAAGAAACTTAATTTACAATGTACTTAGACTGTTATTTAATTTTTTTTTTTCCCTTAAAAAGTATTAATTTTAGGAAAAGTTTAATTCAAGAACGTTTCTACATCATTGTAGAAACGTTCTTGTTTTTTATTTATCGACTACTAGGGAACTCCTTTTTCAATGTAATTGTTAACGACTTCTTACCCATCCCCTAGTAAAGTAACATTTTTTAAACTCAATATTATTATTATGAAATATAATTATCTGACACAAGAAGGATATGATCGATTAGAAGCGGAATTGGAAGATTTAAAAACTAATGGACGACAGAAAGCGGCAGCTGCAATTGCAGAAGCTAGAGAGAAGGGAGATCTTTCTGAGAATGCAGAATATGACGCAGCAAAAGATGCTCAAGGTTTATTAGAATTAAAAATAAATAATTTAGAAAAAGCATACGCTAACGCTAGAGTATTGGATACAAGTACAATGGATACTTCCAAAGTGGTAGTTTTATCTAAGGTAAGAATGAAGAACCTTAGGGTTGATAAAGAGATAACTTATCAGTTAGTTTCTCAGTCAGAAGCAGACCTTGCACTAAAGAAAATTTCAGTTTCTTCTCCTATTGGACAAGGATTACTTGGAAAAGCTGTTGGAGAAATTGCTGAGGTACAAACGCCTGGTGGATTACTTAAATTTGAAATCTTAGAAATATCATTTTAAGAATGGCGAGTATTTTCACTAAAATTATTAAAGGAGAAATTCCTTGCCATCAAATTGCTGAGTCAGAAGATTACTTTGCTTTTTTAGATATTAATCCTTGGAATGAAGGACATACTTTAGTGATTCCTAAAAAGGAGGTAGATTATATTTTTGATTTGGATGATGATACTTATGAAGGCTTGATGCGATTTTCGAAGTATGTTGCTCATGCCATAGAAAAAGCAATTCCTTGTAAACGAGTAGGTGTGCTTGTAGAAGGATTAGAAGTGCCACATGCTCATGTACATTTGATTCCTATTGTAAATCATTTGGTACCTAAAAAGAAGCCTAAATTTTCACAAGAAGAATTAGCTAAGATTGCCGAAAAAATTAGAGCACAGTTTTAAATCTTTTTTTATGAAAAAATAAAATGGCGTTAAGAAGAAAATCTTAACGCCATCATGTTTTTATGAGGAGTCAGGGTTTGATTTGAAAAGTCAAGCACTGATTTATAAGATAAGAACATCAATACAAGTCAAAGCCTGACTTGAAAGCCAGACCTTGACTCGTGTAAAGCTAATATTGAATAATTATCTTTTTTTACTTTAATCGATCTGGGTTATCTTTTATAAAATTTGCCCAGCTACCATATTTTTTTCCTCCTCCTAATACATTCCCTGTTTGGTAGTGATGACAAATTGCAGCCGCTAAAGCATCGGAAGCATCTAAGGATTGTGAGTCTAATTTTGTTCCTAAAATATTAATCAACATTGCAGCGACTTGTTCTTTTGAAGCATTACCACTTCCAGTAACGGACTGTTTGATTTTTTTGGGAGAGTATTCTGTGATTTCAACATCCATCGTAATTGCTGCTGCAATAGCAACTCCTTGAGCCCTTCCTAACTTCAACATGGACTGCACATTTTTTCCATAAAAAGGCGCTTCAACTGCCATTTCGTGAGGTTCGTATCCACGTATTATTTCTTGAAGGCGTTCAAATATTTTTTTGAGTTTGAGTTGATGAGAGGAAAGTTTTTTCATCGTAACAACTCCCATCGTTAGTAAACTGATTTTATTTTTCTTCACTTCAATGATCGCGTATCCCAAAAAATTAGTTCCTGGATCTACTCCCAATATTCTTTTGACCTCTTTTTTCAAATTAAGTTTTTTATAGAAGCATCAGATACCTTCAAGGTTTTGATGCTTCATTATCTACGATTTTGTAAAACTACTACTATTTTTAAAAAACAAAAGGACAAAAACCAATTACTGATTTTTGTCCTCTCATTAGAATTATTCATTCTTAATTATTTATGAAGCTTGTTCACTATTTCTTACGAGTAATTGAAATCCATTTCCATGAATATTTACAATTTCGATGTTAGGATCGCCAGCTAAATATTTTCTCAATTTAGTTACAAACACATCCATACTTCGAGCGGTAAAATAATTATCCTCTGACCATATTTTAGTAAGTGCTTCTGATCGGGGAAGAATATCATTTTTATACATGCAAAACATTCGAAGTAGTTGCGCCTCTTTTGGAGAAAGTTTGTTTTTTTCCTCTTCTCCACTTCCACTTGTAAATGTCAAAATTCTCAAAGGAAAATTAAAATGATACCTTCCGATTTCGAATTCTTTGATCTCTTCACGAGGATCTTCTTTTGCTTGACTTCTTTTCAAAATTGCTTGAATTCGATAAAGTAATTCTTCTGAATTGAAAGGCTTAGTGATATAATCATCTGCTCCTATTTTAAATCCTTGAAGCACATCATCTTTCATCGTTTTTGCAGTCAAAAAAATAATGGGTACTTCGCCATCTTTTACTCTGACTTCTTTAGCCAAAGTAAAACCATCCATCTTTGGCATCATAACATCAAAAATACAAAGGTCAAATTCTCCTTTTTTATAACGTTCAAGACCAGCTTCTCCATCAGTAGCTAGAGTAACGTTATAATCATGCATTTCTAAATAGGAACGCAATACATCTCCAAAATTTTGGTCGTCTTCAACTAATAAAATGCGATTGTTTGCTGCTGCAGTCATTTGTAAAATTTTTATTCAAAAAAATAGGAGTTTTTTGTTGTTACCGAAAAGATTACGGCTATTATTTACATTTAAAATTCTGTACGATTTTTTTTCTTAACATATGTTAAAGTTAAGCATAAATCAGTTTGGTATCAATAGGATAACGGAATTAATTGAAAAGTAATTCTAGCTTTTTTTGACCAGCATATTAAAAAATATAAATACTTTTTAACCAATCTGACTAGGGCTACTTGGTACATTATTATAAGGAAATGTAAGAATAAAACTACTTCCTTTGCCCAAATCACTTTTTACATCAATAGTTCCTTTATGTGCATCCATTAAAGCTTTTACATAGCTTAATCCTAAACCAAAGCCTTTAACATCGTGTCTATTTCCTGTATGAACTCTATAAAATTTATCAAAAATATGTTTTAAAGCTTCTCGACTCATTCCTATTCCTTTATCCTTAATTATAACTTCAACTCCCTGTGCTACATTGCGTGTGTGAACAGTTATTTCAGGTTTTTCAGGAGAATATTTATTTGCATTATCCAATAAATTGTTGATAATATTAGAAACATGCGTTAAATCCCCAAAAACATAAGAATTTGTTGCGCCAAGTGTAGAAGAAACCATTCCTTGTTTTTTCTCAACTTGAAGGTTGGCATTTTGCACAGCTTGATTGATGACATCATGTAAATTGATTTGGGTCATTTTCAATTTATATTCCTTTTTATCAATCAAAGCCATTTGTAAAACCTTCTCGACTTGATTATTCATTCGTTTATTCTCTTGCCGAATGATGTCAGCAAAACGTTTTACTTTATCAGGATTACCAGAGATCATTGGACTCGTAATAGAATCTGCAGCTAATGAAATAGTTGCAATTGGAGTTTTGAACTCATGCGTCATATTATTGATAAAATCAGTTTTCATTTCTGAAACTTTTTTCTGTTCAAAAATGACAAGAATAGTATATGAAAAACAAAATAAAATCAAACCAGTAAAAAGTATAGAAGCTAAAAGTGATTTCCAAGTAGAACTCCAAATAAGGCTGGTACGATTTGGAAAATAAACCATAAGCAATCCAGGGGATTCTAAAGCATTGGCATTAGAAAATAACTCTGTTTGATAACTAGAATTATATAATTCATTATCCACATTTTCTATCGAAGAAAAATTTTCGTTGAGGACTGCATAAGTATCATTATTGATGACAAAGGAACCTCTTCGATTAGAAAATACACCATAGTTATAAGTGGCTTCGATACCCCTTTGAGTGGAGAGTTCATGATGGAGTAATCCTTTTAAAACATCTAAGTTGATTCTTTCCTCCAACGGACGAAGGTTAAGAATTTTTTGAACCTCTTGATACTCCATCTTATTTCGAATATATGAAAAGTCAGGAGTTTTATTAATAGAAAGAGGACTGACGGAAGCAGGGGTAAGTTGAGCAGTACGATAATTTTGAGAAATTGATATTTCTGTTAACTCAGTTTTTGAATTGAATTGACTATTGATTCTAGTGGAAGAATAGGACGTAGGCGTTTTTACACCTTGATCAAAAAAATCATCATAGGTAGCTTGATCTTCTGCAATTTCTAACTTTTCAGCAACTCTAGTAATTGCAGATTTTACGCTTGCATCGAATTGTTTTTCATTGAGCCTTAAGTTAAACTTGATCCAATATATTTGCAACAAAATAATTCCAATCATTGCTGCACTCATTAAACCAATAATTGCCCATATAGCTTTTTTATTCATTGATAAATATTGTTGGGAAAAATTATAGTTAAAAAAAATATTTGGATTATGTATTTTTGCTAAAGAAAGGTGTTAAAACAAAAGCAAAATTCAACCCGATTCTTACAAAAATAGATATTCAAAACTTGTGTCGGGGATGTTTAACTTACTTTTAACTGTTTGGGTAAAAATAGATAAATAAAACCTTTAATTTTAGTTTGTTTTTTAAAGAAACGTTAAATTGAATACATAAATTATAAAATAAACAAATATGGAACTTTCAAAAATACAAGTCACTTGGATTTTTCTTTTATTAGGATTGTTTTTTATTTCTAATAATGCGATAGCACAACATGACAAAGACATGAAAAAGAAAATTGTCATTGTTAAAAAAACAGTTGACAAAGATGGTAATGAAAAGGTAGAAAAAATTGTCAAAGAAGGTGATGCTGCGGAAGATTTTGATGTTGATAAATTTCTAAAAGAAAATGATGGTGAGGAAGGAAAAGAAATAGATGTTGAAGTTATGATAACTGATGGAGCAGATGAAAAAGAAGAACGTACTGTGGAGGTAACTGTACAAGGTGATGATGTAATAATAAATGAAGGAGGTGAAAAAACTGTAATCAAAATGGAAGGAGATGCAGAGCGAAAAGAAATTACGACAGAAGATGGGAAGCACATTGTCATTATGACAAAAGATGGAGGAAATGTAGGAGAATTGTTGGAAGAAGTGGAAGTTACAGTAGGAGAAGGAGGCAAGAAAGAAATTCGCATCATGAAAACGGAGAAAAGAAGTGGTGCTTTTTTTGGAGTAATGATTGATCCTTCTGAAGAAGGAATGGAATTATTGGATGTCGTTAAAGATAGCCCAGCTGAAAAAGCTGGAATGAAAAAAGGCGATGTTATTAAAACGATTAACGAACATCAAATTTCTACTTACAAAGAATTGACAACGGCTTTATCTAAATATAAAGCGGGTGATACGATTGTAATTACTTATAAAAGAAATGGAATATTGAATAAAGCTGCGGCTGTTTTGATTGATGCCAAAGATGTTCCAATGGAGGAAAAAATGATTTGGAAAACAGATGATGGAGAAGAGATTCACATCGAAGAAGAACATGGAAAAAAGAAGATGAAGAAAAAAGTAATTATTAAGAAGGATAATTAAAGATGGAGAACAGTCGCTGCGCTTGACGGTAGACGGTTCGAATACTATTGATGATTTTCTGTAAAAAAAAACTCGTTCTGATTTGAATTTCAGAACGAGTTTTTTTGGTTGCATGAGTTCAAAAATATTCGAACCGTCTACCGTCCACCGTCTTTACAATTCCAAAGCATATCAGAGAGTTCATATTTTTTAGCTTGATAGGAGTAATGCCACCATTCTGTTCTGATAGGTTTAAGGCTGACTGCTTCCATTGTTTCCTTTAATAATTTTCGATTAGCTAGAACTTCTTTAGATAAATCGGTGTAGGCATGATGCGCTTCTTTTCCAAAATAATCAAATGCCGTTCCCATATCTAATTGATTTCCATCTTGGTCTACGATAGTAAGATCAACTGCTGCACCTCGATTGTGCATGGAGCCTTTTGAAGGAGGTGTTACATATCGAGCATCTTGAAATTTATCCCATAGTTTTTGTTGAATTGGACGTGGACGAAAACAGTCTAACATTTTTAACCCTAACCCACCTTCTTGTAACATTTGATGTGCAGCAACGATTTGCTTTGCAACCTGAGGGCGTAAAAAACAACGACTACAATCATACATTTTTTCTTCTACAAAATTATTCTTAGTCGCATATCGCATATCAATTACGATTGTAGAATCGAGATGATGCAAATCTGTCCATTGAGTAGTATCATAATCATAAGTGATGGGAATCTTTTTTTTGATGGGTTTTACCTCATCTGGAGTACTGATTTCTTGAGGGACAATATTGCTTTTTTGGGTTTCTGAAGAAGTGGAATCTTCACAAGCATAAAAAAATAACATTATAATTACAAGGAGGGAGAGGTGTTTCATTTTTGTGATTATTTCTATTCAAAAGGTGAATTTCTAATCAGAAATTCACCTTGTGAAATTTTATTATAAAAATTATTTTCCAAATATCTCTTTAAGTTTTGCAGTTAAGTGTTCTCCTCGCATATTCCTTGCAATAATTTTTCCTTCTCTATCCAGTAAGATAGTATGAGGAATAGAACTAACCGAATACTGTTTAGCCACTTGATTTTTCCAACCTTTTAAATCGCTAACATGATGCCATTCCAAACCATCTTTTTCAATGGCACTCATCCATTTGTCTTTGGTACGATCCAAACTTACTCCAAGTACATCAAAACCTTCGCTTTTATATTTTTCATAAAGACTTACAACATGGGGATTTTCTTTACGACAAGGACGGCACCAACTTGCCCAAAAATCTACTAACACTACTTTTCCACGAAGATCACTTAACTTCATAGCTTCACCTTCAGGAGTGTTTTGCTGGAAGTCAGGAGCAACTGCTCCAATCATAAAACTTTTAGCATTGGAAATATTAGTCTTAAGTTCAGCAAGGTAGGGAGCATCTTCATGACCATATTTTTCAACAAACAAATTCGCATAGTCTATAAATGCAGGATGATTTTTTCCTTTTAAAGTCTGAACAATTGCTCCTAGAGCATAGCGATAAGCCTTTGCATCAGGATTCATTTTTGCCAACACTTTGTCCAAAGTTTGCTTCATCTTAGCATAATCAAATTTGATAGCAGTAAGCGTAGTAGTATAATCACGAAAGGTTTCAAAGATGGCTGGCATCCGATCAAGTGCAGGATCACTCAAGTCAATATTAGAGAAATATTCATTGACAAAATAATCGACCTCTGTATCGTAATTTCCTTTATTGTTAGGAAAACTTAGGAAGGTTTTAGTAGAAACAATTTTTCCAACAAATGGATATTTTACACGCATATTATTTAATAGCGACATTTGATTGCGGTCATTCTCTTGAAGTTTTTTCAAAAATTCCGCTTTCTTTTCAGACCCCATCTGAGCCATTGCATATTGCCGATTTAAAAAATTAGCAGTTCCTTGATAACTCCGAATCTCACTAATTGCTTTTTCATATTCAGTATTAATTGGAGAATTATCAAATTTGGATTGTCTAATATTATTGCAAACACCTTTTAAGTATAGATCACTTTCTTTTCCTAAAATGATAGGTTTTGTTTGTTTTCTATTAGTACCTACAAAATAAAAATCATGTTCAGAAGCAGGGACTTCGAATGTGTATAAATTGTTGGAATCAGGTTGTGCGGTTTGATTAAGCATAAATGTATATCCATCAAATTTAAATAGATAAAGAGGCCCGGTACAACTTTTTATATCACAAGAAAGCTTTACCTTTTCGTTATTTGAAGTGGCATCTTGAACTGCCTTTTGTTGGGTTTTACAACTTGTAAATAGAATTAATAGTAAAGTTAAAATATGAATAGTATTGAAATTTTTCATCTTAATTTTTTTGTAAAAAAACGAATGGTAGAAGCGCAAAAATACAATTTATTAAAATAAGTTCTTGAAATAATTCTTCATCTAGAGATAGATGTCAGAAGAAAAATATAGATAGGTCTTATAAATCTAGCCAATAATTTAATTTCAAAACTAGAGCTCTATCTTTTATCCCTAAATTATCTACGCGATAATTTTCAGTATAGACCAAATACAAATCAGACATTGGTTTGAACCGCCAATTGAAACGACTGTTAATATTAAAATTATCGGATTGAGTATTGTATTGAAGGAAAGTAGTAAAAAACAAATTTCGATTAAAGGAAATTTCAAATTTGGAGCCTACTAAAGTAAAATTTGCTTCCCCATAAATATCTGGAAACCCAGAAAGATTTTGTTGGGAAAATGTCAAACCTCCTGCGATAAAATGTTTAAACCGATAATTCATCTCTCCTTTTAAGTCAAAGCGATTGCCCATATATTCTCCACCAAATCCAATATGACTACTCCAATGAAAACGGCTTAGTTTTCCAGAATCAAAGTTTACTACAAACCTACGATTGGGATAATTTCCAACGTAAAAAGGAAACTCTAATCCATTCAAAGTAAATGGGAAAAATAATTTTGGAGAGAAATGCGTAGCCTTAAATTCTAGCTCACTAGCATCTAAAAATCTTAGGATAAGACTTAACCCAACCTCATGTTCCTGGTAGGAAAAATCGTTTTGGTCCGTATAGATATTGACATCAAATTGAGCACTCCAAAAATCAATTTTACTACTTTTATTATCTGAAAAAAAGCGATAGTAGCCATTGCTTCTAATTTGATGATATGGAATTCTAAAAGTAGAATCATTGAATTCATGCCGAAGCCTTGGAACATAACCCATTTCAGAAATGTAATTTTCTTTTACCCCATCAAGCCCAAAAAACAAAGAAACCGCTTTAGTTTTATATCGTAGTTTTGCACTATATGCAAGACCATTGTTATTAATATCGTCAGAAAGAGAGTAATGTAAAAAAGATTTCCCACTCCAAAGAGAATTTTTAGACCTATAATCCAATTCTAATCCTCCAATTCGATTATAATTATTATGGTCAAGATAAAAACCATTTGTACTTTGTCGATTAGAAATAAAAGCGGTAATACTTGAACCACCCATGATCGCTTTTTGAATGGCTGCGATAGAATAGTTTTGTCCATTACTACCTAGTCCTCCTACAGGGTCAGTTTGAACTGTCATTAATCCAATTTGTAATTTTTTACTCACCTTTCCACTTAGCCTTGCTCCAAAATGAATGGGAACAGAGTTGGACCCAGCACTTCCAATTCGTCTTGAAAAATAAGGTCGTACTCGACTATTTCCCAAACCAGAAAAGAGGTCGCTATTTTCTAAAAACAATAACCTTTTTTCTGGAAAAAATAATTCGAAACGATTCAAGTCAATAACTTGCTGATCGACTTCTACTTGAGAAAAATCAGGATTGATGGTAAAATCTAAATTTAAAGAAGAGGTCAATGCAATTTTTGCATCCAATCCTACTTTAGGTTTTAAGATTGGATCAGTTTCTGTTTCATATGATTTTCCAGAGGTGACTGCCGAATAAGGAACTAAGGTGATTTTTGAATTTTGAGGAGTTGGTACAGTTTGCCAATTAATCTTTCCAGCTTGAGCCAGCGTCGCCACTTCGAACCCGCGAGTAATGGGTGACCAAGTAGAAACCTCATTATTGTTTAAATCGTTTCGCGCAAAATTAACTCCCCACGTAAAATTATTGTTAGAAAAACGAAGTGTCCTTAGTGGAATTGCCATTTCAATAGACCAATAAGTTTTATCAGGACTTTGATGTACCTCTGCCAACCATTTTCCATCCCAATTTAATTGAGCACCTTTTGTCCCTCCTCTTGGAATAATTCCATCTCTTTGTACACCTTTGGGATTTACACCAAAGGTCATTCCCCCGGTCCCATCATTGAATAAATCTAAAAAAACTACGAAAGCTTCATTTTCCCTAAAATCAAAATCACGTTTTAAAGATTGGATAACATAGTCCGTAGGTTTATTGTTTTTACAAATTGCGCCAATGTATAAATTGTCGTTGTCAAAAAGCATTTTCACTTCCGTCTGAGAAGAGGCTTGAAGAGAATCATATGGATAGTGCATATGAAAATCAGTTGCAGTCTCAGTACTTACCCAAGCCGATTCATCAAGTACGCCATCTAAATTTATTGAGGAAGAAATTTGAGTAGGAGAAATAGAGCGATGTTGACTATAAGTGACACTTACCACAAATAGCAACAAAAAAGTCAAAGTGCTCTTTAGTTCTCTGTACAACATTAAGTTTTCGGGTACTTTCGATAATTAGAATTTAAGAATACTAATTACAAAAGTTCCATTGCGACTTTTAGGAATTGTGTTACAATGCAAAAAAATCTTATTTATAAAATTGACATATATTATGTCATAGGTATCCAGTTATTTATTTTCGAAAAAAATAAATGTAGTCTAGAGGAGTTTTTAAGCTCTCATCATTTTCGACCAACCAAGACGAAAAACAAAAAGGAAGACAACTAGTAATAATAAGAAATACTCGATTTTCATGTAAGAGAAAACGATAATTCTAGTTTTCTCTAAAAACCACATGAACACAAATAGCACCGTTAACATCGTAACCATACCGGAGAGTTTTCCAAAACCAGGAACACGATCTAGTGCTACATTGCCACGGACGAGTAAAATTGTAATAATCATGGAAATGACGGGAAGGATTTGAGTGTAGATATCTAAATCAAGAATGCTTCCACGCTCAAATAAAAATTTGTAAACATTGAGTGTAATGGCAAAAATACCAGGTATACACACCATGTAAATTAAAGTAGAGTATAAATATTTCCAAGGAGAAATATGACCTTCATTTTTACCCATAAATCCAGCAATCAATGCCGTTATAGGTACCAATGCAAAGTATGCAATGATATAAAATGGGTTGTCTCCTATTAAGTCAAAAAATTCTTTGAGGGTCATAATGTTTTCCCTTAGGATGTTTATTCTTATTGATTTCTTATTAATTACAAAAATAAAGCCAATGATATGTACTTTTTTCGCAATTTATTCTCTACAATTATAGGGTATTTTTTTCTTATTGCAAAAAATGATAAAAGCCAATGGTAGTAAGGCTTTAAGGAAGGTAATTAAGTTTTATTTTGATATAAAAAAAATGATAATTTTAAATAAAATCTATGACATTGTTTCTTTTTCAAAATTTTAAGCATGACGCTCTTTCAAAACGTCAATCACGTCATCCAAAGATTTATTCTTCGCTGCCAATAAAACTAAATAATGATACATCAAATCTGCCGCTTCGCCTAGAAATAAATCATCATTCTCATCTTTTGCTTCAATGACAATTTCTACTGCTTCTTCACCTACCTTTTGTGCAATTTTGTTAATTCCTTTTTGAAAAAGAGAAGAAGTGTAAGATCCTTCAGAAGGATTATCTTTTCTATCTTGAATCACTTTTTCTAAATCAAATAAAAAACTATCTCCCTCATTCGTTTCTTCAAAACAAGTATCTGCACCAGTATGACAAACGACTCCTACTGGATTTACTTTTATCAAAAGGGTATCATTATCACAATCTGCCTTGATGCTTTTCACATTTAAAAAATTACCTGAGGTTTCCCCTTTTGTCCATAATCGATTTTTAGTTCTCGAAAAAAAAGTAACCTTTCCCTCCGTTTGAGTTTTTTCCAAAGCGGCTTCATTCATATATCCAAGCATCAATACTTTTTGTGTAGCATCATCTTGAACGATACATGGCATTAAGCCGTTTACTTTTTTAAAATCTAAATTTTGTAACATGATTATTTTTTTAAACCACGGAGGCATGGAGAATGGACACAGAGAATAGAGAGATTTCTCTATGTCCTCCGTGTCCCCACTCCATGCCTACGTGGTAATTTTCTAAATTCTAATCGGAATCCCTTTTGCTTTCAAATATCTTTTTAAATCTAAAATCTCTATTTCTTTAAAATGAAAAATACTCGCCGCCAATCCCGCATCTGCTTTTCCTTTGGCAAATACTTCGTAAAAATGTTCCATCGAGCCTGCTCCTCCAGATGCAATAATTGGAATAGATAACACCTCAGACAATTTTTCTAACATTACATTTTCAAAACCTTGTTTTGTGCCATCATGATTCATTGAGGTAAACAAAATTTCCCCAGCACCTCGTTCTTCGCATTCTTTTGCCCAGTCCAATAAATTGAATTCTGTTGGGATTCGACCTCCATTTAAATGCACTTTCCATTTGCCTTCATATAGCTTGGCATCAATCGCAACTACTACAAATTGACTCCCGAAGTTATTTGCTAATTCATTGATTAATTCTGGATTTCGAACTGCGGCAGAGTTAACTGAAATTTTATCAGCTCCTGCTTGTAACAATACATCTGCATCTTCAATAGAACGAATTCCTCCACCTACGGTAAATGGAATATTAATATTCGCTGCAATTTTTTTTACTAAATCAGAAAGGGGTTTTCTTTTATCATTAGTTGCGGTAATGTCTAGGAAAACCAATTCATCGGCACCTTGCTGGCTATATAGTTTTCCTAATTCCACAGGGTCTCCTGCGTCACGCAATCCTTCAAAATTGATTCCTTTGACGGTTCTTCCATTTTTTATGTCAAGGCAAGGGATGATTCTTTTTGTTAACATTATCGTGGTTTTTTTACTGCGAACTAAAGCCCGCAGCTACGTGAATATCAATTTTCCCTTCATAAATTGCCTTCCCGATAATCGCTCCATGAACCTCTAATTGTTGTAATTCTTCGAGTTCTTCCATTCCGACAATTCCTCCGCTTGCAATTAATTTTAGTTTTGGAAAATGTGTTTTAATTTTTTCATACAAATCCAAGGCAGTTCCTTGCAACAAACCATCTTTCGATATATCGGTACAAATCACATACTCAATTCCCGCTGCAGTATATTTTTTTAAAAAATCAATCAACTCAATTCCACTCTCTTCTTGCCATCCGTTGATCGCAATTTTTTCATTTTTCACATCTGCTCCTAGAATGATTTTTTCACTTCCATATTTTTCAAGCCAACTTAAAAACAATTCAGGATTCTTAACGGCAACCGTTCCTCCTGTAATTTGATTCGCACCAGATTCAAAAGCAATGTTTAAATCTTTATCTGATTTTAATCCTCCTCCAAAATCAATTTTCAAATTAGTATTCGAAGCAATTCTTTCCAAT
The DNA here is from genome assembly GCA_937918905.1 of uncultured Saprospiraceae bacterium. Classification (GTDB taxonomy): domain Bacteria; phylum Bacteroidota; class Bacteroidia; order Chitinophagales; family Saprospiraceae; genus CAJQQY01. Next base: position 32,653 of record CAKZSH010000242.1, read on the forward strand.
ACTTTGTAATTGATGATTTGTTTGGCTTTCGCTCCATCTAAGTCAACCAAATGCAAATTTTCAATTCCTGCATCTTCAAATCCTTTGGCTACTTCGAGTGGATCCTCATTGTATATTTTTTTTTGCGCATAATCTCCTTGAGTTAGGCGAACGCATTTTCCATCAATGATATCTATCGCTGGAATTATTTTCATTTTTTTATTTTTAAAAAATCATTTAAAATTTGTTCTCCCACACTTCCCGATTTTTCAGGATGAAATTGAGTGGCATAAAAATTATCTTTTTGCAATGCGGCACTAAATGGTTGCACATAATCGGTCGTTGCAACAGTATACTCACCAACTTCTACAAAATAGCTGTGTACGAAATAAACATACTCGTCAGAAAGATTGGACGAAATCCAAGTATCATTTTTGACCTCAATATTATTCCAACCTACGTGCGGTACTTTGACTTCATTCGACTTCGGTCGAAATCTTACTACTTGTTGTGGAATGATATTTAAACAGGGTGTATCATTTTCTTCCGAATGACTACACATCAATTGCATCCCTAAGCAAATTCCTAAAACGGGCTGCTTCAAATTTGGTATTACTTGATTCAAACCTAATTTTTGTAGATGTTTCATTGTAGAATTTGCTTCACCCACACCTGGAAAAATCACTTTGTCGGCAGTTTGAATTTCTTCTTTTTTGTTGGTCAATAATCCATTTATGCCCAATCGTTCTAAAGCAAATTTGACAGATTGCACATTGCCTGCATTGTAATCTATAATCGCTATTTTCATAAAGTCAATTTTATTTTCACCGTCCTCATTCCCCTTTAGGGGTCAGAGGCTACAACACACCTTTGGTACTTGGAAGTTGTTTGTTATTAAAATCAATTTGCTTTGCCATTTTAATCGACTTTGCCCATGCTTTAAAAATCGCTTCAATTTTATGATGCTCATTTTTGCCTTCCACTTTTATATTAAGATTACACTTGGCAGTATCCGAAAATGATTTAAAAAAATGATAAAACATTTCAGTTGGCATTTTTCCAATCATCTCGCGTTTAAATTCTGCCTCCCAAACCAACCAACTTCTTCCTCCAAAATCAATCGCTACTTGCGCCAAACAATCATCCATCGGCAAACAATATCCGTAGCGTTCAATACCTCTCTTGTCGCCCAATGCTTGGATAAATGCTTCTCCCAAAGCCAATGCCGTATCTTCAATAGTATGATGTTCATCGATATGCAAATCACCTTTTACATTCACTTCCAAATCACATCCTGAGTGTCGTGCCAACTGATCTAGCATATGATCAAAAAAACCAATCCCTGTTTCGTTTTTGGCGTTTCCTGTACCATCAAGATTTAATTCAACTTTGATATCCGTTTCTTTAGTCGTTCTTCGAACAATACTTTTACGTGGAGGTGTTTTTAGGAAAAAATAAATTTCTTTCCATGCTGTTGTGGTCAAAGCTATGGCATTCTCCACGGTTGGGAAATCAATATTTTTCTGTGCATCCGCATCTGAGTGAGGTTGCGCATCATTGATATAAATTCCTTTTGCGCCTAAATTTACCGCTAGTTGCATATCTGACAATCTATCCCCTACGACAAAAGAATTTTCCAAATCATAATCGCCATTCATATAATGTGTCAATAATCCTGTATTCGGTTTTCGAGTAGGTGCATTTTCATGTGGAAAAGTTTTATCAATAATGACTTCTTTGAATTCGATTCCTTCATTCGCAAAAGCTTTCATCATCATATTATGCGGTGGATGAAAAGTTTCTTCTGGAAATGAATCAGTCCCCAATCCATCTTGGTTAGTGACCATAACCAACTCATAATCCATCTCCTCTACAATTCGAGAAAGGTATTGAAAGACCTTCGGATAAAATTCTAATTTTTCCAACGCATCCAATTGATAATCAATGGGAGGTTCGATGACTAGCGTGCCATCTCTATCGAGAAATAGTACTTTTTTCATTTTGTGTAATTGTGATTTGATATTCTTTTAATGCTTCGATTAATCGTTTGTTTTCTTGTTCAAGCCCAACTGTAAATCTCAGACAGCCTTCGCATCCAATTTGCGTCGAACGATTTCTAACAATAATTTTACGGTTTGTTAAAAATTGGTATAATTCATTTGGGTTATGAGTTTTTACTAATAAAAAATTAGCGTCGGATGGAAATACCTTTTGAATACAGTTCAAGTTTTTCAACTCTTTTTCAAGCCAATTCTTCTGCTTCAAAATAAAATAGATTTGCATCTCTAAAGTATCTTGTTGTCTTAATGCTTCCAATGCTGCCTGTTGAGTGAGTTCATTAATATTATAAGGCATTTTGACCTTATTCAAATATTGAATAATTTCAGTTGAAGTAAATGCAATACCCAATCTTGCACCTGCCATTCCCAATGCTTTAGAAAAAGTTTGAAGTACAATTAAATTTGGAAATTCACTTAACAAACTCGTGCAAGACTCTTGTTGGGAAAAATCAATATACGCTTCATCCACCACTACGATTCCATTAAATTCTGCAATCAGTTGTTTTACTTTTTCAAAATCAAAACTATTCCCTGTTGGATTATTTGGTGAGCAAAGGAAAAGGATTTTATCATTTGCATCTGCTGATTCTAAAACAGCATCTACTTTTGGTTGAAAATTTTTATCCAAATTAACTGCCTTGATTTTCACTTCTCCAATCGCAGCCGCAACTTTATACATTCCAAACGTTGGTGGTAAAGTTATAATACTATCTTTTTGAGGCCGACAAAATGTTTGAATCAATAATCCAATAATTTCATCGCTTCCATTTCCTAAAAAAACATTTTCCGTTTTTACATTTCGCCAATTAGCAATTTTTTCCTTGAGTTGATTTTGCAAAGGATCAGGGTAACGATTCATTCCATTTTCAAATGGATTTTCATTTGCATCTAAAAAGACTTCAGCTGCTCCTTTAAATTCACTTCTCGCTGATGAGTAAGCCGATAAATTTAAAATATTGGGGCGAACCAAATCTGAAACGCTTCTCTTTATCAGTTTCTTTTTTTGTTGACTTTTCGAATTTGTATTTATTTTGTTAAGCCTTATGGTTACTGCATTTTTATGTGCTTCGAGTTCTTCGGCAGTAGCCATGAGTTCTACCGTTCTACCAATATTTGATAATCCTTCTTCGGTTAATTTTTGATACGTTATTTTTTTACAAAAACTATCTAAATTAACGCCACTATAATTTTTTGCGAAGCCATTAGTTGGTAAAGTATGATTGGTTCCTGATGCATAATCGCCTACAGATTCGGGTGTATAATTGCCAATAAAAATGGAACCTGCATTTATTATCTTTTCAGCCAAATCATCCGCATCATTCGTAGCAATAATTAAATGTTCAGGTGCATATTCATTGATGAGTTGAATTGCAGTTGTTTTGTTATCCATTATAATGACAGGACTATCTTCCAAAGATTCGCCAGCAATTTTTCGTCGAGGAAGTTTTTTTAATTGTTGTTCGCCTTCCGCTAAAATTGCTTCCGCAACTTCTTCCGAAAAAGTTACCAAGACCACTTGACTATCTACTCCATGCTCAGCTTGCGAAAGTAAATCCGCAGCTACAAAACTGGGTTCGCAAGATTCATCAGCAACTATCAAAACTTCTGATGGCCCTGCAGGCATATCAATAGCTACTCCAGCTTGTGTCGATAATTGTTTTGCGCAAGTCACATATTGATTCCCAGGCCCAAATATTTTATACACTTTAGGAATCGTTGCCGTGCCATAAGTCATCGCCCCAATAGCTTGCGCACCACCTACTTTGAATATTTTTTCAATACCGATTAATTGTGCGGTGTAAAGCATTGCAGGATTAATGGTACCATCTTTTTGAGGTGGCGTACACATGATAATTTCTTTACAACCTGCTACTTTTGCAGGAACGCCTAGCATTAAAATTGTAGAAAATAAAGGTGCTGTTCCTCCTGGAATGTACAGTCCTACTTTTTCGATGGCTACACTTTTTTGCCAGCATTTTACGCCAGGCATAGTTTCTACTTCTAGTGTTTCTGTTTTTTGCGCAGCGTGGAATTTTTCAATATTTTGGTATGCCGTTTGAATGGCTTTTTTTAAATTTTCGGAGACTAAATCTGCTGCTTCAATAAGTTCTTCATCCGTTACTTCGATTGTTTCTAAATCTACGTTATCAAATTTCTTATTATAAAAATTCAAAGCTGTGTCTCCTTCATTTTTTACTTTTTGTAAAATTTCAGAAACGGTAGAATTTAAGTTTATGATATCCATTGTCGGTCGTGCAAGAATCGATGACCATGCCTGCGAATTAGGGTTATTATAAATTTTCATTGTTTTATTTTTTAAAATAACATCTCTTATTTGTATTCTTTGCTCGACGGATGAGATGCCATCTTTTGGAATTTAAAGAATCATTTTTTCAATAGGAATTACTAAAATTCCTTCTGCGCCTTTTTGTTTTAATTCATCTATCACTTCCCAAAATTGTTCTTCCTGAACTACGGAATGTAAGGAACTCCAACCTTCCATCGCTAATGGGAGAATGGTTGGACTTTTGGCTCCAGGTAGGATTGCCGCAATTTCTTTTATTGATTTATTCGGAGCGTTCAATAAAATGTATTTACATTGTTGAGCACGTTGAACAGCATCAATTCGAAACATAAGTTGTGAAAAAATCTTTGCCTTCTCTCCATTCAAATTTGGATTCTTTATCAACACCGCTTCTGATTTCATGATGACTTCTACCTCTTTCAAGCCATTACTTAACAATGTACTACCAGAACTCACGATATCACATACTGCATCCGCCAATCCAATATTTGGAGCAATTTCTACAGAGCCGCTGATTTCATGAATTTCTGATTGGATATTATTTTTTTGTAAAAAATTAGAAAGGATTACAGGATAGGATGTGGCTATTTTTTTTCCTTCGAAAAAATTAAGTCCTTCGTAATTATCGGATTTTGGAACAGCAAGGGAAAGTCGACATTTTGAAAAACCAAGCGCTTTTGCAATGACTACGAATTGGTTTTTTTCATCAAAAACGTTTTTGCCAATGATGCCTAAATCTGCAGTTCCATCGGCTACATATTGTGGAATATCATCATCTCTGAGGTATAAAATTTCTAAAGGGAAATTCCTTGCGAGGGCAACGAGTTGGTTCTTACCGTTGTTGATTTTGATGCCACATTCTTTGAGGAGATTCTTTGAGGAATCACTCAGACGTCCTGATTTTTGAATGGCGATTTTTAATGTTTGTGATTGCATTTTATAGGTTATATTTTAAAATTTCTTTTGACTGTAAAAACAAGAAAGCGGTTGACCAAAACAAAATGGTCAACCGCTTTCCGATTTTTTATAATTAAAAAATCATTCAACTATATTCATAGCGCCGCCATTTGTTCGTGAGAACATCTTATGGTGATGGCGATGATGTACAGTTGAAAAAATCATTTATTAAATTTTAGTTGTGGTGCAAATATAAAGTAGAAACTCTTAGAAAGCCAAAATGTTTTTGATTTTTAATAAAAAAAATAAAAAAGAGTTACGATGACTAAGGAAAAAATCAAAATCAAAATGTCAATCAAAATCAAAAAAGATCTCTTGATTTTACTTACCTATTTGGATTCAACATCAATTCAATTTGTTCCAATGCATCCTCCAAATGAAAGACTGACATTTCATCTTTAAACTTAGGAATGGCAGCTTTAATTTCTTTTTTCAAAGTTTTCAAATCAGCTCGAGCCATCGGACGAACGTCGGAAGTACTTACATTGATGGCACTATATCCATAGCCTCCATCATCGAAATATCGAAGTGAAGCATCCCCTCTACTTGTCTGCATGAGATAGCCGATTCGTTCAATATGAGTTCGTTGTAAATTACGACGGTAGGTATCAATGGCACGTCCATTTTGCAATTCCGACCAAATATTTAAACGAAGGTCATCAAAGAGATTAATCATGGAAAATGCTTTGTCTCCATTCATGGATTCGTCTTCGATGAGTCGAGCCAGTCGATTGGGTTCGAGGATATTGTTCAATACTTTTCGTTGATAATTGCCGATTCTATTGATAGTTCCAGAGGATTCAATTCTTCGCAGGATGTCTTCTTCTACCAACCAATAAGGCGTTTCAAATAATTGTTTACTTAAAAATTCAACGGCCTCTTTTTGTTTTTCTTTTGGAACATATTGATAAACCGAACCTTCTTGATCGTAGGTTTTTAAATTTTCATAAACACCTCCAATATTGACTTGAACATGATTGACATAGCGTTCCCATTGTCGTAAAACATTAGAATAGAGTTCTGCTAAATCCGCATAATTTTTTCCATCCTCATTGGTCCATTTAAGTAAATTAGGAACTACGATTTTTAAATTTTCAATACCATAAGTTGAAGCGACCATTGCATTATCACCGAGGTCCTCCGTTTGTGAACTAGGGTCGATTGAAAAATAAACTTGCCGCCCATAGCGATACATGGGGTCATCGTTATGTTCAAGAATCCATTCATTTAAAGTAGGTTGTTCTTCTTTTGGAGATGTTGCATCGAAGATAGGACGATAACCCCACTCAATTGCGTATTTGTCATAAACCCCCACTATTGGTAGCAATGCAACGCCTTTGTCTTCAGGTTGTGCTACATAATTAAATCGAGCATAATCCATGATCGAAGGTGACAAACTCATTGTTTGAGTAAAAGTTGCTGAACGCAATGAGTCAACTGGATAGGCAGAACTTGCGCCCATATTATGAGTCAATCCTAAAGTATGTCCAACTTCATGTGCAGCAACATATCGAATTAATTTTCCCATCACCTCATCATCGAATTTTACCTTTCGAGCTTCAGGGTTGACAGCTGATGTTTGTACAAAATACCAGTTGCGTAACATGTTCATTACATTATGGTACCAAAGAATATCACTTTCGATAATTTCACCTGACCGAGGGTCATGGACGTGTGGGCCAACGGCATTCATCTGTTGAGTAGTCACATATCGAATGACAGAATTACGAACATCTTCAGGTGTCCAATCAGGATCCTCTTCTTTGGTGGGAGCATCTTTTACCATAATGGCATTTTTAAAACCTGCCTGCTCAAAAGCGATATTCCAATCTTCAACTCCTGCCTTGAGGTAAGGTGTCCATTTTTTAGGTGTGGAAGGGTCAATGTAATAAATGATTGGTTTTTTCGGCTCCACCAATTCCCCTCTTTTAAATGCTTCTAAATCTTTAGGTTCTAATCTCCAACGAGTAATATATTGTCGCCGAGCAGCTTTTTGTTCATCCAATCCATAGTCAGTTTGGCTTATGGAAAAGTATCCAACCCGCTCATCATAGAATCGAGGCTGCATGGGTTCTTTTGGTAAAAGAACAAATGACTGATTCATTTCGTAAGAAACTGCACCTGAACTATTGCCTGGAGAATTGTAAGTTAATACATGTTTGACTTCCATATTGTTAGGAAAACTTTTCATACTGACAATATAACTACGGTTTTCGTCGAGTGAATTATAACTACCATATGAAGGTGCTGCACTTATCAATGGAACATGAGTTAGGAAAAGTTCATTCATCAAAAGAACAACACTTTTTTTATTTTTTCCAAAAGCTCTGATATCAAAAGACATCACAACAGGTTCGAAATTATTTTTTCGAACAGATTCATAAATAGGAGAGGCTTCACTTGCAACACTATTATATGATACGGATCGGAGTAAAATTTTATTGGCTTGACGTTGCCATCGAATGACTTGTTGAGGACGAGCTTTCATTCCAGCGATTCCTCTACTTCCTTCACCCGTTCCTGATAACCGACTGACCACTAAGATTTCTCTATCCAATAAATCCATTGGGATTTCAAAATAAAATAGATCGTCTACTTGATGTATTTTGAAAAAACCATCTTTTGAAATAGCATTGGATTTGATGATTTTCTTATATGATTTGATAGGGACTTTTTCTTTCTTTTCTTTTTTTTGAGCGAATAAACTAACAGAAAGTAAAAGGGAAAGTAGAAGGGTTAAGGTTATTTTGAAGTATCTCAAGGTGTAGTCGTTTTAATTTTTTGTAAAAATAGCATTTGAGGACGGTTTAAGAATATCAATTTTCTAAGAATAGTTCCTTAAAAAATAGTAGTACTTGTATTTATGGTTTTGGATGAAACAACAAAATACAGTTTTTATTTTTTATTTATAGTTCAATGAGGTACAGTTTGTAAAGCTATTATAGTTGAAAAAACCTTTTTACGTTGGACGTTAAACATTTTACGGGTTTTTCGAATACTTTTTGATTCTTTGGTTTGAATTTAAAAGATAATCATTGGTATTTACTGTTGATTCGCATTAATTATATGAAAATATAAACGAGGGAAAGTTTCTTACAAGTGTGGATAAATGAGAAGAAATGACTGCCTAAAACGACAAAAGTCTTGTGAAAAACTTCACAAGACTTTTTTGCGCCCCTTCAAGGACTCGAATCCCGCTCAAAAGCGGGAGACCTACGGATTAATCCCGTTTACGAACGGGAGCGCTCTAACCATCTGAGTTAAAGGGGCTTTTCTATTTTTTCCTTTAAAGCAATTACAATACTTTCGTATTTAATTAGCTCTTCGATATATTTTCGGCTTTTTCGTTTTTTGATGTATTTCTCTGCGGCAAGTGCCAATCTTCTACTTTCAAATTCAATAGTTTTCCTCAAAGTCCATGGCCGATGTTTAGAAGTATATGAATCCTTCCCAATTTCATTATGGAAAGAAAGTCGAATTTCCATATCTGCGGTTTGTCCCACATAATATTTATTTGAACTAGGAGAGTACAAAATATAAACATAAAACATATTGTACTATTTAAAATGACTGCCTAAAACGACAAAAGTCTTGTGAAAAACTTCACAAGACTTTTTTGCGCCCCTTCAAGGACTCGAACCTTGGACCTACGGATTAACAGTCCGGCGCTCTAACCAGCTGAGCTAAAGGGGCTTACCTACTTAAAAAAAGTATAAAATTGCTTTCATCTTTCTAAAAGCGAACGCAAAGATATATTATTAAAAAAAAAAGTGCAATCTTTGCAGCACTTTTTTTTAAAAAAAATTTAAAAATTTAAAACCCTTTTTGAACATGAGTTTATTAACAGTAGGAACGGTTGCTTTTGATTCCATTGAAACGCCATATGGAAAAGCTGATCGTGTTGTGGGAGGTGCTTGTACTTATATTAGTTTAGCAGCTTCATATTTCACAAATGATATTAATTTGGTTTCTGTGGTAGGTGATGATTTTCCAGATTCCGAACTAAAATATATGAAAAAACGAGGTATCAACCTTGATGGCCTTGATATCAAAGAAGGTGAAAAATCTTTCTTTTGGGCTGGAAAGTACCATGATAATATGAATAAGCGAGATACTTTGGCTACAGAGTTAAATGTATTGGCTGATTTTAATCCAAAACTTCCAGCAAGTTATAAGAATTCAAAATACTTGATGTTGGGAAATTTGACTCCTGAGATTCAAATGAAAGTCATCAAGCAAATGAAAAAGCGTCCAAAATTAATTGTATTGGATACGATGAATTTTTGGATGGATATAGCAATGCCTGCTTTGAAAAAAGTAATCAAGAAAGTGGATGTACTTACGATCAATGATGAAGAGGCTCGACAATTATCAGGTGAATACTCATTGGTAAAAGCTGCAAAAGTGATTCATAAAATGGGACCTAAATATTTAATCATCAAAAAAGGAGAGCATGGAGCTTTACTTTTTCAAGGTGAAAAAATGTTTTATGCACCTGCATTGCCTTTGGCGGAAGTTTTTGATCCAACTGGAGCAGGAGATACTTTTGCAGGTGGATTCATTGGTTACATTGCTAAGACAGGAAATACTTCTTTTGAAAATATGAAACGTGCAGTAATTTATGGTTCTGCGATGGCTTCATTTTGTGTAGAAGAATTTTCTATCGGAAAATTGAAAAAATTAAATGCTCGAACAATTAATAGTCGAGTGAAAAAATTCTCTAGCTTGGTTAATTTCAAATTGGACTAGGGAATTAATTTTGAATGAATAATTTTGAATTTTGAATGTCCGAAAAATCGTAGGAACTTGAATGGTGAGTCATTCAAAATTAAAGAAGCAAAGACCGAGACCTTTAAATAAAGGCTCGGTCTTTTTATGCAAAAAACTGACTGATTGCTTATTTTATAATTTGTATTTGTTTAGTTTCAAAACTTTCATTCGTTCTGATTTTTTTAAATAAAGACTGTTTCATCATTTTAGTTTTTTTTTAAAATTGATGGTTGAGTTAACAGAAAAACAAACAACCGCATGAATTATTTTGTTGAAAAAAAGTAGGGGTTAAAAAGCGTTATGATAAACGATTTACAAGAGTGTTAAATAACAATACATTTACATAACCAATTAGTGCAAACTTGCATATTAGTATATTAGGGCGAAATAAAAAGAAGGAGAATTCTAGGGAATTATTCTTTATTGGCGAGTTGCCCACAGGCGGCATCTATATCCTTACCCCTACTTCTGCGGACGGTAATCATCACTTTTCGTTGGCGTAGATATTGAGCAAATGCATCAATTCGATCTTCTGATGATTTTTCAAAATCTGCTCCGTCAATTGGATTGTATTCAATTACATTAACTTTAACAGGGAAGCGTTTACAAAGTTTAAAAAGATTCTTTGCATCTTCAATGGTGTCATTAAAATTTTGGAAAGCAATGTATTCGTAGCTAATTCGATTTTTTGTTTTTTGATAAAAATACTCAATCGAGTCCATCAATATTTCTAAATTATTTTGTTCGTTGATGGGCATGATTTTATCTCGCTTTTCATCATCCGCAGCATGAAGAGAAAGTGCAAGATTGAATTTGACTTCATCATCTGCAAGTTTGCGAATCATTTTAGCAATACCTGCTGTACTAACAGTAATTCGTTTGGGCGACATATGTAATCCTTCAGGCGAAGTGATTAATTCTATGCTCTTTAAAACATTTTTATAGGCTAAAAGTGGTTCTCCCATTCCCATGTAAACAATATTCGTCAAAGGGTGTCCAAAGGTTTCCAAAGCTTGTTGGTTGACCATAACGACTTGGTCGTAAATTTCTGAGGCATCTAAATTCCTTACTCGCTTCATTCTCCCAGTTGCACAAAATGAACAAGTTAAACTACATCCCACTTGCGAAGAAACACAAACTGTAAATCGATTATCGGAAGGAACTGGAATCAAGACGGATTCAATCATGTGTCCATCATGTAATCGAAAACGAGATTTAATGGTTCCATCATTACTGCGTTGAACTTTATCCTCTTGGATAGGATTGATTACAAAATTTTCATTTACCACCGTCCGTAGATTTTTAGATAGATTTGTCATTTGGTCAAAGGAGGTGGCACTCTTTTTCCATAACCATTCATAAACTTGACGGGCGCGGAATTTCTTCTCTCCCATTTCTACGAAAAATTTCTCCAACTCCTGTAAGTCGAACTTTCGAATATCTATTTTTGAAATCTTTTCAGACATGGTGCAAAGGTAATTTTTTGTAGGCAGTTTACCTAAATTTCAATATTTGTCGTTTCCATAAAACAAATATGATCTATTTGTCATTTAAGGTATAATTATGGATACATAAAAAGAATAAATTTATTTTTACATAAAAGAATCATGACTCAAAAAGAATTTCTATTCCAACTATATGAAGAGCATCGCCATAATAAAGCAATGCCTTCTCCTGAGATAATTTGTAATTTGATTAATGGTTTGCTTCAAGTTCTTTTTCCTCAACTTTCTGATAAACGTTACGTCGCAATGTCAGAATTTGAAAAAGATTATGAGAAAATCAGAATAGATTTTATCAAAATTTTGACAGACCTCAACGGGCAACTCAAAAAGGATATTGAAGCAACTGCGGATACTTTTTTTAAACAATTGCCTGAAGTCAGAAAACAATTATTGCAAGATGCTGATGCTATGATGAGTGGAGATCCTGCTGCAATTAGCAATACTGAAGTTATTAGAACTTATCCAGGTTTTTACGCTATTGCAGTTTATCGGTTGGCGCATCAAATTTATCATTTGAATATTCCTTTAGTTCCAAGAATTTTGACAGAGCATGCACATGGAAAAACGGGAATAGATATTCATCCAAGTGCTACTATTGGAAATAATTTTTGTATCGATCATGGAACTGGAATCGTCATTGGAGGAACGGCACATATTGGTAACAATGTAAAAATTTATCAAGGGGTAACGCTTGGTGCTTTGAGTGTAAAAAAAGAAATGGCATCCACCAAGCGACATCCGACCATCGAAGATAATGTAGTGATCTACGCTGGTGCAACAATTTTAGGTGGAGAAACTGTGATTGGTAAAGATACAATCATTGGCGGAAATGTTTGGATTACAAAAAGCATTTTACCAAATTCAAGAGTTTATTATAAAGGACTCAACCAAGAAGCCAAAATGGCAAAAAGAAGTTAAAATGGTTAGATGGTTTCGCTTTGCTGATGGTTTGAATGTTGTTCAGTAATTTTGATTTTTGTAAAAAACACCTACGACAAAAGAACATCACCGTTCTAAAATATTATTAATTATTCACTCTTAATTATTAATTAAAAATGTCTTCATTATTAAATTTAGTTGGAAATACTCCTTTAGTTGAACTTAAAAATATCATCCAAAAACCGAATGTAACTGTTTACGGAAAATTGGAAGGAAATAACCCAGGAGGAAGTGTCAAAGATCGCGCTGCATTCAATATGATAAAATCAGCAGTCGATAGAGGAGAGTTAAAACCGGGAACAAAACTCGTAGAAGCAACTAGTGGAAATACTGGAATTGCATTAGCGATGATTGCTTCTCAATTTAAAATTGACATCACTCTAATTATGCCCGAAAGTGCAACGGTTGAACGAGTCAAAACGATGAAGGCTTACGGTGCAGATGTCATCCTCACCCCTGCGGAAAAGACGATTGAATACTCCAGAGAGTACGCAGCATATTTAGTTAAGCAAGGCGGATATTTAAATTTAAATCAATTTGGAAATCCTGATAATTGGGGGGCGCATTATAAAACTACCGGGCCAGAAATTTGGAAAGATACCGAGCAAAAAATAACTCACTTTGTTTCTTCTATGGGAACAACTGGAACTATCATGGGAACCTCTCGATACTTAAAAGAACAAAATTCAGATGTTCAAATTGTAGGTGTCCAACCAACTGATGGTTCTCGAATTCCAGGAATCCGAAGATGGTCTCCTGAATTTTTACCAAAAATATATGAACCCAGCCGAGTAGATTCTATCATAGATGTATCGAGAGACAATGCTATCGAAACCATGAAACGATTGGCAGTCGAAGAAGGAATTTTTGCAGGGATGAGTAGTGGAGGTGCTGTTTATGCTGCTAGCAAATTAGTAGAGACAATTGACAAAGGAGTTGTCGTTTGTATTATTTGTGATCGAGGAGATCGGTATTTGAGTACTGGGATTTTTGAATCGTAGTTTTGTTTTTTCATCAAAAAATAATTTTAAGAAAGAAGCTCTGACATTATTGTTAGAGCTTCTTTCTTTTTTACCAACATTCCTAGTATTTTCGAGAAATTCAAAAACGAACCAACTATGGCAAAAATAATTTCCTTATCCAAAGGACTTCGAAGTGTACTTTTTTGGTCTATCATCTCAGCAGCATTTATTGGCCCAGGAACAGTTACGGCAGCATCGAAAGCAGGTGCTTCATTTGGTTCTGCATTGTTATGGGCATTGTTTTTTTCTACTTTTGCAACAATCATTTTACAGGAAGCTGCAGCACGAATCACCATTGCTTCTGGAAAAAATTTAGGAGAAATTATTTCCTTAAAATATCAAAATACCAACAACTCATTAAATTGGATTATTTTTTTAGCAATAGCATTTGGATGTGCTGCATATCAAGCAGGAAACATGTTAGGTGCAATTTCAGGATTAAAATTAATGACGAATTTTTCCCCCGATTTAGCAACAATTGGTTTAGCATTTTTTGCTTTTGCAATTCTAATGTTAGGCAATTTTAAAACGATTGCAAATGTTTTGGGAGTTGTTGTAGCATTGATGGGTATCGCATTTATTTATGTGGCATTGCAAACTGATATAGGTTTTGGAAAAATAATTTCATCAGCTACGGTTCCATCTTTTCCAGCCGATTCCTCATTGTTAATAATTAGTTTGATAGGCACAACGATTGTACCTTATAATCTTTTTTTAGCATCGGGAATTAGCCAAGGTCAAAATATTTCAGAAATGCGTTGGGGGATTATTGTGGCGGTTTTAATTGGCGGATTAATTTCGATGGCCATTCTTTTAGCAGGTACTCAAGTGACTGGTGAGTTTTCTTTCCAAGCACTCTCCAATGTGATGGAAGACAAGATAGGTACGTGGGGAGGAGAGTTATTTGCTTTTGGATTATTTGCAGCGGGTTTGACTTCTTCAATTACTTCACCGCTTGCAGCTGCCGTTACTGCAAAAAGTTTATTTGGAAAAGGAGAAAAAGAATGGTCTGCTCAAGGTTTTAAATTTAGATTGGTTTGGGGAATTATTTTATTGATAGGCGTAATTGCAGGTTTGACTATTGGAACACCTGTAGCTGCAATAATTTTAGCACAAGCTGTCAACGGAGTATTGCTTCCTGTTGTCGCACTTTTTCTGATATTTGCAGTAAATGATGCTAAGCTAATTCCTAAAGCTTATCTCAATTCCAACCTTTCAAATTTGATAATGATTGTATTGGTAAGCGTTAGTTGTTTTTTAGGGATCAACAATATTTTTAATGCTTTGGGCAAAACGGCTGAATCTTTACAAATGAATTCGACGACTCAATTTAATACGGTTTCGATTTTGACTGTCCTGATTACGTTATGGTTGGTTTTTAGTTTTTTTGTAAAAAAAAGAGAAGTACCTGCATAGTTGAAAAAGGGAGTTGATGACATGAAAGCACTACTTGGATTGATGTAAAAATATCTTATAATTAATTCGTGCATCTTTGAAAAACAGAAAACTTATTATAGAAAAATAACCCCTCAACTATATATTTTTTTTATAGTAAAAAAAGAGTCCTAGCATCTGCTAGGATTTTTTTTTGTCCCTACCTTTGAATAATCAAAATCAAAATATCAATCAAAAATTCAAAATGGACTTTTATCCTTAAATTTGATTATTATTTTATTTGCAACTATTTAGCATTGGCTTGACACGAGTCAAGGTCTAACTTGAAAAGTCAGGCTTTGACTTATGAGTACATCAATAGAAGTCAAGGCTTGACTTTTCAAGTCAAACCCTGACTCGTGTCAAGCTAATGCTGAATAATTATCTTCATTTTTAATTAAAAAAAATCAATCATGCGTTGGTTCCCCTTTTTATTACTTTTATTATTTCAATCCTGTGATGCTCAAAAAAAACTAAATTCAAATAATAACAATTCATCATTGCTCACTCCTTTTGAAAAAAATGATAATTCAACCGCTACCTATGAAGAGGCGATTTCTTTTTATAAAAAACTAGATGCGGCTTATCCTCAAATCAAATTGACAACTCACGGAATGACAGATGTAGGTTTGCCATTGCATACGGTTGTACTTTCCATTGATAGAGATTTTGATCCAAAATCCATTCGAAAAAAAAATAGAAATATTCTTTTTGTCAATAATGCAATTCATGCTGGCGAGCCTTGTGGCGTAGATGCAAGTATGATGTTATTAAGAAATTACTTAGAGGATAAATCTTTGCAGAAATTCTTAGAGCATACTGTCATTGTGGTTATTCCAATGTACAACTTAGGAGGAGTACTCAATCGAAATAGCCATACTCGTACCAATCAAAATGGCCCTGAATCTTACGGCTTTAGAGGCAATGCAAAAAACTTAGATCTGAATCGAGATTTTATAAAATGCGATTCTAAAAATGCACAAACGTTTAATCAAATTTACAACTACTGGCAACCTAATGTTTTTATTGACAATCATACTTCCAATGGTGCAGACTATCAATACACCATCACCTTAATTCCAACTCAACACAATAAACTAGATCCAAATCTTGCAAAATATTTAAATGAAGAAATGCTTCCTCGGTTATTTTCTGATATGGAAAAAAATGATTGGGAAATGACTCCTTACGTTTATGCTCGATCTACGCCTGATGAGGGCATTGCAGGTTTTTTGGATTTACCAAGATATTCTTCAGGATATGCTGCGTTGCATAATGCGATTTCTTTTATGCCTGAAACCCATATGTTGAAACCATTTAAAGGTAGAGTTCGCAGTACGTACACCTTTATGGATGTGATGATAAAATTAATGTATGATGATGTTGAAAAAATACAATCAGCTCGAAAAGCTGCAATTGAAAACACAAAGAATAAAAATACTTTTGACTTGAATTGGACTTTGGATTTTCAGAAGTCAGATAAAATAATGTTCAAAGGTTATGCTGCCAAGAAAAAACCAAGTGTGATTTCTGGAGAGCCTAGATTGTACTACGATCAAAGCGAACCTTTCGAAAAAGAAATTGATCACTTCAATTATTATAAGGCAACTGCAAGTGTAGAAAAGCCAAAAGCATACCTTATTCCTCAAAGTTATTCTAATCTCATTGATCTTTTAAAATGGAATAATGTAAAAGTGGAACAACTTAAAAAAGACAAAACTTACGAAGTAGAATTATATCGTATCAAAGATTTTAAAACAAGGGAGCAACCTTACGAAGGTCATTTTTTACACTCAAGTGTTGAGGTCGAAAAGTTTTCCCAACAAAAGAATTACAGAAAAGGAGATTACATCATTTATGTCAATCAAGCTTCTAATCGATATATTGTCGAAACGCTTGAACCTGTTGCACCTGATTCTTATTTTGCATGGAATTTCTTTGATGGGATTTTACAACAAAAAGAATATTTTTCATCGTATGTCTTTGAAGATTTGGCAGCTGAGATTTTGGAAAAGAATCCAGATTTGAAAAAACAATTGGAGGAGAAGAAAGCAGCGGATGCGGATTTTGCAAAAAATGCTAGAGCGCAGTTGGATTTTATTTATAAAAATTCTCCACACTACGAACCTACTCATCGAGTGTATCCTGTGGGGAGAATTAATTTTAAATAAATTAACGATGTAGGGGCATCCCTTGTGGTTGCCCTGTGTCATTGGGATTTAAATATTTTTTTCCCACGACGCAGGGCAACCACAAGGGATTGCCCCTACATTGTCGTTCAATTTTGGAAAATTATTCTTCCATGAATTCTTCAAATGATTTTATTTTGACAGTATCCAATTTCGCTTTTTCCAATAATGCATTTACAGCATTCATGTCTTTTTGGAAACCACTAAATTCCTGTTGAACGTCTTTCATTTTTCCTTGTAAAATTTTCAACTTATTCATTTGCCGAGCTGAAGGTTCACCTGGATATTGACTGACGCCTAAATATAAAGTAGAAATTTCTTCTCGCAATGCTGTTCCTTCTTCCACATAAAAGTCACCTTCCAATGCTACCAATGAAGCTTTGTATTTTTCCACTTCTATTGCAAACTTATTCAGTTTCTTTCTCAATTTCTTTTTGACATCACCTTCAGCTAATTTGCTGGCTTGTTCATGCATGTCTTGCATTGCAAAATAAGCATGACCCAATTCATTAGTCATATCATATAATTTCATGGATGCTTCATGTTGGCGTTGTCTTTCCGCAGCAGAATACTTTGCTTCAGGATCATATTCCAATTTTACTTTTGTTTCAAAAACATCTTTACCCTTTTTGATTTTTACAATATAATCTCCAGCTGGAAGTGTTGGTGGGAAAATAGAACCAAATAATGCCATACGATTATTTGTAGGAGCAGCTTTAGGATTTTTCAATCGAACTGGAAGTGGAACAAGATTGATTCCTGCGCTTTTTCCAGCAGGTAATTCCTTGATAAAATTCCCTTCTGCATCAAAAACTTTTAAAGTCATTTTTCCAAAAGTATGTCGCTTTTTCATGTAGTAAGTGATGTACGCAACATTACTTGGATTAGCACCTACGAAATTTCCAGAACCTCCAAATGGTGCCCCACCTCTCCCCAATTTTAAGTAGGTAGGTTTGGTTTTGAAAAAATGTAATTTCTCTTTGACAACCTCTTTTGTGATTTGTCGAAGCGGAGTAATATCATCTAAAATAAAAACACCTCGACCATGGGTTCCTAAAACCACAGCATCCGAAGTAGGGTGAACAACTATTGCACGTACGCCATTATGAGGCATTCCGTTATCAAATCTTTTCCAACTTGTACCTCCATCAACTGAAATATAAAACCCTCTTTCCAAACCTAAGAAAAGTAAATTAGGATTGACCAAATCCTCTCGAATCACATGTGCGTAGCCATCTAATTTATCAGTAGTTAATGATATCCAAGTTTTTCCAAGATCAGTAGTTTTATAAATATAAATTCCTTTGTCACCACTCTTATGACCATCAACAGTTACGTAAGCAGTATTTTTATCAAAGTGACCTGGCTCAATCGAAGTGACCCAAAGTCCTTTTGGTAAACCTGTCATATTCGAAGTAACGTTATTCCATTTTTTTCCTCCATTCGAAGTAACTTGAATCAATCCATCATCAGTTCCCACCCAAATTATATTTTCATCTTTAGGCGATTCTGCGATGGCATAAATGGTAGTATTATTTTCGGCAGTAGAGTTGTCAATTGAAAGTCCACCTGATTTTTTTTGGCGCTGACGCTGAGGATCATTGGTGGTCAAGTCTGGAGAAATCTTTTCCCAACTGTCTCCTCGGTTTTCTGTTTTAAATAAAAATTGCGCAGCAAAATACAATCGTTCAGGATTGTTAGGACTGATATGCATAGGTGCATTCCAGTTAAAACGATATTCAGGTTCGCCCTCTTCAGGAAGCGGTTTGATGTCTCTGCTTTGTCCATCTGAATTATCAAATCGAACAATATTTCCACCCTGCGACTCGGCATAAATTATATCTTTATCCGTAGGATGTCGGAGTGAAAAGAATCCATCACCACCATTGGTAAATTCCCAATCTTTATTCTCAACTCCTCCTGGAGATTGAGATGGCCCAACCCAAGACCCATTATCTTGCAATCCTCCGTACACATTAAATGGTTTTTCATTATCCACACTAATATGATAAAATTGCGAAAGCGGCAAGTCCATAAACATATCAAAAGAGTAGGCTTGATCCAATGATCGGTAACCTCCACCATCAGTTCCAATAACGACATGTTTGGAATCATTTGGATTTACCCACACGGCATGGATGTCAGAGTGGACAGCTCCTTGCCCAGCAGTTCTCCAAGTTTCTCCACCCGTTTTACTTACGGTCAAATTTAGTCCACACTTGTAAATAGTATTCTCATCACTTGGATCAATGACGAGTCTTGAAAAATAAAAAGGTCGAACCGTACTATTAAAATCATCAGAGATGTGTTTCCAATTGGCTCCACCATCTACTGATTTATAAAGCCCTTTGTCTTTCTTTTCTTTGCACTCTACAGTTGCATATACAATGTCAGAATTAGAAGGAGCAACCTCAACGGCCATTCTACCAAGGTCTCCTTTTGGAAAACCATTTTGAATTTTATTCCAAGTTTTTCCACCATCCGTAGTTTTATATAACCCACTTCCTTTTCCACCTGAAACAAAAAAATCAGGGCTACGGCGGTGATCCCACATTGCAGCGTACAATACATCTGGATTATTTTTATCCAGAGAAAGATCAGCAGCACCTGTATTGGAATCTACGTATAAAATCTTTTCCCAAGTCTTTCCCCCATCCGTAGTTTTGTAAACGCCACGTTCTTCATTTGCATTCCACATGTGCCCTTGAGCAGCAACATAAACGACATCTGAATTTTTTGGATGAATTTGAATTTTAGAAATACGCTCCGTATTTTTTAATCCCAAATGTTCCCATGTACTTCCGCCACTTGTTGTTTTATAAATTCCATCACCGTAGGAAACACTATTTCGAATCCACGGCTCACCTGTTCCTACCCAAACTGTATCAGGATGATTTTGATCAATTGCCAATGCTCCAATAGATTGCGTATGCTCATCGAAGACAGGACTAAAACTTGTCCCTGCATTATTTGATTTCCACACTCCTCCGTTGGCAGCACCTAAATATAAAATTTGAGGTTCATCGGCAACAGCATCCAAAGTTGTGATTCGCCCACTCATCACGGCAGGGCCGATACTTCGTGCACTCATCGAACCAAAGGAAACTTTGATGGCTTCATCTTGAGCCTGAATATTTTGATTATGGGAAAAGAAAAAAAGGATAGTTAAAAATGTGTAAGTTATTCTTTTCATTGTTTTGTTTTTTTGGGTTCTAAGTGAATTCATTTAGAACCGTTTTTTGACTAAAAATAAAAAAAAGACCCGTTAGAAATATTTTCCCAACAGGTCTTTCTTAAAATTATGAAAAGTTATTTTTTCTCTTCTTCCTCTTTTGCTGGAAATGCAAATGAATCAGAAGTCACGTCTTCAGAGTTAAACTCAATTTTATCAGCAGTAAAAGAAAACATAGTTGCTCCTCCTACTTTTTGTTCAGTCGTATGTGCTACCATTAATCCATCCACTTCTTGATAGTCACTCATAAAAGTTTCAGAGGACTGACCTTTAGCTGGTCCTGAATCAACAAATGCACGTACCATGATCGGAACAAAATTTTCAGTATCGAAGAAATAGAAAACGATGTCTCCATCTTTTTTAATCATTTTTACTTTGTAAGTTTCTGAACCTTCTACTTCTTCAGTACCTGCTAATTCTAATTTATGACCTTTACCTTCGTAATCAATAAATTCATCTTGGAACTTTTGTTTTTTCATTTGCTTTGATTGTTCCTCATCCATTTTTGTTGGTTCACCACTACCAAATGGATTAATCATCCAAGCTGTTTCACCATCAAATGCCTGAATCATTTTTTTACCTTGAAAATCTAATTCCATTTTAAAATAAGCAGGAGCCATCGTTTGAAGCGTAACAGGCATTGACATACCTTGGGCAGAAGAATTTCCAGACATTTTCATGGATTCGATTTTTTTCCATGCTTCTTCTCCTCCGATATTTTCTAAATAATTTTTTACAATTTCTTCAACCGAAACATCCTGTGCCTGTGCTACAGATACGGTTAAGAATGAAAACATTAAAATGCTAAATAATTGAGTAAGTTT
Source organism: uncultured Saprospiraceae bacterium (assembly GCA_937918905.1). GTDB lineage: Bacteria > Bacteroidota > Bacteroidia > Chitinophagales > Saprospiraceae > CAJQQY01. The sequence continues at coordinate 53,869 of CAKZSH010000242.1, forward strand.
TTTCATATTTAATTGAATTTAGTTGATGTGATTTAAAACGAGTTCTTTAAAAATATTTGATTTGAGAATGATTTTATCTATTAATAACAGGAAAATAATAAGTCCGTTCAATTAGATGAGGTTATTTTATTCTCTTTCTTTTCCTATTTACTTAGTATCAATTTTACTAAGATTATTACAAAATAAGTTAGTTTTCTAGTATTCGATGCATTTTAATTTACGAATGATTAGAAAAAACCGACAAAAGATTGAATTCGAAATTTTTGTTAGGTCGCAATAAAGAATGCGTAAAGCGGATGACAGTATTAGAATTGGGTTTTGAAGCCCCAACAATAAAACCTATATTAGAAATGAAATTATAAGGAAAAAAATTGTTCAAAAATCAGAATTCTGACTTTTAAACATTTTGTGGCTTCGTACACTCTTTTTTTTCATGTAATTTAATGGAAGAATTTTTATTTAATGCTCAAAATTATCTGTTATGGCAAAAAAAATTAAACTCTCAGAATTAAAGTTAAAAAGCTCAGTAACTGAGCTTAATCAAAAAGAAAGAAAAGCAACTAAGGGTGGATATTATAATTTTACATTGATCCAGAAAAATCCAAAGATTGCTGATACTCAAGTGGATATTAGATTGCAAGATGGTGGTGGCAGCGGAAACGGAACAGTCGTTAAGGATACTAATCCTTAGTTTCCTTAATTGTTGATTGATAATCATCTTGAACGGCTTCTGCAAAAGTCTTTTCTTCTATTTTGCTTTCAAGCCAAGCTGTAAAATTAAAATACCTCAGCATCGCATTCTCTGAAGGAATTTTGGTTAAGTCATCAAACTCTAATTTTAGGGTTAAAAAGGCTTCCCTCAATTCCTTCGAAGAACGCAACTTTCCCGTCTTTTGTATAAATCCTAATACTCTTTTTTCAAACTCATATAATCTATTTCGTTTGCTTAAAAAACGATACGTAGAACGCAAAAGCGATTCTAATAACAATGTATTTCCAATTTCGTAATGAATAATTAAATTAAGGATTCTTGCTAAACTTTGTAAGTCCTCTCGTTCGGATGTTTTCGGTAAATTCAACCAGTCATTTAAACTCTCCAAAGCATTATCATAATCACCTACTCCAAAATAAATATAAAAGTAACTCAAGTAAAATGTATTTCGATTAAATGCATCTTGATCAAATTTTTCAACGATTTTTAAATGATCGTTGAGTGCTTGGAGCCCTTCTTCAAAGGTTCCTATTTTAGTACAAACATTAAACTTGTTTTGGTAATATTGGCGATGTGTTTTCAATTCATCATCATGAGTTAAAGCCTTGATAGTCAAGAATTTATCTAAGCATTCGTTGACTTCGTTATATTTATTTAAAATGGTACAGCTATAAGTAAAATTACTCAATGCAGAGATATATTCAGATACATCCTCTTGTTGCATATGAGGTTGTGATTCTAATTCTTTAAGAAGTTCTTTACCATAAAAATAAAAATTTTCATAGTCCAAAATCACATAGTGATAAATACTTTTTATTCTAAAAAAAACAATTTTCGAACGATGAGAATTTGCAAGGTTAGTATTTTCCATCAGAGGATGTTTTATCAAATTATTCACCTCTGCAATTTTATCTTCACTTCTTAAAAGTGCATGTTGCTTGCTTCGAGTAAGGATTTTAAAAAATATATTTCGATAGGTGGAAAGTTGCGCTAATTGCTTTAAACATTCTTGTTCTTCAGCTTCAATTCTGTCTAATTCTTTATCCATAAAATTGACATCAATTTTGGCATAAGCAATCTTTTTTTCCCAAGCTAATAATTCCAAAATTTGTTCAAAAGCTTCGTACTTTGCAGCTAGTTTTTTTGCCTTTAGCATCATCTCGATACAGTCATCAAAATGCGAACGCTTGAATAAAACTTTGATGTTGAGCAACATCCCTTTGAGTTTATACTCTACAGAAGTTTTTTCATCAAAGCCTTGCATGCTTTTTAAAATGAGTTCATACAAGTAATTTTTTAATTCTGAAAATTTACGACTTTGAATATTTTGATTGGGATAAACAATATCTCGAAGTGCTCCATCATCATATATTTCTTGAGCATCGACAGCATCAAAAAGTAAAATATATTTATTATCCTTGCCTGTCTGATTCTTATTAACAAAGAGTTTGAAGTAACGTTTTTCAGAGCCACTCAAGGATTTTACGAGATTGAATAATTTGTTAGAAGGTGTTTTAGGCATATTTATTTGAGCTTGATAAATGTAGTCAGGTCTTAAAATTAACAAGTATTGTGCATTTTTTTTAACAATCAGAAAACTGATTTATTATTTCAGGTTAAATCAGGAAACTGACAATAAAACGTTGGACGTACGCTTCGCTTATCGTTGGACGTACGCTTTGCTTATCGTTTCGAATAACTTTGATTGCTCCATTTTTCAATATTATTCGAAACGATAAGCAGAGCGTACGTCCAACGACAAGCGAAGCGTACGACAAGCAAAGCGTACGTACATATGAAATTAAATTATAAGGAATTTGGGCAAGGAGATCCATTAATCATTTTGCATGGGTTGTTTGGGACTTCCGATAATTGGCAGACTTTGGCGAAGCAATTTGCCAAAAACTATACTGTATTTATTATTGACCAACGAAATCATGGACGTTCGCCACATGATGATGAATTTAATTATCAAGTGATGGCGGAGGATTTGAAAGATTTTATGGAGGAGCATTGGATTTATGAAACGAAGATGATTGGACATTCGATGGGAGGAAAAACAGCAATGCAATTTGCCTTGGATTATCCAGATATGTTGGAAAAATTAGTAGTTGTAGATATTGCAAATCAACAATATGAGGGGGGGCATGAATCTATTTTTAAAGCACTATTGAGTTTGGATTTGGACAAAATCAAAAATCGGAAGGAAGCAGATGAATTTTTAAAAGGTCAAATTGAAGATTTTGGAGTGCGGCAATTTTTACTAAAAAACCTTACTCGCAATAAGGAAGGTGGATATGAATGGAAAATGAATTTGCCTATTATTCATAAAAATTATCAAAGTATCTTAGGGAAAATTGAAAGTGAGGAGACTTTTGAAAACGCAACCCTTTTTATCAAAGGCGGTCTTTCAAAATATATTACAGATGAAAATTTTGCAACAACACAGCAGCTTTTTCCTAATTCAGAATTAAAGACCATTGAAAATGTAGGACATTGGGTACATGCTGCGGCACCTAAAGAATTGCTTCAAATAGTGGAGTCATTCCTAGAATAAAGACATTTTAACATTTTTTTATATTAAAAAAAATCAACAGATGTTCTCTTGTTTGCGTAGAATGAAAGGAGTTATATATTGGCATTGTTTTTACTATTTAGATTAGTGTATTATCCTCTAGTAAAAACTTCCCTCGTATCCCTCAATCTTTTTACATTTATTAACAATTGATTATTAATCGTTTACGTGTGATAAATTTTTTATCTTTATAATAAATTTTGTTGATAAAATGAATCGTGACTTTTTCACGTTTTATTTTAGAGAAGCCAAACAATTTTAATGTGCAAAGTACATGGAATAGAAAAATGAGATTTTTGACCATGTTACGTTGACACACATTTCACTAACAAATTCTGATCCTCAGCCATGAGACAAATAACAAAAGTAACAGTAGTGTTTTTGATAGCATTCTTAGGAATGGCTACCAAAGCGGACAACGGGAGTAACGGAAAATACTTCGAAATCTCAAAAAACATTGAAATTTTTACCAACCTGTATAAAGAAATCAATACTTATTATGTAGATGATCTTGATCCTGCGAAGCTAATGCGAACTGGTGTAGATGCTATGTTGGAGTCATTGGATCCTTATACTAATTATATTTCTGAATCAGAGATCGAAGGCTTTCGATATATCACGGAAGGAAAATATAACGGTATCGGAGCTGTAATTAAAAAAATTGATGACTATATCACAATCACAGAACCGTATGATAATTGTCCTGCGCAAAAAGCTGGATTAAAAGCTGGTGATGTTATCAAAGCGATTGATGGAAAAACGGCGAAAGATAAATCATCTGATGATATTATGGATTTCCTAAAAGGTTTTCCTGGAACTGAAGTTGAGTTGACCATCGAACGACCTGGAACCCCAGGAGAAATGAAAGTTTCCTTAACTCGTGATGAAGTAAAAGTGCCAAATGTACCTTACTCTTCAATGGTGAGTGATGATATTGGATATATTACTTTGACAACATTTACGCGTGATGCGGGTAAAAATGTTGGAGATGCATTGAAAGAACTTAAATCTCAAAATCCAAACTTGAAAGGAGTCATTTTTGACCTTCGTGGAAATGGAGGAGGATTGTTAACTGAGGCTGTAAATGTGTCTAATGTATTTGTTGCAAAAGGAGAAATGATTGTTTCTACCAAAGGAAAAGTAGTGGATTGGGACAGAAGTTTCAAAACATTGAATAAAGCTATTGATAAAGAAATTCCATTAGCTGTTTTGATTGATAAAGGATCGGCTTCTGCTTCTGAAATTGTATGTGGAGTAATGCAGGATTTAGACCGTGGTGTATTAATTGGACAACGTTCTTACGGAAAAGGATTAGTTCAAAATACGCGCGATGTAGGATATAATTCTAGGGTAAAAATGACAACTGCGAAATACTATATTCCTAGTGGACGATGTATTCAAGGAGTAAGTTATAAAGATGGCGAACCATTTGATATTCCAGATTCACTACGTGCTCAATTTACCACTCGAAATGGAAGAACTGTACTAGATGGCGGAGGTGTGAAACCAGATCTTGTTTTGGAACAAGGCAGCGATGCAAGTATTGTAAAGAGTTTGTTAAGAGGAAATGTAATCTTTAATTATGCGACTCAATATGCCCTGAAAAATAAAGAAATAGGTAGCGTTGAGAATTTTAATTTCACAGATTTTAGTGATTTTGAAAATTATATTGCTACAAATAATTTCGAATACCAAACGAAAAGTGAAAAGGTAATGGAGCAATTGATGAAAAAAGCTAAAGAAGAAAAATTATTACCATCGATTGAAGCTGACATCAAAGCAATGCAAGCTAAAATCAAAGCAGAAAAAAATAATGATTTAGCAAATTACAAAGACGCGATCATCAATGAAATTGAAAAAGAAATCGTTAGTCGTTATTATTACCAAAAAGGAAAAATCCAAGTTAGGTTGAAAAACGATAAAGAGATTAAAGATGCAATTGATATTCTTAGAGATAAGAATAAGTATGAAGCTCTTTTGAATGGAAAATAAGTTATAAGGATTTTCATTCAAGCTTAAAAAAGCGACTCAAAATGTATATTTTTGAGTCGCTTTTTTAATTGGAAACGGTAGACGGACGCTTCGCTTGACGGTAGACGGGACGTTCACTTCGTTCTCTTGACGGTTCGAATAATTCGTATTTAAGATTGTTCGAGTCGTCAAGAGAACGAAGTGAACGTCCGTCTACCGTCAAGCGAAGCATCCGTCTACCGTTTCCAATTAAAAAAGCGACTCAAAAATATACATTTTGAGTCG
>CAKZSH010000243.1 GCA_937918905.1 uncultured Saprospiraceae bacterium
CAAGGTCTGACTTTTCAAGTCAGGCTTTGACTTATATTGATGTTCTTATCTTGATGTTCTTATAAGTCAAGGCTTGACTTGAAAAAGTCAAACCTTGACTCAATCGTCCAACGTCCAACGGTATTTCCAACCCTTGATTCGCACTAGTATGCATTATTAATCTCAAATCATAAATCCTTATTCTATTGTTCGGGCTTCAAAAAGTTATCTCCTTCAATCCTCCCAATTCCACCACCTTCCCAAATGGCAATCCTTCCCGCACCTCCTCGTCCTGATTTACCCAAGCACAATCCCATCCAAAAACACTCGCTCCCGAAACATCCCATTGGTTACTCGAAAAAAATAACAATTCATTTACATCAGCATCTAATTTATCCATAGCCATTTGATACACCTCTTCACGAGGTTTATAAACTTGAATATCATCCACCGAAAAGATAAAATCGACAATATCTTCAATCCCTGTTTTACGAACTCCATTTTCCAACATGGCTCTTGTACCATTCGATAAAATACAAACCGTTTTGTTTTTTTCTTTTAAAAAATTCAAAGCCTCAAAAGCTCCATCAATCAAACTAGGGCTATCATAAATTGGCAATAGCAAATCAAAAATCCTCGGATTTTTCAGACCATTCACACGCATACTATAATCCAATGCCTCCTTGGTCACTTGACTAAAAGGTGCATATTGATTCATTTGATTACGAAGCCAAGTGTACTCCAATTGCTTTTTTCTCCAAACAAAAATCAAGTTTTCTGTTTTATCTTTTGCAATACTTTTTAATTCAGCATCAATTTCACTTGTCTTAAAAATTGTCCTAAATGCGTCAAAAATAAAAAATGACTTAGAAGCAATGTTTTCTTTTTTCATAAAAATACAGAATTAAATATTTTTTCACCTAAAAACACCTAATAAAACGTAAAAATATTCTATTTTGGCAGAACGATTGAAATGTAAAGTTTTCAATAACAAACATAATAATTTGTGGCGAAACATGGCTACTAGAGTATAGAAACAAAACAATCAACGAAACCCTATCCTCTTCCTACCTTCTCCACTTCGTTATAATTTTGAACCTGCCTATGCCGGCAGGCAGGTGAAGAATTATTAATTCACTTGACATTTTTTAACCTAATCATTGAGCTTTTTTTAAAAGAGTTTTAAAGAATTTTTTAGCGTCAAAGATTTTCGATCCATTCAAGATTCAAAAATTCTTCACCTGCCTGCTGGCATAAGCAGGTTCAAAATTAGCTCCTATAAACTCTTATCCATGAAAGTAAAAATCTCACTATCTGTAAATGGGAAATCTTACGAAAGAATGGTTGAGCCTCGCACTTTGTTGGTTCATTTCCTACGGGAAGAACTTGCAATGACTGGTACACACGTTGGTTGTGATACGAGTAGTTGTGGCGCTTGTACTGTTTTGTTAGATGACAAAGCATTGAAATCTTGCACCATGCTTGCCTGTCAGGCAGAAGGTCATCAAGTAACGACTATCGAAGGTATGGCCAATGGCGACAACCTTCATCCACTCCAACAAGCCTTCCACGAAGAACATGGTTTGCAATGTGGTTTTTGTACGCCCGGTATGATTATGAATGCCGCCGACTTATTATCCAATAATGCTAATCCAACAGAACATGAAATTCGAGAAGCATTGGAAGGGAACTTCTGTCGATGTACAGGTTATCATAATATCATAAAGTCGATTCAAAATGCCGCAGCAAAGATGAGTGCGGCGACAGTCTAAGGAAATCAAAAATTCAATCAAAATAAAAATCAAAAACACGGATGGTAAAAACACCATATTCGATTTTTGATTTTGATTGACATTATGATTTTGATTTTTCAATTTTTCCAACAAAACTATTACAAAAATGACTTTTATAGGAAAATCAATAAAAAGAGTGGAAGACAAACGCTTTATCACCGGTCAAGGAAAATATACCGATGATATTGTCTTACCTCAAATGACGTATGCCCGCTTTGTAAGAAGCCCACATGCACATGCCGAAATTCGAAGCGTAGATATTTCAAATGCCGAAAAAATGCCTGGCGTTGTAAAAATATTCACAGGTGCAGATGTTGCCGAAATCAACGGAGTACCTTGTGGTTGGCAGGTAGATTTTATCAATGGGGAAACCATGAAGGAACCCAAACACCCGCTATTAGTAAAAGATAAAGCCATGCATGCAGGTGATGCTGTGGCAATGGTTATTGCTGAAACTTATGGCCAAGCTAAAGATGCTGCTGAAATGATTATTGTAGATTATAATCCACTTCCTGCCGTTACGGATGCCAAAGCTGCAATGGAAGAGGGCGCACCTCAAGTACATCCTGATGTACCAGGTAATTTAGCATTTGACTGGGAACTAGGTAATGCAAAAGATGAGGTGGATGCTGCTATTGAAAATGCGCATCATGTCACCACTTTAGAATTTATAAATAATAGAGTGGTACCCAATGCCATTGAGCCGAGAAGTGCGATTGGACATTTTGATACTTCCAATGATAAATATACTTTATACACTTCTACTCAAAATCCGCACCTTGTAAGACTGTTGTTATGCGCTTTTGTTTTGGGCATTCCTGAGCATAAAGTTCGAGTAGTCGGGCCAGATGTAGGAGGAGGTTTCGGAAGTAAGATTTTCCATTACACAGAGGAAGCCATGGTGATTTGGGGATCGAATCAAATCAAACGGCCAATCAAATGGACAGCAGAACGAAGCGAAAGTTTCCTTACGGATGCGCATGGTCGTGACCACCGTACCAAAGCACAAATGGCTTTTGATAAAGATGGAAAGGTCTTGGCACTTAAAGCGCATACTTATGCCAACATGGGAGCATACCTTTCTACATTTGCGCCAGCAGTACCTACTTATTTGCATGGAACATTATTGCAAGGATTGTACACGACTCCTTTAATCCATGTTCATGTCAATGCGGTATTTACCAATACCAATGCAGTAGATGCGTATCGAGGTGCAGGTCGTCCTGAAGCTACTTATTTATTAGAACGGTTGATGGATACCGCAGCATTAGAAATGAATATGGATCCTGCGGAATTACGTTTTAAAAATTTTATTCCAAAATTTAATGGTGTAGAAGAACCAGGTTATCAAACTCAGGTGGCACTACAATATGATTCAGGAGATTATCATCCTGTATTGAAACGAGCATTGGAAATGGTCGGTTATGAAAATTTCCGAGCAGAACAAAAAGCAGCTTTGGATTCTGGAAAATTATTAGGAATTGGATTTTCAACTTATATCGAAGCATGTGGAATTGCACCTTCAGCAGTTGTAGGAGCATTAGGTGCTCGGGCAGGTTTATTTGAATCGGCACAAGTACGGGTACAGCCTACTGGAAAAGTAAGTGTGTACTCTGGTTCGCATTCACATGGTCAAGGTCATGAAACGACCTTTGCACAAATCGTTGCAGATCGTTTTGGAATTCCTTTGGAAGATGTAGACATTGTTCATGGTGATTCTGATGCGGTTGCCTTTGGAATGGGAACTTATGGTTCTCGGAGTTTGGCAGTAGGTGGAAGTGCGATTGTAAAAAGTATTGATAAAGTGATTGAAAAAGGAACTAAGATTGCGGCTCACTTACTCGAAGCATCGGAAGAAGATCTAGAATTTGCAGAAGGAAAATGGACGGTAAAAGGAACAGATAAATCAGTCTCTTTTGGAGATGTTTCTCTAACTTCCTACGTTCCTCATAACTATCCAGAAGGCCTTGAACCAGGGTTAGATTTTTCAAGTTTTTATGATCCTGCGAATTTTACTTATCCATTTGGAGCACATGTTGCGATTGTGGAAGTTGAAAAAGAAACAGGTAAAACTACCTTAAAAAGATTTATCGCAGTTGATGATGTAGGAAATGTGATTAATCCAATGATCGTGGATGGGCAAATTCATGGAGGTTTGGCGCAAGGAATAGGTCAAGCACTTTGTGAAGGAACCATTTATGATGATAGTGGTCAATTGGTCAATGGAAGTTATATGGATTATGTCATGCCTCGTGCAGATGATTTACCACAATTTGAAATTGATAGAACGGTTACTCCTTGTCCTCATAATCCTCTTGGGGTAAAAGGTGCAGGTGAAGCAGGTTGTATCGGTTCTACTCCTGCGGTGGTCAATGCAGTAATGGATGCTTTATCTCCTTACGGAATTTATGATGTTCAAATGCCGATTACTTCGGAAAAAATTTGGAATATCTTGAATGATGATTCAGGGGAGACTGAGGAGTAATTTTGAATGATGAATTTTGATTTTTGAATAAATCGAATAATTGTGATATGCGATTTTCGACCCATTCAAAACTCAGCATTCAAAATTCAAAATTTATTTTTTGAAAAAGCTGAACTACAATTCAGCAATATTTTAAATCAAAAGAAAAATTTTAAATTTAAAAATATGGTTCCTTCAAAAGTAAATTATCATAGACCTAGTAATATAGGCGAGGCGTTGGAATTAATGTCAAAATTTGGAGACGAATGTAAAATTTTGGCAGGCGGTCACAGTTTGATTCCAGTAATGAAATTACGGTTAGCAGATCCTGAAAATTTAATCGACATCGCAGGTATTGCTGATATGAAAAAAATTAGCGATAACGAAAAGTCGATTACGATTGGAGCTTGCGCTACTCATGCAGACATTGCAAGAAATGAAGCTATTCAAAAACACGCGCCTATGGTTGCCAAAGCGGCAGGTATGATTGGCGATGTTCAAGTTCGTAATTTCGGAACAATTGGTGGCAGTATTGCACATGCTGATCCAGCGGCGGATTGGCCTGCAGTATTATTGGCTGCTGATGCTAATATTACGATCAAAAATGCAGGTGGTTCTCGCACGGTTGATATTGACCAATTCTTCAAGGGGTTATTTATGACCGCTGTTGAGGAAGGGGAAATATTGGCTTCGATCAGTATTCCTAAAACGGAATTTAATGCAAACTCCACTTATGTGAAAATGCCTCAACCTGCTTCTCGTTTTGCATTGGTAGGTTGTGCTGTTGCTGTGGGTGGTGGTATGGCTAGGGTAGCGTTTAATGGGGTTTGCTCTACTCCTTTTCGTGATACGAATGTTGAAAAAGCGGTTGTGGGGGGAAGCTCTGCGGCGGATGCGGCAACGAGTGTTGCGGATGGTATGGATGTGATGAGTGATCATTTTGCTAGTGCGAAATATCGGAAGAGTATGGCTGCGGTGTATGCGAAACGTGCATTGGGTGAAGTGATGTAGTAGTGCTTTTGCGTGAGTTTAAAACTCCCTTTCAAGCGTTGGTTTGTAAGGGAGTTTTAAAAAAAAATCAATATACGAGTAAGTTTTTATTGACAAAACAATTTTTCTATGATTAAACAACCTTACAAGATTCAACTATCCAAAATTACACATTACAATAAAAAAAGGATAAAGATTAGTTTTCCTTGGAACAAGGAACTAATTGATAAAGTAAAGAAAATTGAAGATCGAAAATGGAGTCAATCCAAAAACTGTTGGCATGTACCATATAATAAAGAAACATTTGCTCAACTCCTACAAGTCTTTGCTCAAGAAAATCTTATTTATCCCACAAAGAAACAATTACCTTCTGCCAAATCATTTCAGTATAAAGTCAAATATTCTGAATATATCCAAAACGGGGAATCAAACAAAAAAGTAGTAGGTCATTATATTGTTGCCAACCCTATTGATCAAAATTGGTTTGAACTTTACTGTCCAGTACATAAAAAAGGCTGGACAGAAACAATCAGAAATATTGAAGGGAGACAATGGGATACTAAAAAAATATGCTGGCGGGTACCTTATGTAAAACAAACCTTTTATCAAATTAAATCTTATATCGGATTGAAATTTTTACGCTTCAATTTTAAAATTGAAAAAAATATACCTAGCCATTATGAAGTTGAAAATCTTCCTACAACGAAACAAAAAAAAGGAAAGATTCTCAAGATAGATATTCTAAATAAAGAACAAAAATTAGCACTTCATAAATTGACACAGGCATTAACTTTAAAAAGATTGAGCCATAGTACGCTCAAGGCCTATAAACAACACCTTATTGCTATTTTTATTTATTACCCAAAAATTCATCCTGAAAATCTTACAGTAAAGGATATTCAAGATTATATACTACATCAAATAAAATTTAAAAAAATAGCCGTCTCTACACAAAATATTATTATCAATGCCGTAAAATCCTATTGGGAAAAAGCATTGAATAAACCCAAAACTCAAATAGAAATTCCAAGACCCAAAAAACCCAAGCACCTTCCAAATGTTTTTTCACAAGAAGAGGTAGTAACATTGATAGAATCTCCAGATAATATCAAGCACCGGCTAGTTTTATTATTAATTTATTCTGCGGGGTTAAGATTAGGTGAAGTGATAAATATCAAGACAAGAGATATCAACCTTGATAGAAGAGTAATCTTTATTAAAAATGGTAAAGGAAATAAAGATAGATTTGTTACCTTAGCAGAAGAGGTTGTTCCTTTTTTGAAAAAATATAAAAATCAGTATCGACCTTCCTATTGGCTATTTGAAGGAAAACACGGAGGTCAATATGGTAAATCAACAGTACAAAAAATCTTCAAAATGGCTTTGGAGAAATCAAAAGTATTTTCGTATGGAACAGTCCATACACTTCGACATAGTTATGCTACACATTGTGTGGAAAATGGTTTTAGTATAGGTTTATTACAGGAAGCGCTTGGTCATCAGTCTATAAAAACTACTGAAAAGTACTTACATATTTCTTCAAAAGCATTAAAGAAATTACGTAGCCCTCTTGATATAATCAAAGGAATTCCACCAAAACAAAGTTGATTTTTTAAAATATATCTTTACCTGTATATTTTTATAATATGAGTGGGGTGTATTACTTGAAAAAGGACATAAATAACTCATTGTCAGTTGATTACAAGCTAAAAGCCGATGGTTTTAATTAAAAATAGATAAGAGATATATGTACACCTAGTGTGTATATAAATAAGTTGCCTGCAAGCAAAAGAGAAAACAAAACATTCCCGTAAAATCGAAAAGTCGGTTTTAAATTAAGTTTTCAGAAACTTCACTTCGAGCAAATGACTTATCTTTCATGCTTACGGCAGATAAATTAAGATAACGGATTGTGAAAATTGTTTTTAGAAAGTTC
>CAKZSH010000244.1 GCA_937918905.1 uncultured Saprospiraceae bacterium
ATTTTTATAAGGTCGCTTCGCAGCAGTCCCCAACCAAAGATTCCAATCCAAGTTTTCTGGAACTGCATCTTCTCCTTCAGGAATTGCTCCATCATAACCCCAATTTTTATTCGACCAAGCTCGAACCATACTCACTTTTCCGATGATACCTGATTGGATTAAAAGTGTTGCCAATTTATAATCATAAAATGAATGCACTTGAATTCCCATTTGAGTAATCAATTTTTTCTCCTTTGCCATTTTGCGCATCTTCCTTGCTTCAGAAACATGATGCGTCAATGGTTTTTGACAATACACCGCTTTCCCCAATCCCATCGCAGCCATAGATGCAGGAGCATGAGTATGGTCAGGTGTGGAAACCACCACGGCATCAATTTCTTCTCCCAATTCTTCTAAAAGTTTCCGATAATCTTTATAAACTTTTGCATCAGGATATAAAAGTTGTGCCGCTTTTAAAGCGTTAGCATCAACATCACAAAGCGCAGTTACATCCACTAATTCATGGGAAGCCATTGCTTTTAAATCTTCCATTCCCATTCCGCCTACTCCGATATGTGCAGTTCTTAATCGCTCCAATTTTTTAGTGGTCGCAGGTTTATCAATTCCGCATGAAGGTAAAATTGTTGCCCCTGCGGTGATGACTGCCATTTGTTTTAAAAATTCTCGTTTTTTCATTTTGTTTCGATTTTAGGTTCTTTAAAAAGAACGTGATTTTATAGTTTTTTTATTTTAATATTTTTAAACCACAATGGACTATCATGATCTTGTAGTCCAATATATCCTTTTTTAAATTTTCCATAATCAGGAAAATCTTTCCACTTCCCTTTCTGTTTTCTTTCCTTCCAATCATCTGACCAGGGAACAAATGAGACTACTTTTTTTCCATTTAACCAATGCTCTACCAACTCAGTTGTAAATCTAATTTTTGAAGTATTCCATTCGCCTGCTGGTTTTACAATTTTTTGAGCAACGTTGGGAGTGTACATTGCATAGTCAGCACCTGTTTTTTGCCACTCTTCTAATTTAGCATTATTTATTTCTTCCCATTTTAAATCATCCAATAATTGATATTCAGGAGAAACCTCATAAGGGCCTGGGTAACCTTCCTTGGCATGATAAAATATTCCGCTGTTGCCACCTTCAGGTATTTTCCATTCCAAATACAATTCAAAATTTTCAAATTCTTCGGCAGCGTAAATAATGTCTTTGCCACCCTTGCGCTCTGCTTCTGTTCTTTTCTCTGTATCAAATGTCAAAGTGCCATCTTGAATCACCCATTGAGATGGTAGTGATTCTCCATTGTAAGCTCTCCAACCATCGGTAGTTGTACCATCAAAAAGAGCAATCCATTCTCCTTTCGTTTCGGAATTACCTGTCTTTGAATCTGTATTGGTCTTGGGTTCAGTTTGACATGAAAAAAAAACTAGTAAAAGTATTGTTGGAAAATATTTCATATGATGGTTTGTTTCATCTTGATTGTAGGCAATCAGGTTGTGTAATCTTTTGAATTAACTATTTCCCATAAATTTAATAAATTAAATGAAGTATAAAAAAACGGACGAGATTCATTTTGTATTTTATGAAGGTAACTATTGGATTTTCATCAGGAGGGTTAAAATCTCTATTTCTGCTACGATACGAGTCAAGGTTTGGCTTCAAAAGTCAAGCCTTGACTTATATTGAAGTCTTGAAAAGTGAAAGTGAAAATTATATTGAAGCCTTGAAAATTAAGTATAGATTTTTTTTTGAAGCCTTTGAGATTGGGATTAAAATAATTTTGAAGTTCTTAGAAGTCAAGGCCTGACTTTTTGAGTCAGACCTTGACTCGTGTTATCCTTTACCGAATCAAACCACCTGTCAACCGAATAAATTCTGTTTCTGTATTTTTTAAATTAAAAATGGCTTGTAGATAAGATTGAACTGCATTCAAATAATTCAATTGAATAGTTCGATAATCAAAGGAATTAATTTGAGCAGATTTAAATCGCTCCTCTGCAATGCCTAAATTTTCTTTTGCATTTTCAACTCGATCCGAAGTCAATTGAAGCAGTCGAACTTGATTATTATAATTTGCAAATGTATTGTTAAGTTGAGCTGATAAACTTCGTTTAAAATCTTCAATATTCAACTGTGCAATGTTTTCTTGAATAGTCGCATTTTGAATATTTCTTCTTCTGTTGCCACCATCGTAGAGTGGATAATTGGCGGTGAAATTTACATAGACATTGTAATTTCTTTGCGTGTTTGGGTTATCAACGGGGAAGGTATTGGGTTCAATAATATTTAGTCTGGAAAGTGTCCCGCCTAATCCTAGACCACCGTTCACCCTTAAAGTTAATTTATTAAAACTCTCTGCGGACTCCGTTTCAATAGCTGTCAAACTTTGATTAACATACAAATTTTTAAGGGTCTGGTTACTGTCCAACATTTTCTTTTTTAAGTCCTCAAAATTGTAGGCAATTCCATCGTAAGTCAGCCCATCCGTAGGGTTATATTTTTTATTTAAATCATCCACACCCATTGCCAATGAAAGATTTTGCAAAGCGATTTCATAACCATTAACTTGTACCAAGTAGGTAGTCGAATCATTAAAATAAGCATCCTCACTTTGCAATAAATCAAACCTTCCTGCTTGTCCAAATTCTGCCTTAACTCGTTGATAATCAATACGATCTCTTGATAGATTCAAAAGTTCTTTTACCGTTGCGACATTCTCTTTTTGAATTACAGCATTATAATAAGAAAGGATGATGGATTGAATAGTTTGTTCGATTGCAATCTTGGCATTCCCTTCACTTTGTTTTTCAAGTGCTTCGAATCGTTTTTTATTAATTTTAAATTTATGCCCATCAAATAAGGTGTAAGCACCGTCCACACTTCCTGTCAAACCGCCACTCAATGAAGTAAATTCTTGAAGGAAACTAGCTGGATTATTTTGTCCTGTAAAGTTATTGTTATTGGCTAGATTCAGATTAATTTGAGGATACCGTCCCGCTGCTTTCCAAGTATTATTATTTTTAGCGATTTCGATATTTCGTTCTGCAATAGTGATTTGATAATTATTTTTCAACCCAATCTCAATTGCTTGCGACAGCGTTAAGTCTTCTTGCGCATCAACAGTTGGAGTAATCGAAAATAACAATATAATTGCAAAAAATAATTTTATAATTTTCATCTTAAAAAATGGTTTTTTAAAAACGATTTTAAAACATCATTCCAGTTAATTTCATCATCAACATTATCACTCCAGCAAATACCCCTAACATCAATAACGCCGATATTGCCCATACTAAATAATTACTTCTTCTTCCATGAACAGCAGGTTCTACCATTTCAGGAGCTAGCTTTTCGCCTTCCCATACATACAATCCGTACAATCGAATTCTATTCATTATCACAAGTAAAACTGGTAACAATAACAATATAATTACGGTGGCTATGATTAGCCCAAAGGTAACTGAAATTGCCATAGGAATTAAAAATTGTGCTTGAACACTTTTTTCAAACATCAATGGAGTTAATCCCGCAACAGTAGTTAAAGTGGTCAATACAATCGGTCGAAACCTTGATATGCCTGCTTCCCTCACCGCATCTATTTGCGTTTTTCCTTTTTGCAATAACTGATTATAAGTCGTAATAAAAACTAAGGTATCATTCACCAAAACTCCAATCAATGCAAAGACTCCAAGGTAAGACATCATACTCAATTGATGCCCCATTAACCAATGCCCAAATCCAACTCCAATAAATCCAAAAGGAATAATAATGGCTACTGCAATGGTTTGCCCAATAGATCGGAAAGTTAACGCAATAACTAAAAACATTATTAAAAATGAAATCGCAAAAACGGGGCCCATAGAAGCAAATGATTTAGAACTTTCTCTTGCTTCCCCTTCTTGTGAGTAACTTACGGTTGGATGCTTTTCCAAAATAGGTGGCAGTAAACTTTCCGTGATATTCGTATTTAATTCTTGAGCGGAAGCATCACTTGTAGACAAATCTGCATTGACGGTAATCCCTCTTTTTCCACTAATGTGATTGATGGAAATTACACCTCTTTGTATTTCAAAATCAGCAATATCTGAAAGCGGAAATTCACGTCCATCAGCAAATCGAATTCGCATATTTTCTAGTTGACGAATATTCGAACGTTCCTCTCTTTTATACCTTACCCAAACTCTCACTTCATCACGACCTCTTTGTAACCTTTGAATTTCTGAACCAAAAAATCCTGCTCTAACTTGTCCTACTACCTCTTGAAGATTCAACCCTAGGTAATGTGCTTTTTCATTTAATTTAATATTGACTTCTCTTAATCCATCTTGATTATCATCTCCAATATCTGTTAACTCTTGCAAGGTTTTCAGAGAGTCTTTTAGTTCATTCGCAGCAATATTTAATTCATTTAAGTTCTCACCTGAAAGCGTAATCGAGACGGGTTTTCCAAATGCACGACCACCTCCTATTGTGAAATTTTCCGCATCAGGTATCGGGCCAATTTTTTCTCTTAAACGAATATTAATTTCGGCTACTGATAATTCATCTCCTCGTGTTTCAGCATCTAAAATCACCAATGCAAATGTACCATCATTACTACCTGGCCCTGTGTTTTTTGTAACCTTAATAATCGGCATCATTTCTCCTCCAAAATATTCTTCGCTCAATTCATTATTGACTTCATTGATTGCAGTTTCAATTTTATCCAACCAACGTTCCGTGATTTTTTCGTTAGTACCTGAAGGGAGTTTTAGAGAAACCAAACTATTATCAAATTCTATATTTGGAAAAAAAGTAGTTTGAATAATACCGCCTTGAATCGCTCCGATAGTTCCCATAAATAATGCCACCAAAACTGCTATGGTCATGGCTTTATTTCTTAAAGAAAAATCTAACGCAGGTACATAAAATTTATCCCTAAAGCCATTCATCAGTCCTACAAAAAATTTTAGAATTTTTCCTTTTTCTTTAGTTCGATTTTTTAATGCCTTGGAGTGAGCAACGTGTGCAGGTAAAATAAAAGCCGCTTCAATCAAAGAAAAAATCAAAGAGAAAATTACAATGGTACTCATCGAACCAAAGAAATCTCCAAACCGTCCATCAATAAAATAAAAACCTCCAAAGGCAATACAGGTCGTCAAAATTGCTCCAAATACGGCAGGGAAAACTTTTATAGTTCCTTCAATAGCGGCCTCCGTTGGGGACAATCCTTTTTCATATTCTTGATAGATACTTTCACTCACGACGATTCCATCATCTACCAAAATTCCAATTACCAAAATCATAGCAAACAATGAAATAATATTAATCGTAGCACCTACCAAATAAGCACAAAAGAACATTCCAGCAAAGGAAATCGGAATAGATAAGGCCACCCAAAAAGCCAACCTCCAATGAAGAAAACAGGCTAACAATATTAATACAATTACAAAACCTGCCATTCCATTATTGGTCAAAAGTGCCAAACGTTGTAGCAAATAAGTAGATTCATTACGAACAACAGTTGCTTTAATGACATCATTTTTTTCATTAAAATCATCAATATAATTCAACACCAAATCAGCGATATCCAATGCATTTTCTTCTAAGGTATTCGATACTTCTACAATAACCGCTTGCTCTCCATTCATATAACTTCGAGTAGGATCATCTTCCCATTGGTCTTTGATATCTGCAATTTGATGTAGCCTGACAATCCCTGTATTTGGATTATTTATAACAATGATTTCACGTAAATCATTGGCGTAATAACTTTTATTTTTTGCTCGAATCAATAAATCCTCTTCCTTCCCTTCAATGATTCCACCTGTCATTTCAAGATTCGCTACTCGAACGGCTCTTGCTGCTTCAGCGAAAGTGATTTTATAATTTTGTAAATCTTGTTCTCTAAATGCAATCTCAATTTCTTCCTCTGGAAAACCTTTTAATTCCACTTTTGAAATACCATCAATCGCTCTCAATTCATCCTCTGATTGTCTTCCAAACTTCTTTAAAGTTTTCAAATCTACATCACCACTCAAAGCAAAACTGACCACCAAACTAATATTTTCTCTTTTGTAAATTGTGGGTGGTTCCATCGCTGCTGGGAAAGAATTAATTTGATCTACTCCATTTTTTACATCCGTTAAAATCAAATCAATATCGTAACCTTTGGCAACCTCAACTTGTACTGTTCCTAAATTTTCAGAGGAGGTGGAGGTGACTCTTTCTACACCCGTTATTCCTTTTAAATTTTCTTCAATCTTGGCAACAATTCCTTCTTCAATCTCCTCTGGAGAAGCTCCTGGATAAACCGCTTGAACAGAAATAAATTTACTTTCTGTTTCTGGAAAAAAAGTAGAAGACATACTCGTTGCACCAAATATTCCAAAGATGAATATTGCAATCATCAAGATATTGGAAGCGAAAGGATATTTTATAAAATAGGCTATGAGGCTTCTCATAA
>CAKZSH010000245.1 GCA_937918905.1 uncultured Saprospiraceae bacterium
ACCCGTATGAAGAGATTATTTTTTAATATGAGGAAATGAAAAAATTAAGGCATACCCTTCGGTACGGCTTCATTTTTTTATGAAATCATATTGAAAAAGAAGCCTTCAGATGGGTAGGTTATTTATTTCCTACTCCCTAAACTTAATTCTGAATGACGAATTTTGTCCCGATAGCTGGGATGAATGGGTCGAATAAGTTCTTGTCCATAATTAGTTATAAGTTATTTCGAGATTATTTTTTTATCCTTTGAGGCAAAAAACGTAGGCGATGCCTAGCATCGGCGTTTCGAAGTTTCGGGATTAACGAAGAAGGGTAAAAAAAAGCCGAAATAACTTATGAATAATTATGAACAAGAACTTACCAAAACCTTTTCGCAAAAAAATGAACTGAAATAACAATACGCTTACATTGTGAAATGTAAGCGTATCGTTATTTCTAATATTGAAGTCAAAGTCAGTCTCACAAAATAGCTTCTTCTTCTTTTTGAAAATACTGAGGAATCAACTCCTTTAATTTTTCCAAGGTCTCTCCTACTGTTAAATCACTCATACCTCCAGCAGCATTGGCATGTCCACCTCCATCAAAATGATCTGCTGCCAAAACGTTGACAGGATTTTCTGCACCTTTGGAACGGAAAGAAATTTTCATGATTCCATCTTTCTCTTTAAAAACAATTGCAGCCTTCATTCCTTTGATAGATAATAACGTATTCGCCAAACTATCGGTATCTCCTTTTTGGTAATTGTACTTCGCCAATTCTTCTTTTGACAAAGCAATAATAGCAACATTATGATCGTATAAAATTTCTAACTTTTCACTCATGGCGTAGCCTTGCAAACGCAATCGACTTTCTGTATTCGTATCATTTAATTTTTCATGAATTAAATGATGCTCTACTCCTGCTGCTAAAAGTTTAGCCAATACTTCATGCGTTCGTGGTTTTACGGAGTTGTATTTGAAACTACCTGTATCTGTCAAAATACCTAAATATAATGGAGTACCAATTTTTTCATCTAGCAATTCTAAATGTCCAGTCTCCTCCATTAAATCTACAATCAATTGAGCAGTAGAGGAAGCCGTTGGTTCAGAAATAGATAGCGTAGAAAAATCCTCAGGTTCCAAATGATGATCTATCATGATTTTATTACAAGTCGTTGCTTCCAATAAGACTTGCATATCTGGTCCTACACGGCTGGTGGCATTGTAATCTAAACAGAAAATTAAATCTGCCTTTTTCATTTGGGCAGTTACTGCTTCTGGATTTTCTTCCATCAAAAGAATAGAACTACTGTCTAACCAGTATAAAAAATCAGGTGCTTTATCGGGGTGACAGACCACGGCTTTCTTTCCCAATTTTTCAATAAAAAATAATAAACCTAATGATGAACCGATGGAGTCTCCATCAGCAGATTTGTGGGCAGTAATAACAATATGAGAAGCGGCTAGAATTTCTGCTTCTATTTGTTGGTAAATATTCATGAGTTATATTTTGTGCAATTATTGACGATGTGTGGCCATTGTTTTTTTAAGGCTGCAAAGGTAAGTTTATTATTGAGGCGAGGAAGGAAGTATTTAATTTGTTTTTATTTTTCCATCTGCTTGGTTTGTAGTTGCAAATCAATCTAGTATTTCTAAAAAAGAAAAAACCAATAAACCGCTAGCCGACATTCCTTCCATTACAAATCTAGAAGCTGCCCAAATAGGTAAATACATCTCTTATTAAAATCCGTATAATTTCCATAAATAAGAAAAAATATGTAAATTCAAGTTATATAATTTTTACAATTACTTTGTGGCAAAAATAAAGAGTTTCTTCCCACATGAGTATGTGGGATTAAGTAATTTTACTTAGAAAAGTAAATAGTTATATTTGTATTTTCTATATCTCCAAAACAAAACTAAATCTTTTTTTACTCCCTTTATCTAGGCTTTAAAAAATTGAAGCAAAATTTTGGCTCCATATTTTTAAGCAAATTCTATTATTCCATACCTACCGAATAAGTTAAATAATTTCTGTTACAGAGTATTAAATCTTAAAAACTGATTAAGAATTTTTGCAATAGTTACAGTAGACTATTCCATTTTGTTTATGGTGTATATCGAACGATATCACTATATCCATTAAATTGAAAGTTAATCATCTGGCTATGCACTTTGCTTTTAGTTTAAACTATATGAGAAAATGTTCGATTCATTTGTGATTGAAAATAGTAGTGAAAATCCCACTTTTGTACTGATTTTATATACAGTACTATTTTGTTTTTTATTATCTGGTCTCTTGGCTATTACCTATGAAAAAACATCACCTGCATCCAAAAATGCAGTCAACTTCCTCCAATCGCTATTTTTAATATCCATAGTTACGGCAACTGTTATGCAATCCATTGGTGATAGTGTAGCAAGAGGTTTAGGGATGTTGGGAGTCCTATCGATCATTCGATTTAGAACTACGCTTCGAGATCCCCGAAACTTGATTTTTATATTTGCTTCCATTGCAGTAGGAATTGCTTGTGGAATTTATGCTTTTATAATTGGTGTTGTTGGAACGATTGGATTTTGTATCTGTGCTTTTATTTTACGATTTAGTCGATATAGTTCAACTAATAATTTAATGGGAACTTTGAGATTTGAGGTGCATTCCAAATCCATGATAGGGCCAGCCGAAGGGTTGATTGACCTATATTGCAATGTGTCTATTTTGAAAAAATATAAAGTCCATCGAATGGAGCAAACTCAAAATAGTATTATTGAATATGAATATAAAGTCAAACTTAAACAAGCAAAAAAAGGAATCGAATTTATTGATCGACTATTTGAAATTCATGGTATTGAGGGGGTTAGGTTAAACATGCAAGAGGTAAATGAAGACAACTAAGTGAAGGTAGGTAGGTAATAACGAATCTTCAGTTACTAATAACTAACTGATGTTACGCAAAAAAGATTACGCACGAAATATTTTGAATTTTCCAACGCTGAGAGGCTGAGACGCTGAGGTTGTCGAATAACATATTGAGCGCGCAGAGTATTTTTATTACAATAAAAATGAGCAAAGATGCAGAGATTTAAAGTGTTCTTGATGAAAGACTTTGTGGACTCTGCTTCTATTTTTCAAACCTGCCGCAGGCGGGGAAAAATACTCTGCGACATCCAATAAGTTATTCGACCAACTCTGCGTCTCAGCGTCTCAGCGTTCAATCATCAATATATTTTCGAAACTAGATTAATATCTTTTTTGCGTAACATCAGTAACTAACTAAAAAAAACTTATACAGAATCACAAATAATTAAGCTGACACAAAATTAAAAATGAAAAGATACACTATCTATATAACCCTACTATTGGTGCTTGGTGCCTTGTGGCAACTTCAGCAGAACTATGGAAAGACGACTGTCTTGTTTTATGGTTTTGCCGAAAATAAGGAAACTGAAATTAATTTAGATTTTCCTGTTGAGGTCAATGATGTATTGGTCACGGCAGGTCAAAAGGTAAAAGAAGGTCAATTATTAATCGAAGCTACACAGTCTAATTTGGGGCGAAAACTAAATACGCTGGATCAAAAAATTAGCGCATTGGAAGCAAAAAATAAAATACGGATTGAGGATACGAATGCTGAAATAAAAAGATTGAATGCTCAGATTGCTGCAAAAGAAAATGAAATTTTATCAAAGATAAAACAACTGCAAGTTCAACGAAATATCAATAGATCATTGGCTAAAGATCTCGAATCGATTGACGTACCTAACAACAAAACCATTGATCCTTTAGCCATAAAAATCAAAAATCTAAAAAAGGAACTTAAACTTGCTACTCAACCATTAGTAGTTCAAGTGGATCAATTGGAAAAATCATTGTGGTCAGGAAACGCACCTGCAAAAGCACAATTAAATCAATTGGAAAACGAACGAAATTATTATACCAGCGAAGCATCCAAACTTTCTGTTACAGCTCCTAATGATGGAGTGATTGGTAATGTATTTTGTAAAGAACGAGAGTATATTGATGAATTTACAACGCTCATTTCTTTCTATGAAAAAAACCCAACTATGATAAAAGGGTTTGTTCATGAGAATTTAATTTTGGAAGTTAATGAAGGGGATGTCATCGAAGTTATTTCTCATCAACATAGCGATCATCGAGCAACTGGAGCTGTAGTGGGTATGGGTTCTCGAATTATCGAAATTCCAGAAAGGCTTAGAAAAAACCCTGCATTCAAACAATACGGACGTGAAGTATTAATTGAAATCTCCCCTGATAATCAATTTTTGCAAAAAGAAAAAGTGGTACTCAAAATGGTAAAGCGAAACGAATCCTCCAACGTCTTTACTTTTCTTTCGAGTAAGTTTTGATAAAGAAAAAAGAATTAAGGGAGTAGGAATTAAATAACCTATCCGTATGAAGAGATTATTTTTTAATATGAGGAAATGAAAAAATTAAGGCATACCCTTCGGTACGGCTTCATTTTTTCATAGCGAAGCGAAATCATATTGAAAAAGAAGCCTTCAGATGG
>CAKZSH010000246.1 GCA_937918905.1 uncultured Saprospiraceae bacterium
ACCTTGTTTGATGGAAAAACTTTTATCTACTTGCGACTTCCAATCTTCGTTTTTTAGTAAAAATTTTCTTTCTATT
The DNA here is from genome assembly GCA_937918905.1 of uncultured Saprospiraceae bacterium. Taxonomy (GTDB): domain Bacteria; phylum Bacteroidota; class Bacteroidia; order Chitinophagales; family Saprospiraceae; genus CAJQQY01. The sequence goes on from CAKZSH010000246.1 coordinate 77, forward strand.
TCTTTCGCCATTCTAGTCGAATAAAATCAAAATCAAAATATCAATCAAAATCAAAACACGAATTGTGAATCAACAGATATGAAATTTTGATTTTGATTGACATTTTGATTTTGATTTATAACCCAATCACTTTCTTAATCATATTTTTATCCACACCACCTGCAAAATCATCGAATGCACGTTTCGTAACTTCGATAATATGCTTTTGGATAAATGGTGCTCCTTCTCTTGCACCTTGTTCAGGTGATTTGATACAGCATTCCCATTCCATCACCGCCCAACCATTAAATCCATATTGAGAAAGTTTGGAAAAAATACTTTTAAAATCAATTTGTCCATCACCCAAAGAACGGAATCTTCCAGGGCGATCTACCCAATCTGCATAGCCTCCATACACGCCTGCTTTTCCAGTTGGGTTAAATTCTGCGTCCTTGACATGGAACATTTTTATACGCTCATGATAAAAATCAATGAATTGCAAATAATCCAATTGTTGTAAAATAAAGTGACTTGGATCATATAAAATATGACAACGTTTATGATTTTTTACTGCTTTTAAAAATCGCTCGAAGGTCAGTCCATCATGTAAATCTTCGCCTGGGTGAATTTCATAACAAAGATCCGTACCTGCTTTATCAAATTCATTTAAGATAGGAGTCCATCTTTTTGCCAGTTCTTTAAATGCCTCATCCACCAATCCAGCAGGACGTTGTGGCCAAGGATACACCGTTTGCCAAATCAAAGCACCTGAAAAAGTAACATGTGCTTTTAGTCCTAAATTCTTACTTGCTTTGGCTGCGTATTTTAATTGTTGTACCGCCCATTTTTGTCGAGCCTTTGGATTTTTTTGAACCTCTTTTGGAGCAAATCCATCAAACATCAAATCATATGCAGGATGTACTGCTACCAGTTGCCCTTGCAAGTGGGTTGATAATTCTGTTATTTTCAAACCATGCGATTCCACCATTCCTTTTAACTCTGAACAATAGGTTTTGCTCGTAGCTGCTTTCTTCAAATCAATTAATTCTGATGCCCATGTTGGAATTTGAATTCCTTTATAGCCTAATGCAGCAGCCCACTTACACATGTTTTCCAAATTATTAAATGGAGCTTTCTCTCCTACAAATTGGGCTAAAAATATAGCCGGTCCTTTTATTGTTTTTAATCCCATTTTTAGATTTATTTTTTGTGAAAAAAAAATTCTATAAATACATATAGAAGGATTTTCAAATAATCAATAAAACTGCTTTCGAAGTAATTATTAATTATTCATTAAAACTTCGTCCACTTACTTTTACTCTTACTTGAAGCAACCACCTTTTCAATAAATTGCATTCCACGTACCCCATCATCTACTGTTGGAAAATCTGTATACATCTTGTTAGGTTTTTTACCACTTTGATGTGCTCGCACGCAAAATGCAAAATTCCGATAGATATTTGCAAAGGCTTCCAAGTACCCTTCGGGATGCCCCGCAGGCAATCGAGTATGTGCATTTGCTTCAGGATAAAGTTTCCCTACACCTGTACGCATGATTTCCATAGACTTATCCAACCATCTGACTGTCAATGAATTAGGTTCCATTTGATGCCATTCCAAACCACCCTTTTCTCCGTAGATTCTGATCTTTAAATTATTTTCTTCCCCTGCGGAAATTTGACTAGCAAACAAAATTCCTTTTGCTCCATTATTAAATTCTAACAATACATTTCCATCATCATCTAGCAACCGTCCATCTACCAAAATCGAAAGATCAGCACACATCCGTTTTATTTTTAAACCAGAAATATACTCTGCTAAATTTTCAGCATGTGTTCCGATGTCTCCCATTGCTCCTGCAATTCCAGAACGTTTTGGGTCGGTTCTCCAAGCAGCTTGTTTTTGATCACTTCCTTCCAAAAATGTGGACAACCAACCTTGAGGATACTCCACTACAATTTTACGTACTTTTCCTAGCTTACCTTTTGCGATCATCATCTTGGCTTGCTTTACCATTGGATAACCCGTATAATTATGAGTCAATGCGAAAATAAGTCCTGTCTTCTTGACTAGTTTTTGCAATGCTTTAGCTTCTTTTAAATTAAAAGTAATGGGTTTGTCACACACTACATGGAAACCATTTTTTAAAGCCATTTCGGCAGGACCAAAGTGCATATGATTAGGGGTAACGATACTGATAAAATCCATTCGTTCGCCTTCAGGAAGTTGAGCTTCTTTTTGAATCATTTCTTGGTAAGTACCATAAACTCGATTGGCAGGGAGGTACAAATCTGCACCTGAAAGTTTTGATTTTTTAGGATTGCTACTGAATGCTCCACAGACCAATTCGATTTCGCCATCAAGAGCAGCAGCCATTCTGTGAACGGCTCCGATAAAGGCACCACGACCTCCTCCAACCATTCCCATTCTGATTTTTCGTTTCATATTTTGAGAAGTTTTAATTAGGTTAAAATGTGTTGGTGTAAATATAACACAAAGTTTTTAATTTGAAAATGGACACTACGCTTGACGGTGGAGGGACGGGGAAGGGAAGAAGGATTTACGATTTGAGAAGTTTTACGAAAAACTGGTGAGCTATGGAACTCACAATTATTCGAAGAACTTCTCAAATCGTAAATCCGTCTTCCCTTATTCCCTTCTTCCCTTCCCGTCCGTCCACCGTCTTTACCCATTTATCTAATAATATCCTTCAATTATCGTAGTTCTTTTAATTTTACAAAACATTTTTTAACAAAAAAGCGTGTAATACGTTAGTTTTGTGAATTAAAATTTGAAACACAACCAATTATAAAAATTAGCCTATAAATATGAAAGATTTTGTAAAATTTGTTTTCGCATCTTGCCTTGGAATGACACTAGCAGGAATTTTATTATTTTCGATGGGAAGTGCTATGGTCACTAAGTCTATCAATGCCTTTAGTAGTGACGCGGCTCCCACAGTAAAATCCAATTCCGTTCTTAATATTTCTCTTAATGCTCCAGTACCTGAAAAAACGAATAATGTTCAAATGGATCGCTTTGATATTGAAACTGGAAATGTTTTGGGACTTCATGATATGGTACGAGCTATTCGATATGCCACTACGGATGATGATATTCAAGGAATCATGATTGATTTGTCAAGTCTTGGATTAGGACAAGCCAATGCTTCTTATCTCCGAGATGAAATATTAGATTTTAAGAAAAGTGGAAAATTCGTGATGGCTTATGCTCAATACTATTCCAGAGGAACTTATTATATCGCATCTGCTGCTGATAAAATTTATATCAATCCATTTTCAATTATGGAGTTTGATGGTTTCGGAGCAACGATTCCATTCTTTAAAGGAATGCTTGATAAGATGGGGATCAAAATGCAAGTGAAATACGCTGGTCAATTTAAAAGTGCAACCGAACCTTATCGGCTTTTTAAAATGAGTAGTCAAAATAGAACTCAAGTAAGAGAATATTTGGAAGGGATGTATAGGGTTTATTTGGACGACATCGCAGCTTCTCGTAACATGACTCCTACGGAATTACGAAAAATAGCTAATGAAGGTATCATGTTGAATTCCAAAGAAGCGGTAGCAAGTGGTTTAGTTGATGAGGCAAAATATAAAGATGAAGTTTTGGATGAATTGAGAGAACGACTTGGGTTGAGTGAAGAGACTAAAATTCCTACCATCGAATTATATGATTATGCCGATGTAGTTGCATCGGTTCAAGATTTTAGTTCAAGTAATAAAGTAGTTGTGGTTTATGCGGAAGGATCTATCGTTGATGGTGAAGGAACACTTGGAAGTGTGGGAGGTGATAAATATGCACGTATCATTCGTAAGGCTCGAAAAGATGATAATGTAAAAGCTATTGTTATGCGTGTCAATTCAGGTGGAGGTAGCGGTATGGCTTCTGAAAATATTTGGAGAGAACTGGAACTGGCTAAAGCTGATGGAAAAACAATCATCACTTCAATGGGTGATGTGGCTGCATCAGGTGGGTATTATATTGCTGCCAATTCTGATGCCATCCTTGCTCAAAAAAATACGATTACTGGTTCTATTGGGGTTTTCTCAATGATTCCTAGTTGGGAAGAAGGTGCTCGAAAACACCTTGGTATTGAAGTGGATACGGTCAAAACTACTCGATTCTCAACGGGCATTACTCCTTTCTTAGATATGGATGAAGCAGAGGGTAATCGGTTGCAAAAATTTACAAACGAGTTCTACGATCATTTTTTACTTCGGGTAAAAGAAGGTCGTGATTATGATAGTAAAGATGCCGTTCATGAATATGCACAAGGTCGAGTTTGGACTGGTGAAAAAGCTATGGAAATTGGCTTGGTAGATAAAATTGGAGACTTGGATGATGCTATTGCTTTGGCTGTTGAAAAAGCAGGGATTTCTGATTATAGATTAAAGGAATACCCAAATGTAAAAGAACCATTGCAACAATTTTTAGATAATATTATGAATAACGGAGGTAAAGAACCTTTGGCAAAATCTGTTTTAGACAATGCTTTGGAAGCGGAATTTGGTGAAGTTTATCCTCATGTTAAAGCCTTGAAAGAAATGATGCAGACGAAAGGTGTTCAGGCTAGAATGCCTTATTTGATTGATTTTGAGTAATTCACTTTTTTTATAACAATATAATCCCGAATCTTCTTGTTGGAGGTTCGGGATTGTTTTTTTTTTGAAAAAGGGAAAAAAGGAAGACAGATTTACGATTTGAGAAGTTTTGTCGAATAATTTTGAATTACGAAATCATCGATTTTCGACAACTTCTCAAATCGTAAATGAGGGTGTTTATTTAACGGTGTCTATTAATTTTCTTCTTAGCCGTCGGATGTAAATCCGGCTCTCTCGGTCGAATAACATCGATTTTAAAACATTGATAATCAAGAGTTTAGAGCATACGTTTTTTGATGAGAGAGTCGGACAAGCTATAATAATCAATGATTTGTACAACCCTGCCAAATGAATTTGGCGGTTACTTTGTATACCTGCTTATGCTTATGACTATTTTTTAAAAATCTTCAACTGTTTATCAACATTTATCCAAATTTCCCCTCAATATTTATCCATTTTTCATTACTAAACCTATCTTTGTATTTTGAGAAAATTAAGTCAAAATAAGTCAATCAATATGCAAATCACAGAACCCAATGTTACTGCCGAAACGGCAAAAAATCTAGGTCTTACCGCTGAGGAATTCGAGAAAATCAAAGGTATCATGGGGCGTACGCCTAATTTTACTGAACTGAGTATTTACTCCGTCATGTGGTCCGAGCATTGTTCTTACAAAAATTCAATCACATTGCTCAAGACACTCCCTCGTGAAGGCGAACGACTACTCGTGGAAGCAGGGGAAGAGAATGCAGGTTTGGTTGATATTGGAGACAACTTAGGATGTGCATTTAAAATTGAATCTCATAACCACCCGTCTGCTATCGAACCTTACCAAGGTGCTGCAACTGGAGTAGGTGGAATTCATAGAGATATTTTTACGATGGGCGCTCGTCCTATCGCTTCGTTGAATTCACTTCGATTTGGAAATATTGATCGGAAGCACACTCAACATTTAGTAAAAGGTGTCGTTTCTGGAATTGGAGATTATGGAAATTGCTTTGGCGTTCCAGTTGTAGGAGGAGAAGTATATTTTAATGATTGCTACAATCAAAATATTTTAGTGAATGCGATGTCAGTTGGAATTGTAAAAGCAGGTGAAACCTGTTCGGCAATTGCTGATGGCCCTGGTAATCCAGTTTTGATTGTAGGTTCTCGAACTGGTAAAGATGGCATCCACGGTGCTACATTTGCATCAGCAGATTTAACCGAAGATTCTGCGGAAGATTTACCAGCAGTACAAGTAGGTGATCCTTTCCAAGAAAAATTATTATTGGAAGCTTCTTTGGAAGCTATTCAAACTGGTGCCGTGGTAGGTATGCAAGATATGGGTGCAGCAGGAATTACTTGTTCCACTTCAGAGATGAGTGCAAAAAGTGGAACTGGAATGATTATCCATTTGGATAAAGTGCCTACTCGACAAGCCAACATGAAGCCTTTTGAAATTCTATTGAGTGAAAGTCAGGAGCGGATGTTGATTGTTGCAAAAAAGGGTGAAGAGCATTTGTTGTTTGATGTTTTTGAAAAATGGGATTTGCAATGTGAAGAAATTGGAGTGGTAACAGATACAGGTCGATTAGAGTATTTTGAAAATGGAGAAAAGATTGCAGATGTTGATGCACATTCTTTGGTGCTAGGTGGAGGTGCTCCAATTTACAAAAGAGATTCAGCCGTTCCTAAATATTTAGAAAAAGTCAATGCATTCGATATTGAAAAAGTCGAACAGCCAACTGACTTTATCGCTACTGCTAAAAAAGTATTTGAATCCCCTAACATCGCTTCCAAAAGATGGGTCTACGAACAATACGATTCAATGGTACGAACCAATAGCATGAGTACCAACCAACCGTCAGACGCAGCATTGGTAAGAGTCAAAGGAACTGAAAAAGCATTAGCAGTTACTACGGATTGTAATTCAGCCTATGTTTATGCTGATCCTTATAAAGGGGCAATGATTGCAGTTTCAGAAGCTGCTAGAAATATTACTTGTTCAGGAGGAGTTCCTGTTGCGATTACAAATTGTTTGAATTTTGGCAATCCGTATAATCCTGAAGTGTATTATCAATTTGAAAATGCAATTAAAGGAATGGGTGATGCTTGTAGAAAATTCAATACACCAGTAACAGGTGGAAATGTAAGTTTTTACAACCAATCAGTAATTGATAAAGTCGTCGAACCAGTTTATCCAACACCTACGATTGGAATGTTAGGTATTTTGGATGACCATAAAAATCAAATGACTTTAGGATTCAAAGCGGAAGGTGATTTGATATTTTTATTAGGAGAAGCTCAAAATGATATCAGCAGTTCAGAATATTTGAGAGTGGTACATGATGTTCATCACTCTCCTACGCCGCATTTTGATTTGGATGAAGAATTTGAATTGCAGCAAAAAATCCAGAAATTAATAGTTGAAAAACTAGTTGCATCCGTTCACGATATCTCGGATGGAGGATTATTCGTAAATTTGGTAGAAAGTGCAATGGTTGCCAATCATGGTTTTGAAATAAATACAGATCTCAATTTCCGAAAAGATGCTTATCTTTTTGGGGAAGGACAGAGCCGAGTAGTTGTAACGGTGAAGCCTTGGAATGAAATGACTTTCTTACATTTTATGGAAAAACACAATATCGCACATACACAACTTGGAAAAGTTTTTGGAAGTAAGATCAATATTGACGATGAAGATTATGGAAATGTCGCTGATTGGAAACACACTTTTGATACAACTCTTGAAAACAAATTAGAGAATTCTTAGTTTTATACTTGAAAATAATTTTGAATGATAAATTAATTTTTTATGGACAGAAAAATAATATCTCTTTTCGCTTTTGCATTGATGGTGTTTTCATTTTATCAATGTGCCAACAAAGAAGCTGGAAGCGCAGCAGCAGCTCCAGCCAAAACAGTAAGTGCTGTTACACCTAGTGCTTCAAGCTCAACTAATACTGGAGCAGCGGCTACCATCAAAGGTAATCTTGCTAATGCTGCCAACCTTCAAATTTTTATAGATCAATTTATCGCTAATTCTAATCGAGTGATTGGAAAATCAGAAATTGATGGTAGTGGTAACTTTGAAGTACAAATTCCTGAAGGTTTAAAGACAGGCGTTTACCGATTTAGAGTTGGAGCACAAAAAAATAATTTACTCTTTAATGGTGGCGAAAAGAATATCAATATCACAGGTGACCTCAATGCGATCAATACATTTGGAATAACCGTAACTGGATCAGATGCGACCAATGAGTTTTACGGAGTTATGAAAAGCTTTATTGCTCAACGTCCAACTTCTGAACAAGCCAAGGCTAAATTGATGTCTGCAAAAAGTCCTTTAGTTGCAATGTTGGGAGCGGATATGGTTTTCCCTGCTCAAGGCGGTTTAACTGCAATGCAAGATAAATTGGAAGTTCAAAAAGCTGCTTTGACTAAAATGAAAACTCAGTTTGCTGATGCTCAAATTACTAAGGATTTAGAAAAAAATGTTGCACAAATGGATGCTCAAGTAGCCGCTCAATTAGCGCAACAAAAAGTAAGAATTGGAGAACCTGCTCCAAATATTTCTCTCAAGAGTCCTGATGGAAAATCTTATTCATTAAGTGATTTGAAAGGGAAAGTAGTACTTCTTGATTTTTGGGCAAGCTGGTGTGGCCCTTGCCGTAAAGAAAATCCAAATGTTGTAAACACTTATAAAAAATACAACAAACAAGGTTTTGAAGTATTTAGTGTTTCATTGGATGGTATTCACCCAAGAGTGTTGCCTCGATTAAAAGATCAATCGCAGATCGATCAACAAATGACTTCTGCCAAAAATAAATGGGTTCAAGCGATCGAAAAAGATCAATTGGTATGGCCTTATCATGTAAGTGATTTGCAACATTGGAGTTCACCAGTTGCTAAGTCGTATGGTGTTTCTTCAATTCCTAAAACTTTCTTAATTGGAAGAGATGGAAAAATTGCAGCAATCAATCCTAGAGGCGCAGCGTTAGAACCTGCTTTGAAAAAAGCTTTATAATTATTTTTTTTTCAAAAAGCCAAAACCCCGAATCTTTTAAATAAGGTTCGGGGTTTTCGTTTTTCGAAAATACAGCTTTAAAGTAAGACGGCTTTTCAAGCCGTCACGGTATTCGATAACAAATCCCTTAATTGGTGCTTTTGAAAAATCGTGTTTGCCAAAAACTGGAACGACTTGAAAAGTCGTATTACTTTTAAGTCGTGTTTTCGAATACCTTGAAAACTTTATAATTTTTGACAAAAAACAGCAATTCTATTTTTTTAATAAAATTAAATTGTTCCTTGTAACATTTAATAACTATCATTCGTCCTCCATTAGAAATACCTATAACTACAACCATTCAACAAAACAACAACATATGAAAGCTCCATTCTTTCTTATTTTCAGCCTCCTTTTTATTTCAAATATTACACTTGCACAAGATAAATTTACCCTCAAAGGAATAGTCGTTGACCAAGACACTAAAGAGCCTTTACCATATGCCCACATCGGAATTCCTGAACTTGGAATCGGAACAACGACAAGTGACAAAGGTGAATTTGAATTTAAAATTCCGACTGATAAAACAGACAAAATACTTACGGTCTCTTTTATTGGTTATAAAACTTTTAGGCAAAAAGTGGCTACTCTTGGAAATCCAGCAACTATAAAAATTGAATCAGAACCTACTAGCATTACTGAGATTGAAGTCTTAGGAGAAAATGCAGTTGAAGACATCATTCGTAAAGCAGTCAAACGAATTCCAAAAAATTATCCCACTCATGGTCATACGGATTTGGCATTTTATCGAGAAGCCAGAACAGGTAAAGATTCCCAATATATTTACCTCGCAGAAGGTGTTTTAAATGTTTATAAAAGAAGTTATAAAAGTAAAAAAGAAGGTCAAGTCTCTATTGTTGAGGGTCGAAAAATTAATATTAGAAATCCATTGGACACTACCGTATCGGCAGGATTTTCATCGGGTCATATGGCACCACATCGTTTTGATTTTGTTTACAATCGAGAGGATTTTTTACAAGAAAAATATTTCCCAGTTTATGAATATTGGATAGAAGGGATGACTACTTATAATGGTAATCCTGTTTACATTATTGCTTTTAATAAAGACTATAATGCGGAAGCTGTTTATGAAAAAAATAGATTACTAAGTAGGTCTGGAAACGAATCAGGAGGAGGTATAATTAATTTAAATTTTGGGAAAAAGAAAAGAATAAAAGCTAGAATGAAGGGTAAAGTCTACATTGACAAAAACTCTTACGCTATCATCAAAGGTGAATTTGAAATCACAAAAGAGGGATTAAAAAAATGGAACAATTATCCCCTCTATTCAGGAAATTGGAAAGGGAATTCATACGTAGTCAATTATCAAAAAATTGGAAAAAAATGGTACTTCAACGATGCCTTTCGAAGAGGTGTTTATGGGGGCGGAGGTATCTACACCAATGAAGTAAAAATCACTCAAATCAATCCCAAGAAAACGGGACCACTACCCTACTTGGATCGAATGAAACGTAATCAAAGATTCACTCGAATGACTGGAAGTTATGATCCTGATTTTTGGGCAAACTATAATACGACTCCGCTCAACGCAGCATTGGCGGCTAGTGTAGAACAAATGCAAAATGCAAAAAAAGCTAGAGAAGCACTTGATCCTGTTTATTTGGCAGAACTTCAATTGCGTCGAGATTCTATCGAATTTATCAAGCAGCAACAAGAGGTAGAACGAGAAAAAGAAAATATGGATCTTGATATGAGTGAAATTCAGCAGTATAACTTGGCACTAAAAAGAAATCAAAAAAACAAAAAACAAAAAAGACCTTATAATAAATTTAGTACTTCATTTGGTTTAGGAACACACTTAATTTCTACTCCAAAAAGTCAGATGGGAATCACGATTCTATCAGATGATGAACCTAGAGAAACTATCATGTTCTTGTCTGATGAAATGAAGGGTCGTGAGTTTGAAATTATTGGAAGTATTGATCTTGATTTCTTCTTTAAAAGAAATTTCTTTTTGCGATTTGGTTCTGCTTTGGATTTTGCGGATAGTCGATATAAAGAACGTTCTGTTGGTCTTGGTTTTCAAATGAATGTTTCTAAACAACGTCCATTTTTTATCAGAGCATCTGCACAATATTCTAATTTTAAATATTATCGAAAACTGGGATTGGGTGATAATGATTATGGAAAATTTAAAATTGATGGTGAAAAATTTAAAGCCAATGACATCAAATTAAATTATGGTAGTCGTACTCATAATTTAAAATTTTCGGCTGAAATGGCGATTGAATTAAATCCTGGTCGAGAGTTTTATATTCGAGGTACTTATTTTATGCCGTTTCATCGACGACAAGATATTTGGATGCAGGAACGGAAGGAATTATTTAGGAAAAAAACGAATGTGCCTGTGAGTTCAGGGCGGGTACAAGTGACTCAAAATGATGTTCCATTCGATGGGCAAATCATGCCTGATGAGACGATAAGCATTACGTTGGGTTGGGTAATTAAGTAGCTGCGGGTTTTAACCCGCAGTAAAAATAATTTTTGATTTTTATAAAAAATCAAAAATTCTAGAACTAGAAATATATTAGCAAAAAAAGCAGACAACTGTGTTGTCTACTTTTTTCATTTTTACTGCGGGTTAAAACCCGCAGCTACATTAAACGTAATTAACGCGATAAAACAAACGCAGTCCGATTCGGCAAGTAAACTTGTAACATTACATTCCCATTTTCCTCAAAAGTATCAAAAACAATATCTTTATCTATCCGATCATGTCCTCCAAATTGCTTGCTATCCGAATTTAACACAACCCGATATTTTCCTTTCTGCGGTACTTTAAATTTATAATTAGGAATCGAATTCGTATGATGGAAATTAAATAAAAATACCGCTCCATTTTTTTCAAAAATAATCACATTATTTTGAGTATCCATATTCAGTTGCTCCGCTTGCGAAACTGCAAGGATATTATTTTCTCGAAATAAATGAATCATCGCCGCATCAAAATCATTTAACCATTCATATTTTAATTCAGGATTATCCACCAACGACCATTGCCGACGTGCATATTTATAACTCCAATTATTTCCTTCTCTTGGAAAATCAATCCATTCAGGATGCCCAAATTCATTTCCCATAAAAGTCAAATATCCTTCCCCTCCCAGTCCAAGCGTAATCAATCGA
>CAKZSH010000247.1 GCA_937918905.1 uncultured Saprospiraceae bacterium
TTATCATAATCCAAATTATAAATATCTGAAATATCCTTCAACCAACCTTCTTGATGAAAACGCTCAACATACGATTTTCCAAAACCATCAATATCCATTGCGTCTTTCGAAACATGAAAAATCATCCGTTGTAAAACTTGAGCTTCACAACTGTAATTTTCACATTTCCACGCAGCTTCATTTTCTGCTCTTACAAGAGTAGTGTTACAAACTGGACAATTCTTTGGGAAAATAATTTTTTGCTCACTTCCATCTCTTAAATCTTCCATCGGTTTGACGATGTACGGAATCACATCTCCTGCACGTTCGACCAAAACAGTATCGCCTAATCGTAAATCTTTACTAGAAATAAAATCAGCATTATGAAGGGAAACAGAAGAAACGGTAACCCCTGCCAAAGCAACAGGATCTAATTTAGCCACAGGGGTGACAGAACCAACCTTTCCAATCTGATATTCAACATTTAGTAATTTAGTTGTTGCCTGTTTTGCCTTAAATTTAAAGGCAATGGCCCAACGTGGATGATGACTGGTGTAGCCACATTTATCTTGAATTTCAAGGCTATTTACTTTTACAACCATTCCATCAATCTCATAATTATAACCTTCTCTTTTAGCTTCCCAACCCAGACAGAAATCAATCGCCTCTTGAATATTTTTACAAACCTTTCGTTCTACTGTTGGAATTTTAAAACCTAATGCACCCAACATTTCTATGGATTCATCATGTGTTTTCATTTTTTTTATCACATTATTCCCATCTGCATCCACAGCGTATCCTACTTGATAAACGAATGCTTCTAAGTTTCTTTTAGCAGCATCCTTTGGGTCTTTTACACGCAATCCACCCGAAGCTGTATTTCGAGGATTTGCAAATAAAGTCAATCCTTGCGCAGCTCGTTCCTCATTCATTTTTTCAAATAAATCCTTACGAATGACCACCTCGCCTCGAAGTTCCGCTTTTTGAATATTGTATTTTTTAAAATCTGCTTTTAAAGGAATTGAATGCATGGTTCGAGCATTGAGTGTCATCTCTTCTCCTTGAACCCCGTTACCTCTGGTCGCACCTCTTACGAGTTGACCATCTTCAAAAACCAAAGCGATACTTCCTCCATCAAATTTGGGTTCAACGGCATATTCGATATCTACATCCTCTGGAAGATTCGCCAATTTTTTGATTTGAGTATCAAAATCTTTTAGGTCTTCAGCATTGTATGAATTTCCTAAAGAGAGCATGGGGACTAAATGTTCTACCGAAGGAAGGTCTTCCGTCAGTTCATTGGAAACTCGTTGGGTTGGAGAATCAAGAGTGATGAGATTAGGGTCATTCGCTTCGAGTACTTCTAATTTTTTATACAACATATCATATTCAAAATCACTAATCACAGGATCATTTTGAATAGAATATTTCCACTCATGGTACACTAAAATTTTCCGAAGGTCATTAATTTGAGGAGATGTAATTTCCTCTTTTAGCATTTTTTTAGATAAATCATATAGCGCTTTTTGCTCGGTGGTTGAGTACATATTTTTTGTGATTCAGGTTTTTAAATATTGAAAAACAAAATTACAAAAAGAACTCAAAGGTACAAGGGGGAATTTATTTTGTAACGGAAAATGATGTGATTTGATTTGACGATTGAGCGTGGGGCAACCACAGAGAATTGGACGCAGGACAACCACAAGGGATTGGGTGTGGGGCAACCACAAGGGATTGCCCCTACGATTATAATTTTTAATTAACCCCACATTTGAAAAATCGTCCATGAATGTAGGGGCAATCCCTTGTGGTTGCCCCACACCCAATCGTCAATTCAAATCACATCAATTCAAAACAAATTTTCAAATAAAAAAACCTCGTTTATCAAACATGACAAACGAGGTTAATTCTTTAATGAAAAAATATTGATTACAACTTCAATATTTTTTTCGCTATTTGATTTTTCCCATCAGAAATAATCAAATTATAAACTCCAGATGAAAAATTATTAACATCAATAGGTGAAATATTTTCTCCTGAAGGAATATTAATTTTTTGATTTAATACTTGCCGTCCATTTTGATCATAAATGAATAAATCATAATTATCCGAATCTTGTGCATTCGTTTGTAAAGACATTACTTCACTTACAGGATTTGGAAAAATATTTAATGATAAAGATTTTTCTAATTCATTAATCGAAGTAGGATCAGGTGACAATGAAGTAGATCCCATAATCGCATTATCAAGAGAATTCAATCCATTTCCATTTACTGCATTTCCGCCATAGTAAAAAGTAACATCACCACTTGCTGGCGCAGTCCATTCCATAATAAATTCATTTGTAGAACTAGTGCCATTTTGTTCTGCATATTGTCGGCCATTGGCTGGAATGGCAAGTTGCACATTGGTTGAAGATGCTGGAACTGCCCAAGTATTGATAGGAGCACCATCAACATTTTCGGCTGCATTTAATGCTACCATCTGAAATCCATAACCAGCAGGAGCACCGTCAGAATTGACTGTCAATTTTACAGTATAAACTTCACCTGGTATATAGTTTCCAGAAATAGCACCTCCACCAGAGTCTGTGATGGATAATTCAGGCGTTACTACAAACGAACCTGAATTATGGCAATTCTGACAAGTTCTATTATTACTTGAATTATTGTCGTTAGGAGCTCCGGTATTGCCTTCATTATTATTGGAGGCTCGACCATCAGAATGGCTCATTAAAAGAAAACAGCCAAATAGAAAAAGGAAAAAAGTGTAAATGATTCTTAACTTCATAGGTTGTGATTTTGATGATAAAATTGGTTTAAAAACATTCGTAAAATATATACAATAAAAATTGATAAAAGGCTGTGAAGGTTTAAGTAAAAGAGCAAAATCAAATGTAATTTTATAAGCACATCTTTTTAGCTTTCTTAAAATAGTCTTTCGAAATTAATTAATAGAAATGGTAAAGATTTAAGCAAAGTCTATAAATGTCATTCCAATACCAAAAAAATAGTTACGCTGATAAATTCTCAGACCTAAAAGCAAATTAAAAAGGAAAAATCCCCAAAAACATTAAGAATATACCTTTATTTCTTTTAAACATGTAGAAATTGATATATATTTGAATTCTTAACTTTTCCCTTACTTTTCCGTAACCCTTGTATATTCTAAAAGTAGTGCTTATTTTGTATTGCTTTTGGTGACTTTTGTATTGAAAATACACTTTGATAACAGACATAATTCTGCTTTTTTGCAAAAAAAATTACTCATATTATTCCTTGTTGGACTATTTCAGTTAAATAGTTTTTCTCAATCAACAGATCGGGTCAAGATGCGACATCTTGAATTAGAATTTTCTATCAAAGGAGGTTTTTATACCGATCATGTAATATTAGAGTTACGATCACCTGGAGCGAGGATTTATTTTACAACTGATGGCTCCAAACCTACTCGTCGCTCCCCAGTTTATAACAAACCCATTGTAATAAAATCCACGACTGTCATCAGAGCCATCGCTCGAAAAGGCAAACGTAAAAGTAATATCAAAGGACATACATTTTTTATTGATGAGCCAGAAACTACTTTACCTACCGTTTCTGTTTTAGTTCCACCTAAGATTTTATTTGATAAAAAACGAGGCATGTTTGTCGAAGGGCCAAATGCCGATTCTACCTATGCGAAACTAGGTGCTAATTTTTGGAGTAGAAGAGAAGTAAAAATCAATTGTGAGATCTTTGAAACAGATGGAACATGTGTACATCGAAGTAATTCAGGATTGAGATTGTTTGGAGGAATGAGTCGATTATTTCCTCAAAAATCTTTAGCAATTGTAGCAAGAGACAAGTATGGAAAAAAACGAATTCGACATAAAATTTTTGGAAAAGACGGATCAAAGAAATTTAAATATTTGGTATTAAGGAATTCAGGAAGTGATTGGGGTAAATCTCATGTTCGAGATAAATTTATGACTAGCCTAGTGGAAGATTGGGATTTGGAAATTCAAGACTCAAGACCTTCGCGAGTTTATATTAATGGTGAGTATTTTGGAATTTATAATATTCGAGAAAAAATTAATCGGTTCTTTTTAAAAGAACATACTGATGTTGATAAAGATAGCTTGGAATTGATAGAACATCGAATGAAAGTAAAAAGAGGAAACGCTATTCATTATCAAAAGATGTTGAAGTTTATTGAGGAAAATGATATGAGCAAATCTTCCAATATGGCTTATCTCAATTCCTTGATGGAGGTGGACAATTTTATGGATTATAAAATTGCTCAAATCTATTTCGATAATCAAGATGCAGGGGGAAATATCAAATACTGGCGGCCACAAACTCCTACAGGAAGATGGCGTTGGATTTTATATGATACAGATTGGGGTTTTGGTTTACATGATGAAAAAGCATATAAAAATAATAGTCTTGCTTTCCATACCAAAGAAAAAGGTCCAGCATGGCCTAATCCAGAATGGAGTACTTTTATTTTAAGGAACCTTTTGGAAAATGAAGAATTTCAACAAGAATTCGTCAACCGTTTTTGTGATGCAATGAATACTTCTTTTGAATGGGGATTTGCAGAAACAAAACTAGATGAGCATGTTAAAATGATCGAACCAGAGATGAAAAGACATCTGGATCGTTGGAATTTGAGTAAACGGAAATGGAAACATGAATTGAAGATCATGAAAAAATTCGGAAAGGAAAGACCGAATTATATGCGAATGCATTTGATGGGAAAATTCAATACAGGAGCTATTGTAAAGCTAGATTTGGAATCACAAGAAGGTGGTTATGTGGTGCTGAATGAAAATGTAAAAATTGAGAATGGTTCTTTTAAAGGAAAATATTTCGAGAGAATTCCAATTGCATTACGTGCAGTTCCAAATTATGGTTACCGTTTTTCTCATTGGGAAAGTGCAACTTCAAATAACGAAGATTCTGAGTTAATTGTAAAATTAAAAAAAGGAAAAACAACTAGATTAAAAGCTGTTTTTGAAAAGTTCGAACATCCTTTGGCCAATCAAATTATGATCAATGAGATTAGTTCTAACAATAAAAGAACGGGCGACTGGGTCGAGCTGTATAATGATAGTGAAGAATCAGTCAATGTAGAAGATTGGGTTTTTACAGATTCTAAAAATGGATTTAAATTGCCTAATGTTGAGCTTGGAGCGAAGTCTTATTTAATTCTTTGTGAAGACAGTTTAGCCTTCCGTAGAATGTTTCCTGATACTGATATTCCAATTGTTGGAAATTTAGGATTTGGAGTGAAAAAGAAAAAAGAGCAATTAGGATTGTACACTCATGAAGGCGCATCTGTAGATAGTACAGGTTATCATATTGTACCTTTGGATTCGACTTTTACAATGAGTTTGCTATTGCCACATTTGGATAATTCGGATATGGAAAACTGGGAAGTGGTGAAAGGTTATGGTACTCCAAATAGTGAGAATCCTTTTTACTTACAAAGTTTAATAAAAGCACAACAGGATTTGTATCTGCGAATTGGAGTAGCTGCTGGTATTTTGTTGAGTTGTATTATGCTGCTAAATATTCGAAGCCAACGAAGAAGAAAATTTAAAAGAACTTGATAAAATATTTTTTAAAAATCTAAATGAAGTGGGTAAGACGCAATGGTTTTATCCACTTTTTTTTGATCGTTTTTAGCCGCAGACTTACGGATTAGTCATGATTGTCGAATAATATGTTATAGAAAAGTCATCACAAGTCTGTGGCTAAAAATTATCTTTTTTTCGACAACATCCTCACCGCAGCCATCTCTCGATAATATTGTCTCGCCTCAATTGCAGGAGCTCCAAAGTAAGTCTTTCCACCTTCCAAAGTTTTTGACACACCTGACTTTGCCAAGACGATTGCGTTCGCCCCAATTCGAATACTTTGAGCAACCCCTACCTGACCATAAAGTGTAACATTATTTTCAATAATAGTTTTGCCTCCAATTCCTACTTGCGCTGCAAACAAACAATTTTTCCCAACCACTACTCCATGACCGATATGAACCTGACAATCTAGTTTAGACCCTTCTCCAATAATCGTATCACCTGACACCCCTTTGCTGATCGTACAACCTGCTCCGATGTCTACTCGGTCTTCAATAATCACTCGACCACCCGATCGCCATTTTTTAAAACCTTCTTTATTTTTTTTAAAATAAAAAGCATCCGTTCCAATGATGCTTCCAGAATTGATAACTACATGATCTCCAATAACGGTATGTTCGTGAATAACTACATTCGATTGAATGTAAGCATATTTTCCAATTTTCACGTTGGGTGCAATAGTAACGTTGGGTTCGATGATCGCTGAAGGATGAATGATTGTTCGATCACTCACTTGCTGATGCAGAGGTTCGAAAGGACGATTTTTTTTAACAATACTATTGTAAACTTCAAATGGATCTTCGCAAAACAAAAGTGCCTTCCCTTCAGGACATTCTACTTTTTTATTTAAAATAATAATCGAAGCAGCCGAGGAAAGTGATTTTTGAAAATACTTTTCAACATCCACAAATGTGATGTCGCCTTTTTCCACTTTATGAATTTCATTAATTCCAGTTGCTGATAGGTTTGCATCACCAAGGATTTCACAATTGTATTTTTCAGCAATCGCTTGAATAGGAATAGGTGTTTTAAATTTCATTTTCTTTTTTTGGACGGTAGACGGTCGTTCGCTTCGCATCACTTGACGGTGAACGACCGTCTACCGTAATTTTAATGTGCCTCCAACCAATTTTCTCCAGTATCCATTCCAACCAACATTGGAACTTGCAAATCAGGCATTGCATTTTTCATTTCATTTTCAATGATTGGTTTTACTTTTTCTAACTCAGGTCGATACACATCAAAAACCAATTCATCATGCACTTGTAGAATCATCTTTGTTTTAAAGTTACCATCTTTAAGCGCCTTGTGAATTTTTATCATTGCGATTTTTATCATGTCAGCTGCCGAACCTTGAATTGGAGTATTGATTGCAATCCGTTCTGCATTACTTTTTATCAAACCATTTCGAGAATTGATGTCTCTTAATTTTCGTTTTCTTCCTAACAATGTTTTTACATAACCATTCTCTCTTGCAAATTCTTTAGTCTCCTCCATGTAAACTTTCAAACCATTGTACTGCGTAAAATAGTTTTTAATTAACTCCGTTGCCTCAGTTCTTTTGATGTCCAATTGTTGAGAAAGGTTAGTTGCCCCTGCTCCATAAATGATAGAGAAATTTACTGTCTTTGCATTTCTTCTTTCAGTAGGAGTCACTTCTTCCAAAGTTTTTCCATAGACTTTAGCAGCAGTAGCTTGATGGATATCATGACCAGCTTGGAAAGCTTCCACCATTGCAGGATCTTTACTAATCTCTGCGATGAGTCGCAATTCTATTTGAGAATAATCCGCAGCTAATAAAATATGGTCTTTGTCACGAGGAATAAATGCTTCTCGAACTTTACGACCTTGTTCTGTTTTAATTGGGATATTTTGCAAGTTTGGATTATTCGAACTCAAACGCCCTGTGGCTGCCAATGCTTGATTAAATGAAGAATGAATACGTCCTGTTTTTGGGTTGACCATTTTAGGAAGCGCATCAACATAGGTTGATTTCAATTTTGCAAGCCCTCTGTATTTTAAAATTTTAGCAACAAACTCATGATCTTTTGCTAACTCACTCATCTTAGTTTCGTCCGTGGAATATTGACCTGTTTTTGTCTTCCTCCAACGATACGGAATTTTCATTTTGTCAAAAAGAATTTCGCCGACCTGCTTTGGAGAAGCAATATTAAATGCGACTCCAGCCTCTTCATGAATCTCTTTTTGAAATTGTTCAATCTCTTTTTCTAACTCAAGTGAATATTTATTTAAAAATTCTACGTTCAAATTAATCCCTTCATATTCTAAATCCACTAAGACATTGATAAGCGGCTCTTCTAATTCGTCATATAATTTTTCAAGCTCCTCCTCTTTTAATTTAGGTTGTAATTCATTTTGCAATTGTAATGTTATATCAGCATCTTCCGCAGCATAGTCTGATACTTTTTCAACCGCAATGTCTCGCATACTTAATTGTTTCTTTCCTTTTTTTCCAATCAAAGACTCAATAGAAACAGGTTCGTAGCCTAAATAAGCTTGTGCCAAATAATCCATATTGTGCCGCAACTCAGGTTCCAATAAATAATGTGCTACCATCGTATCAAAATATTTTCCTTTCAACTCAACACCATACCACTTCAACATCAATGCATCATACTTGAGATTTTGTCCGACCTTTGAAATATTTTCATTTTCAAAAACTGGCTTAAACTCATCAATTATTTTTTGCGCTTCCGTAGCATCAGCTGGAACGGGAACGTAATAACCTTCATGTTTTTTTATGGAAAAAGAAATACCCACCATCTCAGCCTCATTGGCATCAATACCTGTCGTTTCGGTATCGAAGCAAATAGATTTTTCTTTGGATAAAAGTTGAATAAGCTTCGCCCGTTTTTCAGGCGTATCCATCAAATGATAAGTGTGGTCAACATTGGTAATATTTTTAGTAGCAACGGCATAGACCGGAGCGGTATCTTTTTTTATGGTTTGTTTTGACAATTCAGCATTTCCAAAAAGGTTACCTTGTTGCCCTGCAGCAGGTACCTGATCGACCCCTAAAATTTGACGCCCAAGTGTTCTAAATTCTAACTCTCTAAATAATTCAGTTAACGCTTCTCGATTATAATCTTCAACTTTAAAAAACTCTGGATCAAACACTACATCAACATTAGTGTCAATAGTTGCCAATACTTTTGAAAGTCTTCCTTGCTCTGCAAACTCAATTACTTTTTCTTTTTGTTTGCCTTTTAGTTTATCTGTATTTTCCAAAAGTCCTTCTAAAGAACCATACAACTTTAATAGCTTTACTGCAGTCTTAGCACCTATTCCAGGTATCCCAGGAATATTATCAACTGCATCACCTTGCATTCCTAGTATATCAATAATTTGATCTACTCTTTCTATATCATATTTTTCAAGTACTTCTTTCTTTCCTAAAATTTCCACATCTCCACCTGACCGTCCAGGTTTATACATAAAAACTTTATCAGAAACTAGTTGAGCATAATCTTTATCAGGAGTCATCATATAAACCTCGAATCCTTCTTGTTCTGCTTTTTTTGCCAAAGTACCAATCACATCATCTGCTTCGAATCCCTCCTTAGTCACAACAGGAATATTGAATGCCTCAATAATTTTTTTGATATAAGGTAAAGCAATCGAGATTGGTTCAGGTTGTGCCTCCCGATTAGCTTTGTATTCTTTATACATTTCATGCCGAAAAGTTGGTCCTTTTAAATCAAACGAAACTGCAATATGCGATGGCTTTTGATTTCTCAATACACTCCATAAATAACGGGTAAAACCAGTTACAGCTGAAACATCCATTCCTTTAGAATTTACTAAGGGACGAGAAATAAATGAATAATGCGCACGATAAACTAAAGCATGACCATCAAGGAGGAATAATTTTTTTTCGGACATAGTATTTTCTAAGTTCTAAGTGTTGAGGAAACTATAATTTTGAATGACTAATTTTGAATTTTGAATAGGACAAAAAATCGTAGAAAATGACTGAAGGCACATTCAAAATTATCTAAGACAAAACTAATCAAAAGTTTAAGGACTAGAAAATTTGGAAAGAAACAAAAAGCATTTGGCTTTTTACAAAAAAAAAGCCCACTCCAAATTGGAGCGGGCATGTAGAGAATTGTTTGGGTTAGAATAAGAATAAATCGATTTAAAAAGGTGTTGTTTATGATCTATTCCCTCAGTTTAATTCTCTATCGAATTTTATCTTGAAATGTTATAAGTCAAACCGATAACAAAGTATGATTGAACTGGATTTTCACCATCGTTAGTGCTATCATCAAAATCACTAATTGCTACTGTTTCAGCAGTTGCTGCAGAATTTGATAAGAAAGAGTTGTAACTTTCTTGACGGTTACCTCTCAATCCAAGTTCAACACCTACTCCAATACCTTTCCATGCAGTAAAGTTAAATCCGTTTACCCAAGTCCAGTTAGAAAAATTACCTGGATCAGAGTAACTTACAAAAGCAGAAAGATTAGATCTCCATGCAACTCCCATTGGTAAAGACTGAGTATAATCAGCTACAATTTTACATCCTAAAGAAGGCTCATAAGTGAACTCATCTTTAGCAAAAACGATATTATAATTTAATGGGTGAAAAACAACCACAAAATTAGACATTGGCGTCCAAGTTACCCCTGCTCCAATATCCAAGTATCCAGGATTATTGAAGTTAGTTAAGAAAGTAGAACGGTACTCACCTAATGCTGAAACTGCCCATTTTGGAGCAATTTTATACCCATACAATGAAGTAATATTAATCGCATCAGCAGTCGTTTCGAAACCTGCTTGTAACGAATCAGGTAAATTGTCATTTAAATCTTTGTCACCTACTAATTTAGTTTTTGCTGCAGCAATACTTAAAGAGTTTCTCCAAAAGAACTTCTCTTGGTCAAGGTTAGCAAAAGCATTACCTGTGATACCAAAAGTAGTTGCAGCAGAATTTGGGTTAGCAGTTGATAACCATTTGTTAAAGCTATTAGAATTTAATCCGATAGTTGCAAGTGCACCAGTTTTCCATCCAGGAAAAGTTGCAATTTTTGCTTTTAAGCCATCTACCTCGCCTTGTAATGCACCTAGTGCAGCTGATTTTTCAGCTAACTGTGCCTTTAACTCTTCTACGGTTTGGGCATTTGTTCCAAAAGCAAGTAATGCTACTAATGCTACTAGTAATGAAAGTTTCTTACTCATTTTAATCTGTGTTTTTTATTGTTAAACAAGTTATATTAATTAAAAAATTGGTTACTATTTTTTAAACAGGAGATTTGTAGATATCTTGTTTTCTTACGGAAGTTTAGTCGAATAGTTCGACTTGTTCTGAGGCAAATTTATGTAGTGGTATAATTATTTTTCGATTGTCTGATTGTAACGTAATCGTATTATTATCCATATCTATGATAGTACCTTTTGTATTATTGATAGCAATAGTATCACCTATCTTAAATTTTTCATTATTTCTTGATGCTAAAAAATTAGCCATTGTACCTTTAGATGCTAATCCATATCCTAATGAAAAAGCAACTACAACTCCTCCTATCAAAATCGTCAAAACAGTAATAATGAAATCAGTCTCAATTCCTAACTGACCTAAAGCACTTACAATTACTACAATCAAGATTAAGAAAAATGCAACATTACCTATTAATTTAGCTGAAGGGATATTGAATGATTCGCATGCTGAAGTAACAACTCCCTTTATAGATTCTGCAACTAATAAACCGATGCCTAATAAAATAATGGATACTAATACATTTGGCATGTAAGCTACCAAATCACTCATTAATTCCGAAACCGCTTTTACTTGAAGTACATCAGTAGCAAGAACAGTTACAAACAACAGAATAATGTAATAAAAGATCTTAGAAAATAATGAACTAGGAACAATAGTTACATTATTCTGTTGCACTAAATCAATTGCATTTAATTTATCCCCTAATTTGTCTACACCTAATGATTTCAAGGTTCGACGAATAACTTTAGCTATAATTTTTGCAATTAAATAACCAATGATAAATATCACTAAAGCACCTATCACATTTGGTATTACAGCAAAAAAATCAGAAACGAGTTGTTTGAAATTAGCTGCTAAATCAAGTGGATTTTTTTGTTGGAATAAAAGTATTCTCATGTCAATTCGGAGTTATTGTTTTTGTTTTGTAGATTGATGGTTTCTTTGGATTTAAATTACTTCTTAGTGACCTCTAGGAGGAATATCTTCAAATGGATCATTCCCTTGATCTGGTGGTGCTTTTGGTCCAGCTTCACCGCCTGAAAAAGACACAAACATATCAACTGCCCGACCTAAAAAATGGTCAACCACGTTTCCGATATGTCTAAAGAAAAAGTAAGTAGATGCTACTTTTTTCTCCTCAATTCCAGCATGGAATCCATTCTTGTTTTCATGGTCATCTTCTAGTTCTTTAAAATTATTCATGACATATACTTTTCTCAATGTTGGGGAAAAATTTCCCGATAAACCTTTTGTGCTTTGTGCTTTGCTCGCTTGATTTTCATTTTTATGGCACTTTCCGTTTTGTCAAGAATCTCTGCTATTTCTTTGATAGATAAATCGTCTTGGTATTTCATCAAAAGTACGGCACTATCGCCTGATGGTATTTCTTTTAAAACTCTTTTGAGTCGTTTCACTTCCATTTCCATCATTGCTTCATCAGAAACTTCTTCAATAATATCTGGTGCATTCTCAATTTCGTCAGAAAAAAGATTTTTTTCCTTTTTCTTTTTTCGAATCGTATCAATACAAAAGTTATAGGTAATCGAATATACCCATGTAGAAAATTTAGATCTTTCACTAAATTTTGATAGGTTAAGAAATATTTTAGTAAATATCTCTTGGGTGGCATCTTTAGCAAGTGCGTCATTTTTCAACATGAAAATACACTTACTGTATACCTTACTTGCGTACCTTTGGTAAAGTATACTAAAATAGTCTGATCGCTGTGTTTTGATAAACAACCGAACTAATTCAAAATCTTCCAACTTTGTTTTCCCTTGAGTTGCCAATGGGTCTTATTTGATTGAAATTGTGGGGTAAGAAATGGTAATCCGAATCTTTGATAACAACTAATTAATGATTCGAAAAATCTAATTCTAAATTTTTGTATTTGAAGAAGTCTTGCATTTAAAAGGTTTTACAACTATTCAAAACTCAAATTTCTTCATCTAGAATCAAAGTCAATTACTATTTCTTAAAAATAAATTTTAAAACAGTCTTTTCTGTCGTTGCTGTTAAGACGACGTTAAATTTAAAAAGACACATTTTTGTCGCCGCAAATGTAACGAATACTTATAAATTAACACTTAATTTACAATCTTTTCCATAGTAAGAATAACCTGAACGCATTAAAACTTTATGTATTTTAAAGAAATATGTGCTATTTGTGGTGATTTTTTTAAAATTCGTTTGTTGAATTAAAATTTTATCTTTTTTAAAAAATTCATTGTTATGAGAAAATTCTTTTACCTAATCTTTTTTTCATCTCTTATTTTTCAAAATCAATTATCCGCACAAAAACCTGCAAAAGGAGATGAGGACGCATTTTTTATAAAAAAAATATACAATACTGCGCTGACTCAAGGACAATGCTATCCTTGGTTGACTCATATGACCACTAAAATTGGAGGACGACTTGCAGGTTCACCTCAAGCTGCCGCTGCTGTAGAATATACTCGCCAAATGTTGGATACCTTAAATTTAGATTCTGTTTGGTTAGAACCTTGTATGGTTCCGCATTGGGTACGAGGAGAAAAAGAACAAGTGCGAATTGTTAATTCAAATGTCGTAGGATCAGTAGATCTGAATGCATTGGCTTTGGGAAATTCTATAGGCACAGGAACCAATGGCATTACTGCAGAAGTAATCGAAGTAAAAAGTTTAACAGAGGTCGAAGAATTGGGAGAAGCTAAAATCAAAGGAAAAATTGTTTTTTATAATCGCCCTATGGATCCAACTCAGCTACGAACTTTTCGAGCTTACGGAGGAGCCGTGGATCAACGAAGTCAAGGCCCTTCAACAGCTGCAAAATATGGAGCTGTTGCCGTTTTAGTTCGTTCGATGACAACAAGGTTGGACGACATTCCGCACACAGGAGGTTTAAATTATAAAGATGGAATAAAAAAAATACCAGCCGTTGCAATTTCTACGAATGATGCAGAATTGCTAAGTCGGATTTTGAAAAAAGAAAAAACTCATGTTTTTGTCAGAACAACCTGTGAAATGTTATCTGATAAATTATCTTATAATGTGATTGGAGAAATTCGAGGAAGCGAATTTCCCAATGAAATTATTTTAGTTGGAGGACACCTAGATTCATGGGATGTAGGAAGTGGTGCGCATGATGATGGAGCAGGTTGTGTTCACGCTATGGATGTGATGCAAATCATGAAGAGATTGAATTATCGTCCTAAACGAACGATCCGATGTGTACTTTTTATGAATGAAGAAAATGGATTGGCAGGCGGAAAAGCATACGCCAAAGCTTCTAATAAAAAAGGGGAATATCATTTAGCTGCCATTGAATCTGATGCAGGTGGATTCACGCCAAGAGGTTTTTCTTCTACTGCACACCCTGATGTTTTTAAAGCAAAATATAAAAAAATGACAGAGTGGTTACCTTTGTTGGAACCGTATGGATTAGGTTTTACAACAGGCGGATCGGGCGCAGATATATCTCCTCTTAAAAGTCAGAAAGGTTTATTGATTGGTTTTCGACCTGACTCGCAAAGGTACTTTGATTATCATCATACTGGTATCGATAATATTGATGCGGTGAATAAAAGAGAGTTGGAACTAGGAACAGCAAGCATCATGAGTTTGGTTTATTTAATTGACAAATATGGATTATAATGAATAATTAAAAATGAAGAATGAAGAATATCGAAAATAAGATGAGCGCATTATTTGATATTATTCATTCTTCATTATTAACTTTTTAATTACACACAATGCAAGAGCCTCAAACAGTAAAAGCCCACGATCTCACCTTCGAACTTATGATTTCTCAAAAAGAAATTCAAACAAAGGTCGAAGCGATGGGTGAAGATTTACGAAAAAAATATCAAGGAAAGAATCCTCTCTTTCTAGGTGTACTCAATGGTTCATTTGTTTTTACTGCCGATTTGGTAAGAGCATTTGAAACTACTTGCGAAGTTTCTTTTATCAAACTTTCTTCTTATTCAGGTTTGGAATCAACGGGTGAAGTCGCAACAGTTATTGGATTGACTGCTGAGGTTGAAGACCGTCATATTATTGTTGTAGAAGATATCATTGATACTGGAAAAACAATGCATGACTTTTTACCCACTCTAAAAAAAATGAACCCTGCCTCCGTAGCTTTCGCTACTTTTTTATTAAAACCTGATGCCATCAAATATGATTTTCCAATCGAATATATTGGATTTGAAATCCCAAATAAATTTGTTGTTGGATATGGAATGGATTACAATGAACAAGGAAGAAATCTTCGAGGAATTTATCAATTAAAATAAGAAAATTTTAAAATCGGGTGATAAGCTATAAGTGATGATGAGGAGTATACTTCTAAATATTTCGTAGCTCTTCGCTCATAACTCATCATTAATCAATTATATTTACATTATTTTGGATAAAAAAGCATGATGGAGAATTGGGTAAATATATTGTTATATATTGGCGGCGTTTACATTGCGCTATGCCTGATTTTTTATTTTCTTCAAGATTATTTTTTCTTCCGACCTGAAATTCTACCAAAACATTTTACTTACCAATATGTATTTCCATTCGAAGAAGTGAACTTCGATATGGAGGATGGAGGTTTTATCAATGGCATTCATTTTAAAGTACCAAATTCAAAAGGAGTCATTTATTATTTCAAAGGAAATTCAAGAAGTATCAAAGGTTGGGGAAAATTTGCTAGAGATTTTGTGAGCAAAGGCTATGATTTTTTCATGGTGGACTATCGAGGTTTTGGAAAAAGTAGTGGGAAAAGAACAGAATCCATTTTATATAATGATGGGCAGCATGTTTACAAATGGCTTTTAAGCCAATACGATGAAGATAAAATTATCATCTACGGTCGTTCTTTAGGAAGTGGAATTGCAACTCGAATTGCTTCCTGGAATGACCCTAAAATGTTGATTTTGGATTCACCATATTTTAGTTTTTTAGCACAAATCAAACGGTATGGATTTCTACTCCCCATTCAATGGCTTTTAAAATATCATATTCGTACCGATCATTTTATCAAAAAAGTAACCTGTCCCATATTTTTTCTTCATGGAAAAAAAGATCGTTTGATTCCATTTAAGCATAGCGAAATGCTTCAAAGAATTGTTCCTAAACAAAGTCATCTCTTCGCTATTGACAAAGCTCATCATAATAACTTGCCCTCTTTTCCTGAATATCATGATAACTTATATGATATTTTAAATGATGATAATTTATTTGAACATTATTTTAAACAGGTTCCAAAAGCAGTTTAAAATAAAAAAAAGAAAAAAGTAGTTTAAAGAACTTTCCTTTATCATAAAAATGTTATAAATTTGCGTTCGCTTTTATAAGCATGACCCATGGTGTAATCGGTAACACACCAGTTTTTGGTTCTGGCATTCAAGGTTCGAGTCCTTGTGGGTCAACAAAAAGAGATTATATGAAAATATAGTCTCTTTTTTTATGCGCTGAAGTGTAATAAAATTAAAGACTTCCACTCAACGAAAACAAATTGTTGTGATTTTGAAACAAATTATAGCATCTTCATTTTAATAATTATTTTCAAAATCAATAAATTAAGCAAACTAAAAACCAACGAATGAGTAAGAAGAAAATTAAAATTAAAGACGGGGAAGTACGAGTTTTAGAAAAGGAAAGTATAGACTACATCTGCATTACTGACATCGCCAAAGTAGGAAAGCAAGGTAAAGGTAGAGCCGCTGACTTTATTAAAAGTTACTTAAAAATCCTACCAATTTACAGTTCCTCTTTGTGTGGGAACAATTGAACAATAAAAGTTTTAAAGTGGAGCAGGCACTCCACTTTAAAATAAAGGCAGGAGAAAATAACTTTATGTTTTCATCTTTTCAATGGATAAAAAAACAGACGCAATAGGCCTAATTGTAGAAAAGGGGAAGTTTGGAGGTACTTATGCACATGAAGATATTGCGTACCATTTTGCAAATTGGTTTGATGTGGAATTTTATGTTTTCTTCATTAAGAAATTTCGTGAATTATCAGAAGTCAAAAATAAGTCAGCACAATTCTATTTAAATAAGATCTTCGACAACACCTTGGAAGCTAGTCAACTGACTAAGTTTTTAATAGATAAGCAAGAATTACCAGACGGGGAAAATGAATAATTATAATTTTGAAAAATTCTTAATGTTAATATTACCGTTCCCTCAAATGTGAGTGAACGAAGAAACGCAAATTAAAAAGCAATTACCAAGAAGACGCAATCAGTCTACTTTCTCCTTCATTTCCAAAAAATCATTCAACTGCTGAATATCCACCACACCTATAAATTGTTCATTCTCATATACAGGTAAAATATGCAATTGCTGATTCACCATTTTTTTATAAAAATCATGGAGTGTTTCTCTTGTAGAAACCCCCTCCGTGATCGGAGTGATAAAATTTTCAATAAACGAAGTTTCAAGAATTGAATTATTTTTTACCAATTTTGAAATCACAGTTTCCGCAAGTACACCTACAATTGTTCCATCCTCATTTTTTACAATAAAATCTTTTTCCACACCTTCATTCAAAGCATCAACAGCAAGTTGGACATTATCTTTTTTCTGAAAAATATTGATCGGCGAACGAACCAATTCTGAAATAGAATGACTCTTTAAAATATCTTCAAACTTAACCATTTCATATTCCTTCGTAGCTACGTAAAACATAAAAATACTCATCGCTAAAACTAACGGAATCAAATAAAGCGTTAATTCTTTTGGTAAAAAATAATACGCTAAAATTCCAATCAAAACAGCTAGACCTTGTCCAACCGAAGTTGTCACTAAAGTTGCTTTCTTCCTTCCCATTTGAATAGAAAGTAAAGAACGAAAAATTCGTCCACCGTCCATTGGAAAAACTGGAATCAAATTAATAATTGCTAAAAAAAGATTGATCAAAAAGAAGAGAGTCAGAAAACTTTCAGGATTTCCCAAAATCATTCGAGACGTTCCCAAACTTGTAAAATCAATACTAGAAGTCAACCATCCATAACCTCCAATCAATATTGCAAGAACCAAATTGACGGCCGGCCCAGCCATAACTACCAAGGATTCATGAAGTGGTTTTTCTGGGAAACGATCCAATCGTGCTACTCCACCTATGATGGATAAAATTATATCGCGCGTTTTTACACCATATTTTCGAGCAGTCAATGCGTGCCCCAATTCATGTAACACTACACATACAAAAACGCCTAAAACTAATCCTGCAAACCAAGTTACCTCTCGAGTATTCATCCCAATTCGAAGTCCTTCAAATGCCACCCAGACAAATACCAATACAAACGTCCAATGGAGTTTGATCGGAATACCTGCGACTTTTGCTATTTGAATAGAACCTTTCATTAAAAAATTTTGAATGATGAATTTTGGCCCGATGGTCGGGATGAATGTTTCGAAAACTCATTTTATAAAACGTAAAAATATGATTTAAGTTTGGAACCAACGTTTACTAAACCTTTTAGGTTTAGTAAACGTAAGTTGAAACGTAAATCGAAATTTGATTTTTAAGTTAAAAATGGACTTTCAAATTGAACCCAATCTGTCCATTTATTCAAAGTATTTCCACTTGCATCTACAAGGTCAAATCTGACTTTATAATTTCTATCGCTTCCAAAATTAAAAGCTCCTGCACACATTCCGTGACCTATATTCAATTGACCTCCATAATGTTGAAGGTAGTAAATTCGCTTTTCATTTGTTTTCAAATCGAGTACTTCTGTTTTTACTAAAACCTCTGAATCATCCGCTACCTCCAATTCAAAACTTGCATAAACATCTGGCCCACAACCATACATCACAAAAGTATTTTCAGTATGTCTTGGTTGCTTATTCCAAACTGGAAGTGCCGTATCTACACTATTTTTTACTGTCCAAGATATAGCTGAAAAATCATGCATTTCTCTTTCTTCTTTGGTCAAATTCTCAACTTGGAGAACATATTTTTTCCCAACAATTAATTCATCTTCTATAATTAATATTGCTTGCGTCAGGCTGAATTGTCCTTCACAAGTTTCTTTTACAGTAAGCTTTACTTTATGATTATCGCTTTGTAAAAAGATAGGATATTTTTTATTTAATTCGACAATGATCTTTTGCGACCATGCATATCCTTCTACCATTAATATTGAGTTTTGAGAAATTTCATTTGATTTTGGAAATGCTGAAACACCATATGGCAAGCAGCTTGCAGATACAGAAATAGAAATAAGGAGGAAAAGAAAAGATGCAAATAATGATTTCATTTTGTTTTTATTTAAGTGATTAATAATTTATTCTTTTCCTCTAAGATTCTTGTTTTGAAGGAAAGGGTGTGCCGTATTTTTCTTTTAACAAAACGATAACTTTTAGCGAGAAATGACATCTTTGTATCCTTATAACTTTCGAATTTTGATGCTGCTGAACTCAACATTACCTTTTTTCGTTTCAAAAAAAATTTGTTGTGGTTCTTTATTCCAATCAGAAAAAATTGATTTTGCGTCAGCGTTAATTAGTTGGTATCCATTCATCCAATGTTCAATTTTTTCATTTTGAACAATTATCCTACCTGTATTCCATTTGTCTAAACCTCGAAAATCTCGATGTCTCCCTTCCACACATATATTTTTTGAAGCCACAAAATCTTTTAGTGAAGCAATAGATTGATTTCCATTTTGATCTTCTTTTGATAAAACTTTTTGATCAATTATTTGAAAAAATCCTTTTTGATTTTTGTGGGAAAAATACTGAACGCTACCCTCTGAATCCGCACTTAACTTAAATTGAAATTTTAAATCAAAGTCTTCGTATTTTTTTTCTTTTTGAAAAAAATTATATCCTAGCTTTTTTTCCCGATCACTTATTTCGTCTTTTACCAAATTAATTTCAGCAGTTTTTTCATCATCCACTTTTCGATTGGTTTCTAAATTATCCGTTTGAATTTTCATATTTCTCCATCGGACAGTTTTCCCAACCATCGAAGAATCCTTGCCAATAGAATGCACTTGCAAACCAATAAAACCCGAAGCCGTCATATCATCTCGAAGGTTCGCAGTTTGAATCCCATTGACCCAAACTCGAATTGCTGAACCAATCGCTTCAATTCGATAATGATTCCAAGTTCCGTTTTTAAAACCTTTGCTCCCTTCTTGATTTTCGCAAAGCGGATAAATCCAACCTCGTCGCTGCTCATCATAAATTCCTCCACTAAATGCTCTTGGACTTGGGTCAACTTCCACTTGATAGCCATGAATCACTCCATCTCGATATTCAGGAATCGAATTACTTCTAATTTGAATTCCAGAATTCAAAGGCGTATCCACTTTCAATTCCACTTCTAAAATAAAATCTGAATACATTTTTTTTGTACATAAAAAAGTATTGGGCGTGTTCAATTTGGAAGTCCCAATAATTTCATTTCCTTCAATATGAAATTCAGCAGTTCCATTTCTGGTTTCCCAGTTATCAAGATTTTTTTCATTAAAAAGATTCGTCCAACCATCAGATGTAGGCGTAGAAGAATTCTGACAGGAAAAAAAGAAAACAGTAAGAATAAATAATATCCATTTCATGGAGAATGTTTTTTATTTTTAGGAAAAAAAGGAAATGATAAATCAATTCAAATATCTACTTTTTATTTCACTATTCATTATTTCTTGTCAAACAGAAAAAGAAATCATCGAACCTGAAATTGATTTAAGCAAATTTGTTTTACAGGATGATTTCAAAATAGAAACGATTGCTTCCGAACCATTAATTGAAGCACCCGTTGCCATGACTTTTGATAATCAAGGAAGAGTGTGGGTAATGGAAATGCCAGATTACATGCCCAATATTCATGGAAGTGATGAAGATATTCCAAGAGGTAGAATTGTGATTTTGGAAGATCATGACAATGATGGACGAATGGATCACACTAAAGTTTTTTTGGAAAAATTATCTCAACCAAGGGCGATGGCTTTAGTTTATGGAGGATTACTTTATGCGGAAGCGCCCAATCTTTGGTTTGTAGAAATTGAAAATGATCAACCTGTAAATAAAGTGTTAGTCGATAGTGTTTATGCCGTAGGTGGCAATGTGGAACATCAACCCAATGGCTTGATGACGAATTTGGATAATTGGATTTATAATGCAAAATGTGGTTATCGCTATCGCCGCATCAATGGAGAGTGGAAAAAAGAACCTACTCATTTTCGAGGACAATGGGGACTCACTCATGATGATTATGGACGACTTTTTTACAATGATAATTCCAACCCCCTTTATGGCGATTATGTGATGCCAAATCAAATTATAAATAATCCTTTTTTTCGTCCAAAAACTGGAGTAGCGCAAAATATTTGTGTAGATCGAAATGTCTATCCTTTGCATGCAACAGTAGTCAATCGAGGTTACATGGATGGAATCTTAAATGAGGATAACAAATTAGTTGCATTTACTTCTTCATGTTCTCCATTGATTTATCGAGGAGGGGAAATGGGTGAAGATTATCAGGGCAATGCATTTGTCTGCGCACCTGAAGCGAACTTAATTAAACGAATTTCGCTAAATGAAAAAGATGCAAAAATTGAAGGTACTCAAGTATGGAAAGACAAAGAATTTTTAGCGTCAACTGATGAAGGTTTTCGACCTGTCAATTTAAATAATGCGCCAGATGGAAGTATTTATATTACAGATTTTCATCGTGGAATCATTCAACATAAAGTTTACATGACGGTTTATTTAAAAGAACAAATCGAAAATCGAAAATTGGACACCATTATAAATGCAGGTCGAATTTTTCGAGTTTTTCAAAAGGAAAATCAACATGTAAATATAAATTTAGAGGAACGCTCAAACGAAGAACTTTGTGAATTATTGAAAAATAAAAATGGTTGGTTTCGAGATCGTGCACAACAATTATTGATTCTCCGAAATGCAAAAGATGTCATTCCTCTGTTGGAACAAATAGCGATTGATCCA
The DNA here is from genome assembly GCA_937918905.1 of uncultured Saprospiraceae bacterium. Lineage (GTDB taxonomy): Bacteria > Bacteroidota > Bacteroidia > Chitinophagales > Saprospiraceae > CAJQQY01. The sequence goes on from CAKZSH010000247.1 coordinate 21,779, forward strand.
GAAAATCATTTGGCGCAATTACATGCACTTTGGACATTGGAAGGACTGGGTAATTTTGATAAAAAAATATTATTGTTAGCTCAAGACAATTGGCATCCAAAGGTGATAAATACAATGATTCGTTTTTTAGAAAAAAGCAATGAAGCTCTTGGTCAGTATGAAAAATTTTTCAATCTCAATAAAAAAGAAATAGATGTTCAATTAGCATTTTCCATTCCGAAAACTATTAATAAAAAACTTGCCCTTGGAAAAATTTTAAAAATGTTGGAAAGATATCCTGATGATGAATTTATTGCTGATGCAATTATTAGCGGTTCGAAAGAACTTGAAGAATTACTTTCTCATACCATTCAAAACAAGAAAGAATATTCTACCATAAAAAATAAATTAAACGAAGTCATTCAAAATAAAGAAGATGATTCTTTCAAACCCGCAGGAAGTAATATTCAAATAGGAAAAGATGATAAAACAGTTGGTAGGGAATTATTCAATGTACATTGCGCATCTTGCCATGCAGTAGGAGGTTATGGAATTGAAAATTTAGCACCTCCACTTTTAGGTGCAGATTTGGTGGAATTGGATGCGGGTAGTGTTGCGAGTATTATTTTACATGGTTTGGAGGGAGAAATTCATATCGAAGGAAAACCTGTAAAGTTTAATTCTGTAATGCCTGGACTCAACTCAAATCCTGAATTGACAGATGAAAAAGTGGCTGCGATTACAGCGTATGTCAAAAATGCTTTTAGTAAAAATCCTCAAGGGATGAGTCCTGAAAGAGTAGGTGAGTTAAGAAAGGTTACACCGCAAGAAGGGGTTATGTTTTCTGAAAAGGAATTATTGAAAATATATAAAAAGAATTAGCCGCAGATTTACGCATGATTTTTAATGATTGACGAATACCGTATTATTTATTCGTCAATCATTAAAAATCATGCGTAAATCTGCGGCTAAAAAATCACTTATTTTTCACATACTTATTCATCCACTCCGTCATTTCCCAAAGCATATGCATAATAGATTCCTTCGCTCGATACCCATGACTTTCATGAGGTAGCATCACCAATCGCACGGTCGCTCCATGCCCTTTCAATGCAGCATACATTCGTTCACTTTGCATAGGATATGTTCCCGAATTATTATCCGCAGCACCATGAATCAATAGCAATGGATTTTTAATTTTATCAGAATGCATAAACGGAGACATCTTAAAATAAGTATCCGAGGCTTCCCAAAAAGTACGTTCTTCTGACTGAAAACCAAAAGGTGTAAGTGTTCTGTTATAAGCACCACTCCTTGCTATTCCCGCAGCAAACAAATTACTATGCGCCAATAAATTAGCCGTCATAAATGCTCCATAGGAATGCCCTCCAACAACCAATCGTTTTCTATCCGCTACGCCCATTCTTACTATTTTATTGATAGCCGCTCTGGCATCCATGACCAGTTGTTCAATAAAAGTCTCGTTGGGTTCTTCATCCCCTTCGCCTACGATTGGCATTCCGAAATCATCAAAAACTGCATAACCTTGCGTCACCCAAAAAATAGGCGACCCCCAAAATAACCGAGTAAATTCATAGGGCGAATCACTCACCTGACCTGCGGCATTGGCACTTTTAAATTCTTTGGGATAGGCCCACATCAGAACAGGAAGTCTTCCATCTTTTTTGGAATCGTAACCATCGGGAGTGTACAAAGTACCTGTTAGTTGGACACCATCTTTTCGCTTGTATTTGACCAATTCTTTTTTCACACCTTTCAATGATTTGTAAGGGTTTTTGAAAAAAGTCAATTGCTTAATTTTCTTTGCTTTAATATTTTTGATAAAATAATTAGGCGGTTCTTCTTTCGATTCCCGACGGGTCAAAATTTCACCTTTTTCAATATCTAAAATCTCGATAGGTAATTCATAGTAGGGCTTTTCAGAACGCCAGAGTCGAGTTGATTTTTTATTTTCCAAATCAAACTCATCAATAAAAGGTCGATTCCCTTCCCTGGATGCACCTTGCCCTGAGAGGTAAAAAGTTTTTCCTTCATCAGTTGTCAACAACACTCTCCGACCAAATTTATTTCGATGAGTCTCAAAGTCCCCAGGGCTATTATATTTATCTTCCCAAGAGCGGTCGAAAACTATTTTTTTACCTTCTTTTGGATTGGAAGGATTCCAACTACTCGTAACTTCTCGGCGGGTTTCCCATTCCCATTCGTAGGTCATTGCCAAATTTCCATCACCCCAAGTCACACCTCCATAGCGCAATGCATAATCAATTCCTTTCTGTGCTTTCCCTTTAAATGGAGCCGATTTAAAAAACATTTTATCTCTGACCTTTGCTTCTTTTTTAGGGTCGCCACCATCTTGCGCTTCCACCCAATAAATGGTTGCTGGCAAATCTGACCGCCACGTAAAATTCCTTGCCCCTGTTCGAGTTGCACCAAAACCTTTTGGAATATTTTCAGCCATTGGAATTTGTGCGAGTGTTGTTATGTGTTTTCCATTTTTATCAAAAATTTCAACATCAAATGGAAAACGACTAAACGGAACAATGTATGAAAATGGTTTTTTAATCGTATAAACCAAAACATAATTCCCATCAGGTGAAGTCAAAACACCTTTGATTATTCCATTTTTCCCAAACCTTCGAACCTTACCTGTTTCACAATTTACTTTGACCAATTGCGAATTGGTGTAGTATTCAAATAAAGTTTCATCGTGAATGTTTTTCAATAAATCTTGGTAAGTTCGAACAGGTGCGGAGTTGCCTTCATTATTTTGAATCGTAGGGCCAACAGGGCGAATATCTTCTTTTGGAGCAACGCCTCGTTTCGAATCTATCTTTTTATAAATCAATGTTTTACTATCTGGAAACCATGCGTAGGGCAAACCATTCATCGCATCATTGACATTGGCTTCCGTTAATTTTGTAGCCTTCGCCTTTCCCAAATCTGCTGTCCATAGTTCCAATCCATTTTCTTTGGTAATGGTAAAAACCACTCGCGAACCATCGGAAGACCAACTCACATTTTCAATCTTTGGATTGGCTGGTAAACCTTTAACTGGTTTTTCCATTTTTCCATTAACTGATTTAATGCGCATGGAGTTAAAGTGAGAAGACCGACTCGACCCATTTGTTTTTGGATTAATTCGAATCCCCGCCAAGCGTAATTCTTCTTGTGCTACTTCCTCTATCGAAGGCAAACTTGCTCGACCCAACAATAACATGATATTTCCATTTGGACTTAAACTCGCAGCAGGAGTAGGCGGTGCATCAATTAATTTTGCAATCGCTTTTGGTGGTATTTGGTAGCCTAAATTATTTTGTGATTCTAGATTCATAAGGGTTGTTTTGAATGAATTCTTTATGATTTTTTGGCCGCAGACTTACGCTGATTTATCATGATTTTCGAATAACGCGTTATAGAAAAATCATGATAAATCAGCGTAAGTCTGCGGCTAAAATCATAAAGTCAAATACTTAACATCAACAATTTTGCAAACATAATATTAATGTTTTGCTTGCCGAAAATTAAAAACAAAAAAGCCTATTTGGAAACATTCCCAAATAGGCTTTTTTTGATTATAGATTTAAAATTGAGGATTATGGATTTCCAATAATCCTGAATCCTTAATCCATCATCTTTAATCTTAATTTTTATTCTTTTACGAGTTCTGCATCAATCAGCATATAAATTAGACGATTGATATCATCTGAATTCGTTTGCAATTTACCACGAAGGGTAACTGCTTCCGCAGTATATTTTACAGGTTCTTTTGATAAAACTTCCATCACCGTCTCAGGTCCAGCACCTCCACAAAAGAAACACATATTATATGGATAAGCAGAAAAGACAAATTCTTTATGACTTTTGTAGCCTTCTACTGGAATAATATAACCTTTGATTTCAATTACTTTATTTTCAAGTGCAGCTACCTCTTTACTGAAAACAGGCTTATCCACTTTGAATCCCATGATTTCATCATATTCTTTTTTGAAAGTAATTTTACTTAAAGTCTTCCAAGTCTTAGCAGCATTTGATGGTTCAGTTGGTGCTTTGACTGTCTTTTGATTTCCTTTAGTTGTAGGTTGAGCAAAACTTTCATTTGAAAATGCTGCAACTAAGAATAGGCTTAAAAATGCTATGAATATCTTTTTCATTATGTGTTATTTTCTTTTTTTAGTAAAAACTCAAATACGTACTATTTGTCTAATCTGTCTACAAATATAACGTATTCTCCATAAGGAAGTCATTTAAGACTCTGTTAAAGTTTGAGAAATATCTGTTCTAAATGCTTGAATTGCTGGAATAATTGCTGCCAAAAATCCAATAAACAATGCTCCTCCCAATAAATAGAATTCTTCTTTTAAAAATTTAAATGCAGTAAAGGAGTAGTGATATTTGTCTTCCATCTGGCCTCCAAATATTGACATTCCAATATGACTTAAAGCTATTCCAATAATATAACCAATAACGGCTAGTAACAATCCTTCTAAAATAATCAAAAAGAAAAGCTTGCTTCGAGAAGCTCCCATCACTCGCATCAACGCCAATTCGTATTTTCTGTCTCGTAATGAATTAAAGAGGGAAATAAAAATACTAAGTCCTGAAACGAAGACAATTATCATTGCTAAGTTTCGAAGAAAACTTTCTCCCAAACTCATGTTGTCATATAATTTATTCAACTCAATTGCTGGAGAGGAAGCCATCACTTCTGTATTTTCATTGATACCTTTAAGCATATTTAATGCTTGAAAACTCTTACGATTCGATTCTTTAAATTTTATTAATAACGATGTGATTTCTTCTTC
>CAKZSH010000248.1 GCA_937918905.1 uncultured Saprospiraceae bacterium
TCCCTTATTCAAGTCGTTCTAAACGACGAAGCCCCACACCCCGTCAATTCGGGATGGGAGCTTCGTAATTTCTTTTAAATGACAATTGGCTACTAGTCTTCGTCCTCTGTTTTAATTACAAGTTTCCCTTTGTAGTACATATTGCCGTCTACCCAATGTGCTCTGTGGTAGATGTGAGTTTCACCCGTAGTTTTATCTGTAGCAACCGTTGGAAGTGCTGCTCCTAAGTGAGTACGTCTTTTACGTTTACGTTGTTTAGATATTCTACTCTTTGGATGTGCCATAACTATTTTGTTTTATGTTGAAGTTCTTTTTGAAAAAGAGCTTCGACTAATTTATATTATTCAATTTTTATTAAAATCTTTTAATGCGTCCCAAGGAGATGCTCCATCAGATGGTTTTTCTTCTTGTTCCTTCTCTGCTTTATTTTCCAAATATTTTAACATCTCCAAATCACAAACATTCTCTCTCTCCTCTTCGCAGTTATAAACATTGGTAACTGGCATTGCTAAAATGACACTTTCATAAAGATATTTTGCCACATTAAGTTCCGTAGTTTCTCTTGAAATATAAATAACTACATCTTCTTCCTTTGGCTCATCTGCATATTTTACAATCATATCTTCATTTGCTATCATTGGCAGATTGATATTTGCTAGGCAACGATCACAATCTGTATTTATACTTCCTTTGAAGTCAAATGTGAGTACCAACATATCTTCTCGTTTATCGAGGATAAATTTCACTTCAAATCTTCCTTTTTGAATCGGACTTCCTTCAAATTCAGAAAAGAAATCTTTATCAATAGAAAAATTGTATTCGTGAAATCCTGTTTTTAGGCCCCGAATAGGGATATTAAATTGCTTTAAAGCACTCATAACGCTGTGAAATCAATCAGGTGTCAAATTTAGCGGGGCAAAGATACGTTTTTTTCAATAAAATAGGTAAAAATTTTTATTAAAAAGGAGTTGAATGATTCTACTTAAAGTCTATAAAAGAACAAACCGTTTTATTGATAGAAAAGAGATTGACAATATTACGTTTTCTACAATTTTTCGCTAGTCAGACTTATGTTTTCAACCACATAATTTAAGTTATTTTGAAGCAAAAAAAAGATATAACCGTTTATAATAATAAACTAAAACATCTAAATTTACGCCTCAATAACGGATAATAATGGATGATTTTCAAAATTTGACAAATCAAGGTTTCAGAATATTATTCATTTTTAATTTATTCACTATTCATTAAAGAAGTATGCCTAATATATCTCAAAGAGTCGCTCAAGCCTACTCCTCTCCTATCCGAAAATTAACACCTTATGCCGATCAAGCAAAAGCTGATGGCAAAAAAGTATTTCACCTTAATATAGGTCAACCTGACTTACCTACTCCTCAAGTTGGTTTTGATAAAATCCGAAATACGGATATTCAAGTTCTAGCTTATGGTTCATCGAAGGGTACCCTTTCCTATCGAAAAAAATTAGTTGAATATTATCGACGCTTCGATATTGAAGTTACAGCGGAGGATATTTTAGTGACAACGGGTGCATCGGAAGCCATTTTATTTTTAGCATTGAGTTGTATGGACAAGGGGGATGAAGTTATTATTCCTGAACCTTTCTATGCGAACTATATTGGATTTTCAGAAATTGCGGATGTCTCTATCAAATCAATTACCTCTTCTATCGAAACTGGTTTTGCACTTCCGAATGTAGAGGATTTTGAAAAAATAATTACACCTAAAACGAAGGCCATTTTAATTTGTAATCCCAATAATCCAACTGGGTGCTTGTATTCAAAAGAAGATTTGGAACAACTCGGTGCCTTGGTCAAAAAACATAATTTATTCCTTTTTGTCGATGAAGTGTATCGTGAGTTTTGTTATGATGGATTGGAATTCTTTTCTGTTTTAAACTTGGAAGGTTTGGAAAATAATGTGGCAGTTGTGGATTCTATTTCAAAAAGATATAGCGCATGTGGTGCAAGGATTGGAGCCATCATTTCTCGAAATCAAGAACTCGTAGAAGCGAATACAAAGTTGGGACAGTTCAGATTATGTGCGCCTATCTTAGGTCAAATGGTTGCAGAAGCTATTTTGGAAAATGATGGGAACTACCTCGCCGAAGCCCAAAGTGAATATGCGCGTCGTCGTGAATTATTATTTAATCGCTTAAGCAAAATGGATGGCGTAACTTGCTACAAACCAGGTGGCGCATTTTATATTTTTGCAAAACTACCAATTGACGATGGAGACAAATTTTGTCAATGGTTGTTGGAAGATTTTTCTCATAATAATCAAACGGTCATGCTCTCACCTGGTGCTGGATTTTATGCTACGGAAGGTTTGGGAAAACAAGAAATCCGAATTGCTTATGTTTTAAATGTGGATGATTTGAATTTGGCAATGGATTGTTTGGAAATTGCCTTGAAGGAATATCAGGTTCTGCGAAGTGATTTAAAACAAAATACATTTTCTCAATAAAGCACTTACTCCGTGAAATTCCGTAAAACGCTATGGATGCTCTGCGTAACTCCGTGTAACAAAGAAATTACACAGAGTTACATGAAGCCTCCACAGAGTTGCACAGAAGCTCCACTCTTTGTCAGTAAAAACTTCTGCGGAAGTTACCTCATTTCGAAAGTCTTCTTTTTTCTTTTTTGAAAAATAAGAAGAGGTTTAATCTCCCGCATCACCACTAATCGTTAACCCTTCTCTTTCAGCCCAAGTTTTGATCCATTGCATTTCATGGTTCTTTGCATAACGATTGTTTTTACCATTTATTTGTGAAATTCTTTTCTCCTCTTCTATCTCAATAGTCAATAATTTTTTGATCTTTCCATGAGGAAAAATTTCACGTACTGACCAAATAGATGATTCACCTTTTATACAATACACTCCATAAGTACCCACACAATGATTCATTAATGTTCCCTCTAATACCAACCCTTTTAAAGTTTTGATTTGACGGAAGCGGACTACATTTTTATGATGCTTTACTTTAAATGGCTGAACAGGAGAAGTTTTAAATTCTCCAATGGTTCCCATCTCCTTGTACATATTGACATATGTAATCCATTTATCTACAAATTTCATTACCGAAGCTACCGTTCTACCTTTAAATGAAAAATCTGGATAAAGTGCAGGAATAGAAATTGCATCCTCACAATTTGGAATTCGGATTCTTTTATTTCCATGTTTCTGATAGATTAAAAAATCAAAAATCAAATTCAATTCTTTTTGAGGAATATCAGGAATCCTATTGATAAAAAATATAAAATCATCGTACCATTCTCTCCAAATTAACTCACCATAAAATACTAAATGATCTACCATTTTTGTCGCCATAGAATAAGAGACACCTTTGCCTCTCGCTTTAGCCCACCATACAGATTTTTTGGTGTTGAATTTTAAAGGAGCATTAAAAAAATGAAAATTCATTTTGCTATTCAATCCAAATTTCAACTCAGATAATTTATGAATCCCTTCTCCTTTTATCACATGAAACATCAATTTTTCTCTGTAATGTGCCATCCCATGATATGTAGAAGAATAATTGTAAATATCTTGTTCCACACATTTAGGAATTCGATATTTTACAAAAAGATGCATCACTAAACTTTTAAATAAAACAGCATCAATTTTAGATTTTGGCATTCTCCATGTTTCCAAATTTCTACATATTTCTAATTCAAAAAAGAAATAGAGTAACTGCTCGTAACATGATAATTGAGTGAATAATAATTTCGGATGCTGAAGTACTTTTTCTAAAATACAATATTTTTCTGGATGATTATTTCTTAAAGAATTCTTTTGTCGTAAAATATATTTTAGCTCTTTAGATTCTGAATGCTTTGATACAATATCATTGTAAGTCTGTACTCCTAACAATAAATCAATTGAAGGGCGTAAATTTGTTTTACGCTGTTTTTTCTTTCTATTAAAATGTGCTTTAACCGCTTGTTCTTTTTCAACTAACGCTAATTCTCTCGCTATTCTTTTTTTTCTATTTGCCATAACCAATCTTTTTTATGATGCCTACGATAGTCATCACTTTCAATAAATTGTTTGCTTCTAAATTCAAAATCACATCCTGTTACACTCATTATTTTATTTTTAAAATTATTACTGTCCTACAAAAAATTATTAACAGAGTCAGGGTTTGACTTGAAAAATCAAGCCCTGACTTTTATCGTACTTATTATTTTGCCCTTATTATTTTGCCCTTATAAGTCAGGGTTTGACTTGAAAAGTCAAGCCCTGACTCTGTTAATTTCAGCTTATTCAAATGATGTATAGAGGATACTTGAAGCATCTTTTTTACCATTTGTTTTACACCAACCTTTTTTTGTTTTTTTTGTCTTTGTATTTCTAATTGAAACGCAGCGAGTTGTCGTCTCTCGTGTTTAATTTGTTCCTTTCTATTTGATATAATGCTTGCCAAAAGGTGCATCTTCCTTGTATCTACAAAGAGCTATGTAAATATTGTAAATGTACTGTTACAATTTTCATATCAAAAAATTAAACTTTGAGCGTATTCAAAATTAAACTTAAACTAAGTGGAGCTTTCGGGAGTCGAACCCGAGTCCAGACATAGCCAATCTATCACTCCATAGAAAATTAGGACTTCGTCAATTTTGCAGTTGTGCCTAATCATTAGCTACCCTGTCGATGCCATTTAAGCCCCAGAGAAATTAAAAAGGGAATCAAAATCAAAAAATCTTTTTCGTACAAACACGGGATTTGATTTTGATTTAATTTTCATTTATACGAATACATACAAAGGTGAGGTAGGGAAAAGTTCCGTAGGATAAGATTTTTTAATCAAAAAAAAATCGAATAATGAGCATTCCCCATTATTCGATTTTTGATTTTGATTTTGATTTATACTCGGTCTAAGATTTCGCTAACTGGTAAGTTTCAAAAAATTCTTTACGAGCAATTCGATATACTTCATCTCCACCGATAGGACAAGCTAGGAAATCTTTTTCTTTAACGATCATTTTTGATCCCCAAGGTGCCAAAAAATAGAATCTATTTTTGACATTAAATTTTTTCAAAACTCTTCGACTTACTTCTATCGCTTGAATTCGTCCTGAAGGTTTATATTCTGAAAAACCTCCAGTCGATCGCCTTTCAAAAATATATCTTGCTTTAAATTTGTTTCCAGGTATAATATATTCTTCCCCCGCACCAGTCTGGTTTTTGATGATATAATCACCTGCCTTTGCACGGTTAGTTGTTTCTTTCCCATCACTCGTCCTTGTCGTAATTTTTTCGTTTAATTTAGCTTTACGAGCAAATACTTTCTTATATTTCAAATAAGTCTTCCCCTTACTTTGTAGCAATGGAAAAATGAATTGCTTCATTTCTTTTTGAGTACGCATCCTGCTTTTTTTAGTCTGTTTAAAAAAAATATAGTCTTCAAATAGTTATGTCAAAAATAGGAATTTTTAACGGTGAACTTATAACTGTGAACTGTGAATTTATTTTATTGAGATCAAAAAATTTCAAAATTCACAGTTCAACGTTATCCCTAGCTTCCATCAATGCAAATCCCAATAAATTCTGTCCTCTCCATTTTTCAGGGTTCTCTGCATTTTCATTATTTTTTCCCATTCCGATTCCCCAGATTCGATCCCTTGGACTTGCTTCTACTAAAACTCGGTTTTTAGTTGTCAATAAAAATGTTTTTAAATCTTCATTTTGAGAAAATTTATAAATATTTCCATTCACTACAATTTCGTAGCGATAGTCGTTCCAAACTTCTGGAATAAAATCACGAACTTCTCTCCCCCATTTCTTTGCTTCAGCAGGAGAATCACAATTGATAATTTTTTCTAGCATTTCTTCATCTTTAAAAAGTCTTGCCTTCTCTGCCATCATCCAATGTTCTGCTGATTTATAAACGATATCGTCTACTTCAAAATTGCAAATCCACCATTGATTCAGACATGATGCGGTAATGCTTCCGTCTTTTGATGGTTGATGTCCCCAGAAAAAAAGGTACTTGATACATTTTTCGGAGGAGCATTGTTTTTTTAGCCATTCTAAATTGTATTTCATAGTCTATTATTTTTATAAATGATGTTTATTTTAGCTACAGGTCTACGCTAATTTTTCATGATCTTCTTCATCGTGGTTTTCGAAAATCATAAAAAATCAGCGCAAATCTGCGGCTAAAAAAATTACGCTATGACTTTTTTAGATTAATATTTTTTTTCCTAAAAGGATTTTTCATCCTATTCGAAGTGCTGCTCTTACGGACATTAATGTTTTTCCTAAAAGATTTTTTCCCTTCCAGTTTTTTTCATTCAATGCCTCTTCATCTGTCGCTCGAAAACCAATCCCCCAAATCAAATCATAAGGCGAAGCTTCTGCTAAAATTTTATTTTCAGTTTCCAACAATCTTTTTTTCAAATCTTGATGTTGACTGAATTTTAAAAAATTTCCATACCAGACAATTCCTATTTTATGATTATCCCAAATAGCTGGGTCGAAATTTTTTATCTCTCGTCCCATCTTTTGTTGATTAGAAGGATCTGGTTCTTTTAAAATCTTTTCAGCCATTTCTTGATCTGAAAACAATTGCGCTTTTTTATACATCATATATTGTTC
>CAKZSH010000249.1 GCA_937918905.1 uncultured Saprospiraceae bacterium
ATCCGTCTTCCCCTTTTCCCTTTTTCAATTTCCTTTTTCAAAAAATAACTTTTAGTAGTTGTTAAGTTTTAACAAACCTTCTCCAAAGCAACATCCCTACAAATAAAGTCAATGCTAACATACTAACTGCAGCTAGCAAGGTCCAATTATTAGATAATTTATCAGGAGCATAAAGTGGAATCATATCGCCAATGGGAACAAATCCAGCCCAATAAAGTGGATGCTGACGATTAGGTGGAGTATTGGAATCGTTGAGGTATTGGAGTTTCGCTTTTTGAAGTGCTTCGTCTTTTGATGCGCCGTTTTTTATTTGTTGGAAAAAGAAATTAGTGATGGTTGCCGTCTCGTCATCAGGTACACTCCACAGGCTCATCACAATACTCGGACAACCTGCATAGGCAAATGATCGTGACAAACTCATGATCCCTTCTCCTTTATTTATTTTTCCAAAACCAGAATTACATGCTCCAATAAAAACCATTCGAGCATCAATATTCATATTGTAAAGTTCTGCGGAGGTCAAATAATTATCCTCAGTTCCTTCTCCTGTTTGAGAAAAAATAAGATGAGAATTCAAAGGGTTAATATCATCATACACGCCATGCATTGCCAAATGTAAAATATCAAAATGATGGGAAGTGTCTTTGAACAGAGACTCCGTTGCCATCCCCTCAATAAAAGCATTTCCTTCTAATAAATCTGCAATTTGCTCTACGCCTTTTCGAGATGCAGGGAGATCAACATATCTTCCTTTTTTGAAATACTGATAATTATTAGGTTCACTAGCAAAAGATAATTTACCTGAACTATACGCTGGAGCAAAACCACCATACCGTAAAGGTCTTGTTATAAAATCACCTTCTGATTGATTCAAAAGCATGGATCCTGAAAAAGCATAACTGATGGAGTAACGCTGCATCAAGTAATCCAATTTGGCATAATTGATCGTTGAGGAAGTTGATTCTTGATACAATAAAATTTCGAAAGGAATATATCCTAAAGTCCCATCAGGGATAATAATTAATTTTGAAAATGATCTTTTTGAGAAATGACTCAAAGGCTCTTTTAAGAGTATCTCATATAACTCATAAGCAGTAGAAGTGTAAGTATTCCAAGTATGAATGATGGAGTCGCTGTGAGTGATATACTTAAAATCCGAAACGGATTTTCTGAAAGTAGAAATTAAATTATTGTAGTTCGTAGGTTTGTTGATGATGTCAATGAACGCATCATTCGATGTAATTCCAAATATAAAAAGTTGTTTTTCCCCTGACATAAATTCTATGAGTGTCGTTCCACTTTCGAGTGTTTCTTGAACTTGTTCAAGTGTAGCGACTGACTTGTCGTATTTAAGTTCGTAGTAGTTAGGGTAATCTTTTTCAAGTTGAAGGACAAACTGATTGTAGGCTTCTTTACTTTCTAAAAGCCGCTCCTGTGCAGAGGTAATTTTTAAACTGTCCTTCGCTTGAGAGGCATTCATCAATAATTTTTGCGCATGAGAGATATTTATTTTTAAAACAATCTCTTGCGCTTCCAAAGAGTCAGGCAAATCTGCAAATCGCATGGCTTCGTCATTTGCAAAGGATTGAAGCAATGCATTTGATTTACTTTTTTCAGAAAAATAAAAAGCCTTGGAAATGTATTTTTTTTCTTTTGTATGATTTTTTAAAATAAGACAAGTGTAGATGGCTTCCTCATAAACTTGAGAGGCGGTTTGGTTAAAAATAAATTGGTCATTGTAACCAATAAACGTTCTTCGAATATCATCGATCAACTCATCACATAAGATGAAATTTTCAAAGGCTAATTCTAAATTTTTAAAATTTCCTTTGGAAATATATAATTTAGTCAATGCTTGAGCCTTGAGTGAAAGCGTGGAAAGAAAAATATTTTTATCCAAGACTTGTCCAAGAGGAGGCGTTTTGGTAATGTCCTCTGTTTCAAAAATAAAAGGGAGATTGGAATTAAGAGAATTTTGAAAATGTTCTAACGCCATTTCGTAACCTCCTTTTTTCAAAAAAGTAGCACCGATATTTTGCTCCACTTGAGCAATGGATAAATGCCGAGTTCCATAAAATTCTTCGAATTTTGAAAAAGCATTGTTATAAAAAGCCAATGCTTGATCGTACTTTCCCATTTTAAAATAAACAGTTCCAATGTCACTCCAATTTTGAGCGGCTTCAGGATGCTCATCTCCAAAGAGTCGTTCATTAACTTTTAGAGATTCTTTATAATAAAATAGAGCAGAGTCTAACTGACCTTGATTTTGAAGGACTTCTGCAATGTTATTATAACTTGAAGCAGCATCGGCATGGTTTAACCCTTTGTGAACAGCAACTTGTTCCAATGCCTGTAAATAAAATTCCAATGCTTGATTGTAATCACCTCGGAGGGTATATATTTTTCCAATATTATTTAGAAATGGAGCACGTTCAGGATGATGTTCGCTTCCTTTTATTTCTTCAAAAACAGTCAATCCTCTTTGCATATTCATCAATCCCAAGTCATAATTTCCCTTTGCCATATACGCTTCCCCCAAACGGAAATATGCTTCAACAACTGAAGGATTTTTTTCGCCAATTTCTTTTTTTAAAACGTCGATGGATTTTTGAAGTAATTCAATAGCTCTTTGATGGTTGCCTTTTGAAGAATAAATTTTTCCAAAAGAACTCATCGTAATTGCAGTCGTAGGATGATCTTCGCCAAAGATACTTTGATTGATTTCAAATGCTTTTTGTAGGTAATCGAAAGCAAGACCAGTTTGCCCTAGTTGATTTTGAACCATGCCAATGGCTTGATAGGATGCTGCCAAATTAGGATGTTGTTCTGGTAATTTTTCTTTTTGTATTGCTAAAGCTTTTTTATGAAAATCCAAAGCTACGGTGTACTTAGAGTCTTTACTTTCAGCAGTACCTAATAAGTGCAAAGCACTTGCAGCAAGTGTATCTTTTGATGAAGTATATCCGAGAATTTTGTTCGCTAATTTTTTAGCTTGATAATTATCATCATCTAAAATATAGATTTGAGTAATTTGAAGGAGGGATTGAATCCTTTGCGTTTTTTTACCTCTTTTTTTGAAAATGCGTTCTGCCGTTTTTAGTTTTTTGATGGCGTCCTTGTACGCTCTATCTTGCACCAAAAGATGTGCTTCGTCCAATAGGGCATTGGCTCGGTCGGTTTGGGCAAAAGAGGGGAGGATGACCACAAAAAATAAAAAAAGCACCAGAGCTAATCGCATGAATTCTTTTAATTGTTTATTTGCTTCAATAAAATTTCAATAAATATTGTAAGCAGCTTAGGTTTAATTTTAGTTGGTATTTGCGATTTGTTTGATAGTTCTTAAAGGTAATGAATAATCTTGTATTCTTGAAAAAAAAGGATGGAAGGAAATAATCATTGAAGGATGGGAGACAAAAGGTGTGAGAAAAATGTGTTTAGGTGTTAATGTGTATAGGTGTATATGTTGACGAAATAATGGTGAGGACTATTTTGAATCAAAATTATTTCGTCAACCTATACACCTATACACCTATACACCTATACACATTAACACCCATACACATTAACACACCTTTTACTTCATTTTTTCTTTAAAATAAGCGACCAATTCAGCCCTTTGTTCTTCAGTCAATCTTGCTTCCGAATGAGCGATTAAATAAGGGGTGAGTGGCATTTCTTTTTTTTCTACTTTTTCGTAGGACTCTTCTAATTTATGGTGAGCTTTTCCCTCTTTATAATTGCCCCATTCCGAGAAATTTAATTCTGCAATACCATTGTCAATATGACCTTTTACCCACCATGATACTGGTGCAATATTGGTGTACCAAGGATATTTGACTTCATGAGAATGGCAATCGTAACATGCATCTTTTAACATAGTTGCGATTTCTTTTGACGGTTGATGGATTTCAATAAAGTCTAAGGATTGGTTGACAGGCGGATTAGTTTTATCAATTCTAAAAAATTGCATGATGATAAAAATTCCTAAAAGTATGCTGAGTATGGTTTTTCGATTTAAAAATTTCATTTAGGAAGTATTTGATTTTAAAAATGTAAATATAGGGATTTGGTGAATTAGTTGGTTAGTTAATTAGGATCGAATAATTTTGATTCATAATTATTCGACCCTAATTAACCAATCAACTAATCAACCAGCCTACTCCATCTCTCCCACCTTTTCCAATAACCATTTTTTTGCTGCGAGGGCTTTACAATTATTGATTTGGTCTTTAAGTTTTTGGATACCTTTTTTATCGTAGGGAGCTAGGGAAGAGAGTTTGCGTGTAAAGCGGATTCCATTCATTAACTGTTGTTTGACTTCTCTTGAGATCAATTTATTTCTTCTTAAATATATGCTGTAGCTATCCAATAAAGATTCCAATGCATCTAATTCTTTGAGTTCATAATAAGTTTTTAATAACATTAGTCTTCCGCCCATCGTGTAGGCTAAATTTTTATATTCTACTGATCTTAACTGTTCAATTACATTTTCGTAATCTTTTTTATGGAAATAAACTTTAGCAAGGTTGTAACTGAGGTCGTTGTCTTGACTTTCCTTGGGTAGTCTATTGGTATAGTTTTGAATAAAATTTTCAACCCAATCAAATTCTTTAATATGTAAACCAACGGAGATTATATTTTTATAATCTTGAGGAGCAAGTAAACCATCATTAAACATGATTTCTTTTTCAATAACAATTTTGAATATTTCAAAGAGTGCTTTAAAATATTCAGATTGACCGTTATTGATTTTTGTATCAATACAATAATTAATAAGATAAATGTAAAGTGACTTTAATTCAGGTTGAGGAAATATTACATAATTATCGTCAAGATGGATTTTTAGGTTTTGAAAAATACTCTCATCCTTGGGAGATAATAACATATGGGCAATGAGAAAATATGCTTTAATACTGGGCTCTTGAAGGTATTCGCTAGTGGAAAGATAATTCAGAAAATCAGGAAATAGTCGGATATTTGGTTTAACGGATTGGAAATTACTGTAAGCCAAAACATCACAATAATTTTTCAGTTTCTTACAAATGTAAAAACAGTCTAAATGGAAATCTAGATTTTCTAAATTTTCAAATGTTTTTAATTTCTTTCCTTGAATTTCAAGTTTTGTAAACTTATTGTTTTCAATTTTATAATTTTCTAAATGCGAGTCAGCATTTTGTATTAAGCATTTTTTTTGAATCAGTTCAATTTGTCGTAGTATCCCTGAAAAATGTTTATCCATTTGAGGAGTATTGATCAAAGGGAGTAGCGTGATTAATTCATTTAACTGATTCTTTTGGTATTGCTGATAAGATAAAAAACTATAAATTTTTTTTATCAAATCAGAAGACATCCTTCTCATTTGCTCATCATGATAAGGTGAGTTACCTTTTATTTTTTTCCAAACAATTTCCTTAGTCAAATTGGTGTTTTCTTTAAGTGCTTGATTGTCCTTTTTTATTTGCTTTTCAATGATTTCAAATAAAATAATCAAATCGTCATTTTCATTATGAAATGGTGATTGAATAAATTTTCTAAAAGATTTTATCTCACTTTTAGGAAAATTTTGAAGCAGCATTAAAAGCTTTGGGCTAATCATAAATAAAAAGAATGCACTTTTTTGATTAATTTCATGAATATAAACTTTATTTCTGAATGTTTTTTTATAGTGTTTAGAATTATAAATAACTGACATTCAGTAGTTTATGTTTTTTGAATTGGATTTTTTTTCGGTACAAAAAGCGATTTATGTACTTTTTAAAACCTATTTTTTTAATGATTATTGTAAGGTGGTAGATTATGAATATTAAAATCACCTTGAACTATGAAGAAATTATATTTTAAAATATCGTTGATTTTGTTATTCGGGATGGCTGTTTTTCAGCTTCAAGGTAACGATTTGGAAGTCTTGACATGTGAAGCATTTTTTACAAATCAGACTTATGATGGACCTACTCCTGTAACTGGAGGGGTTACTTTTTTTAATCAATCCAATGGGGCTTATGAAAATGCTTCATGGGATTTTGGAGATGGTAATTTCTCTTCTTCCTTGAATGATTCTCTAGATTATTTTTACGCAAGTGATGGAGTGTACAATGTTTGTTTGACCATATGGGATAGTCAAGGATGCAATAATGCTTTTTGTACAGATGTGATCGTAGGCGACCTAAGTGATATTTGTCAATTGACCGATTGTGTTTTTCCAGGAGATGCGAATAAAGATGGAGAAGCTAATTTTTACGACTTATTAGAACTAGGAGTTGGTAATGGAATTACAGGGCCAGCTCGCCCAAATGCAACAACTGAATGGGTAGGACAATTGGCTCCTGATTGGGCACAAAGCACGATAAATGGAATTAATTATAAGCACCTAGATTGTGATGGAAATGGTATTATTGATGAGGCAGATGCTATGGCTATTTCGCAAAATTATGTGGAGATGGATGCGCCTAATCCAAATACGGAGGCAAGTGCTCCATTGATTTATATTGAATTCGATCAAGATACAATTTATGTAAATGATAATACCTTGTTAAATGATGTTGCTGTAAATATTCATTTAAAAATAGGGAATCAAAATGTACCTGCTGAGGATATTTATGGAATAGCACTTTATCTAAGTTATCCAGCTGATTTAGTGGTGGACGACTCAGTCTACTTATCGTATGTTGATGGTTCATTTTTTGGCCCTACGGAAGAGGTGATTTGGGTACCTAATAATAGCCCAAATGAAGAGCAAGTTGATATTGGATTGACTCGAGTTGATGGTGTTCCTTCCAATGGTTTTGGCGAAATAGGTAAAGGTACTTTTATCATCAGTTCTGATATTTTGGATGGTCGAATTGATGATGGAATAGTACATTTTCCAGTAAGTGTAAATGGAGTAAAAATGATTGGTCCTAATGGTGAGGAGTTACCTATTAATTTAACCAACTCCCCAGCAACGCTTGTTTTTCTTGCAGAACCAACTACTGCTATCAATGCTCCTGAGTTGGCTCAAAAAATAGAAGTTTATCCAAATCCAGCAACAGATATGATTCAAATTGATTTAGCTGATTTGAATGGAATTCAGTTGGAGGTATTTAATAATTTTGGACAAAGATTATTAGAGCAAGATATTAAAAATCAAAAAACGGAATTGGTTACGAAGGCTTGGAATGCAGGTATTTATTTTGTAAAAATACAAACAGAGGAAGGTGTAGTGAGCAAGCGTTTTATGATAAAAAAATAATTTTGAATTTTGAATGATGAATTTTGAATGTGACCTCAAACGTTTTCTACGATTTTTCGACACATTCAAAATTCATTATTCAAAATTAATAAGTCCGTTTCTCCTTTTTTATTGGAGCTTTTCCTTCTACGATAATTACAATTTCTCCACGTACTTTTTTTTCAGTATCAAAATAAGTAATCAAATCTTCAAGTGATTTTGTAACACACTCTTCATGCATTTTTGTCAATTCTCTACACACACTTGCTTTTCTTTCCGCTCCGCAAAATTCAATTAACTGTTTAAGACATTTTATCAAACGATGTGGCGACTCATATAAAACGAAAGTCGTAGACAACTCGCATAAATATTTTAATCTCGTCTGTCGTCCTTTTTTATGAGGTAAAAAACCTTCAAAGAAAAATTTATCGCAAGGCAATCCTGATGCTACCAGAGCAGGCACAAAAGCAGTTGCGCCCGGTAGGCATTCTACTTTTATATTGGCTTTGACACACTCACGAGTCACTAAAAAACCAGGGTCAGAAATCCCTGGAGTTCCAGCATCGGTAATGAGGGCAAGGGTTTGACCGCTTTGTAATTGTTCAATGATGGAGTTGACGACGGCGTGTTCGTTATGCGCATGGTAGGAACGAAGTGGCGTTTCGATACCATGATGAATTAATAATTTTTTGGAAGTACGTGTGTCTTCGGCAAGGATTAGATCTACCTCATTCAGGATGCGGATGGCTCGAAGGGTGATGTCTTCAAGGTTGCCAATAGGAGTGGGGACGAGGTAAAGCATGATAAGGAAATTTTGAATTTTGAATGATGAATTTTGAATGTGTCGAAAGATGTTGAATCAAAATTTTTCGACACATTCAAAATTCAAAATTCATCATTCAAAATTATAATTGCTTTAGGGAAAAGGTATAATTTTCCATAATCATATTTGCTAATAACTTTTTGCAAGCAGTTTCTACTTTAGTATTAGCGTCTTCTTCTGAACTAGCGTCAAAAGTCATGGTAATATGTTTTCCAATTCTAACATCATCAACGCCTGAGATGTCCAAGTTCTTCATATTATTAGAAACTGTTTTTCCCTGAGGGTCCAACAATTCTTTCTTAGGCATAATGTCAATTTCTGCAAAGTATTTCATGTATAAAATTTTATGTAATTTAATTTTTGCAAAAGTAATAAATAATGTGTTTAAGTGTATGGGTGTATAGGTGATTATGTTTTCGAAAATTTTTGATTTAGGTATATTCGAAACATAAACCCTTACACTTAAACACATTATCCTTTAACTTTTTGCAATGAATATTTTATCAAAAAAAGAAAACAAAACATATAAACAGACCATCAAAGTAAATGCTACTTCTTTTAGGAAAAAAAGCATGGAGAAACCTAAGATGAGAAAAATAATTCTTCGTTCGTTCCCTGCCCATTTCATTCCTTTAAATTTCATACTAAACATAGGTAACTCAGCAACCAAAAGGTAACTCAGAATAATAATGATCGGATATAAAAAATAAGGATGGTAAATCATATCTGCCATACCAAATGAATCGAATTCATAAATCAGCATTAAACCTGTAATAAACATTGTAACGGAAGGGGTATTCAAACCAATAAAAT
The DNA here is from genome assembly GCA_937918905.1 of uncultured Saprospiraceae bacterium. GTDB lineage: Bacteria > Bacteroidota > Bacteroidia > Chitinophagales > Saprospiraceae > CAJQQY01. The sequence goes on from CAKZSH010000249.1 coordinate 8,844, forward strand.
CTTCAGATTGTCGAGTATCTAAATTGAATTTGGCAAGTCGAAGGGCTGAAAAAAGAGGAATTAAAAATGCAGGTAGCGCCATCAAGTTTAATTTTTCGTCATAAAAATAACCTTCGGCGACAGGGTGACTGGAAATCATCATATATAAAATAGCTCCTGGTACCACTCCAAATGAAACCATGTCGGCCAAAGAATCTAATTCTTTTCCCAAAACGGAATTGACCTTTAAGTACCTTGCTACAAATCCATCTGCATAATCTGCTAAGCCTCCAGCAAAAAGAAACCAAAATACGGCTACATACATTTCATTGAAAGCGCAAACCAATGCACAACAACCACAAAATAGGTTGATTAATGTAATGAAATTAGGAATAGATTTTTTCATAAATTGGTTGAATTCTATGGTGTTTTCGCTATTTAATACTTTTGTTCATACTACTATACATTTACCAAAATCCACCCCCTAACCCCCGCCAGCGGGGGAAAACATCCTGCTGATTTTTAGCAGTATCTTTCAATTTTCTACAAATTCTCCCCCGCTGGCGGAGGTTAGGGGGTGGATTTTGGTAAATGCACAAAAGGATAACTTTTGTTATAGAGTACTTATATATAAAGGTTGAAGATAGTTGATTTCTTCTTTTTGCAAAAATTCAATTTTTTTAAGAAAGAAATGAATCCGACATTTTGAATTAAAGTTTTCTTAAAAGATGGTTTTTTACCCAACATTTTCACCTTTAATAAGGTCTTGTTGATAAAGACTTTTACTGCCACAAAAAACGTTATTTTTGTGAAAAATTTAAAAAGCTTAATCTCTAATTTTTGATCTGTGAGAATAATATTTAACCGAACCATTATGAATCGAAAGTTTGTCTATTTTTTAGCTACATTTTTTTGTTTTTTTATAGCAATGGAAAATGCCTTTGCACAACCCTCCAATGATGAATGTGATACGGCTATTGAAATTCCAGATGTTGTGAATTGGTGTTCTGATGTAGGAGCTTATAATAATGTATTAGCTACACCTTCTGGATTTGGAGCGCCGCTTTGTTTTTCGGATGCTCAAAATGATATGTGGTTTAAATTTACGGCTGTGGCAACAGATGTAACGATAACTGTTTTGGGAAATGCAGTCCTTGCACCTGGAGGAACATTGAATCGTCCAGAGGTAGCTTTATACATTGGAGATTGTAGTGGAACGATTAATACCTTAGGATGTGAGTCGGATGCAGCAATAGGAAACAATACAATTCAACTCTATGAAGGTGGAATGATCGTCGGTCAAGAGTATATCATTCGAGTGGATGCTGGACTTGTCAATGGAAGTTTTCAATTATGTATCAGTAATTATTTTGCACCCATTGAGCCAGGATCGGATTGTCCTGATGCGGCCATTCTTTGTGATAAATCAGAATTTGTGGTGCAACAAGTTACTGGTGCAGGAAGTGACCCTGATGAAGCGGCAGGTACTTGTTTAGGAAATTTTGGAGCTAATTCTGAATCAAACTCAACTTGGTTTACATGGACTTGTTCGCAGTCTGGGCCATTGACATTTACACTTACGCCTAGTTTGCCAAGTGATGATTTGGATTTTGTAGTGTATGAGTTGCCCAATGGAATTGGAAATTGTGCGGGGAAAATTCCTTTGAGATGTATGGCATCAGGGGATAATATTTTTCCAAGTGATTGTATGGGGCCAACGGGATTGGATCTTTCCTCTACTGATGTCTTGGAAGAACTAGGTTGTAATCAACCTTACCCTCAAGATAATTTTTTACAAGCCTTGGATATGGTTCAAGGAACAAGCTATGCTTTAGTGATTAATAATTTTTCGAGTACTGGAAATGGTTTTGCGATTGAGTTTGGAGGAACAGGGTTGTTTTTAGGGCCTGAAGCTGTAATGGAAACTGATGAGCCAGATCAAGTAATTTGCTTTGGAGAAACGATTACGTTTAATGATAACAGTACATTTGCATTAGGTGCATTGGTAGGATGGGAATGGAATTTTGGAGTAGATGCTGTCCCTGCTACTGCTTCTGGTATTGGGCCTCATCCGGTGACTTGGTCTACTCCTGGAACAAAAACAGCAGTACTTACAGTAGAGAGTGATTTAGGTTGTATAGTTGTTGATGTAGAAACTATTCAAGTGGATCCATGTTGCGAAACATTTAATTTGATGACTGTGGTGCCGACAATCGAAGACATCAATTGTCCTGATTCTCAGGATGGTTCTATTAATTTGAATGTAACGAGTAACTCTGCGCCTCACATTTATGAGTGGGATGACAATCAAAATACATCGGGGATTTCCAACTTAGGAGTAGGCGATTATACGGTTACGATTACCAATCAAGCAACTTGTGATACGGTACTTAGTTTCTCAATAGCCAGTCCACCGCCTTTTAATTTTACCCCTCAAATTGTGATGCCTACCTGTGACGGAGGTCAAGATGGAGCAATTGAGATTTTAGGTTTTGGAGGAACTCCACCTTATCAATATCAATGGCAAAATAGTGGTGTGTGGACTACTGATAATACGTTGACCAATATCCCAGTTGGAAATTATACGGTGATTATTGAGGATGATTTAGGTTGTCAAACCAATTTAATAATTCCAGTTAATGAACTGGAATTGGAATTAGAATTGGGAGGTACGACTGCTCCTTCTTGTTTTAGTTTGGCAGATGGAGCCATTGAAATTATTATTGATAATGGAATTCCTCCATATCAATATGATTTTAATTTAGGTGCAGGTTTTCAAAGTTCGAATACTTTAGATAACATTCCTGCGGGAACATATATCATTGATGTTTTGGATGGCAACCTTTGTGAAGGTCGTTTTGAAATCATAGTTTCGGAGCCGCCACCGATTTCTGTTACTTTGGATGCTGTTGATGTGAGTTGCTCGGGTGCAGGTGATGGAACGATCACAGCCATACCTGATGGAGGTGTTGGAAATTATACTTATAGTTGGAACAATGGCGAAACGACTGCAACTATTTCTAATCTTGAACCTGGTACTTACTCGGTAACTGTTTTGGATGGAAATGATTGTGATATTAGTGAACAGGTTACGATTATCGAGCCGGGTGAATTATTTGTAGATGTAACAGAGGTGATTAACGTGATTTGTTTTGGAGATGAAACAGGAAGTATTACGGTTGAGGGTTCGGGAGGAAATCCTCCATTTCAATTTAGTTTGGATGGTGTGATTTTTCAAGATGCGAGTACTTTTACCAATTTAGGTGCAGGTGATTATACGATTACGATTCAAGATGTTTTGGGATGTAGTGCCGAGGTGGCTGCGGCGATTACTCAACCTGAAGAATTGATTGTTGATGCTGGAGAAGATGTGTCTATTGATTTAGGTTTTTCTACGAACTTAAACACTTCATTTACTCCGTTTGGATTTGTGACTTACGAGTGGATTCCTACTGATGGGCTTTCTTGTACGGACTGTCCCAACCCTGTTGCATCGCCTGTAAATACGACAACATACACCGTTATCATTACTGATGAAATAGGATGTACAGCTACTGATGAGGTAACTGTAGAGGTGGTGAAAAATAGACCGATTTATATTCCAAATGCTTTTTCTCCCAACTTCGACGGGCACAATGATTACTTCACGGTGTACGGTGGACCTGCTGCTGCGAGTATCAAAGAGATAAGAATTTTTAATCGTTGGGGAGCATTAGTTTTTGAGGCAGAAGGTATTCCATTGAATGAGCCTACCTTGGGTTGGGATGGAATTTTTAAAGGAAAAGAAATGACGCCTGATGTTTTTGCATTCTATACTTTTGTAGAATTTATTGATGGCGAAGTGGTTTTGTATGAAGGAGATTTGACGTTGATGAAATAATTTTTTTTATGAAAAAAAATAGAAAAAGAAAAGAGAGAATTGAATATCGAATATCGAACAAGGAACAAGGAATTTCGAAGTTGTCGAAAATTTTTGAATCACCAGTATTCGACAAACTTCTCAAATCCTTGTTCCTTGTTCGATATTCGTTATTCAACTCGTTCCTTGTTCTTTGTTCGATATTCATTTTAGCAGCTTGCGAAAACGATCTTGAAGAAGTCAATCAAGCTATTTCGCAAGATGATCTTAAATACGAAACCATGCAAGATGTAGAGTTACTTTACAGCGACTCTGCGATCCTTCGAGTAAAAGTCATGGGTGATAAAATGCTTCGTTATTTGGATACCAAAACACCTACCCAAGAATTTCCAGAAGGAATTGAAGTTGATTTTTTTGATTTGAATGGACGTACTCAAAGTGTATTGACGTCGAAGTATGCGATTCGTTATGAGAAAAAAAATGAGATCATCGTCAAGGATAGTGTGGTATGGAAAAGTAAAAGAAATGAACGACTCGAAACAGAGGAATTGATTTGGGATGAAAAACAAAACAAGGTGTACACGAAAAAATTTGTAAAAATAACTCGCCCTGATGAAATCGTTTATGGCTATGGTTTTGAAGCCGATCAGGATTTTAACCAATGGGAAATTAATGCAATTACTGGTACGATAAAAGTGGATGGATTGACGGATGAGTTTAAGGAATAGTTTTTTAGCCACGTACTGACACAGCCTTTTACGGACTTTTCTAAAACACGTTTCTCAATAGTCCGTAAAAGCCTGAGTCAGTCCGTGGCTAAAAAATTATTCACGCTTAATTTTTAATTATTCATTAATACCCTATATTTAGACCTCCGATTGTACATTAAAATATTTAAATGACATTTACCCTTATTCTATTTTTCCTTTTATTATCGGCTCTTTTCTCAGGTTCAGAAATTGCATTTGTTTCTGCGAACAAATTGCGTATTGAATTAAAGAAGAAGAAAGGCTCTCGTCGAGGTAAAATCTTAGCTCGGTTTTATGATAAACCTGCGGACTTTTTGGGGACTATGTTGGTAGGGAATAATATTGCGTTAGTCATTTTTACCAATATGATGACCATCCCTTTGACCTACTTTTTTTCAAAATATTTTGGAATAGAGAATGAGTTGTTGATGTTGTTCATCAACACCGTTTTGATTACGATTGTAATTCTCATCTTCGGAGAATTTTTACCCAAAACACTTTTTCGACTTTTTGCAGATGATGTGTTATATTTTTTAGCCTATCCACTTCGGTTTTTACAATTTTTACTTTGGATACTTTCGTGGGTGATGATTCGCTGTGCAAATCTATTGTTAAAAGTAGTTTTAAAAACAGAAGTGGCGCAAGTAGAGAGTGCATTGACACGAGTCGATTTAGGTGATTTTATTCAAAGTTCTGTTACCGATGATGATGATGATATTGATACGGATTTGTTTCATAATGTTTTACAACTTAGAGAGGTCAAGGTGCGAGAATGTATGATTCCTCGACCTGAAATTGAGGAAATTGATGTGAATGATAGTATCGAGGATTTGGAGCAACAATTTAAAGAAACGAAACTTTCGAGGTTGATTGTAACAGAAGATGATATTGATAATGTATTGGGTTATGTACATCATGCGCAGATGCTTAAAAAACCAAAAGACATCAAACGATTGATTTTGGATATTCCTTTTGTACCCGAAACGATGCGTGCACAAGTACTGATGAATCGTTTTATAAAAACAGGAACGACGATTGCGTGTGTTGTAGATGAGTATGGTGGAGTAGCAGGAATTATCACTTTAGAGGATATTTTGGAAGAAATCTTTGGAGAAATCGAAGATGAGCACGATCAGGAGGAATATATTGAAACACAAGTCTCTGAAAGTGAGTTTATATTCTCAGGAAGATTGGAAATTGATTATCTGAATGAAAAATATGAAATCATCAATTTTCCTGAAGGAGAATACGAAACCCTATCTGGTTATCTCGTAATGACCACAGAAACTATCCCCAAACAGAATGACGAAATAATACTTGATGGTTATAAGTTTGTTTTAGAACTAGTAAGTAATACTAAGATTGAAACCATTAGAGTTTTTAAACTTGAAGCTTTGTAAAAGTTATTGAGTTATTAGGTTAATAAGTTATTAGTCGAATAACTTGGAAACATATTTTTCAACAACGCTATAGTTTTAGTTCAAAATGAATTTATGTGGTTTTTAAAAATAGTTATTGGTTACTGAGTTATTTCGAGTAACATTGTTTTTCTAAGATTTTTGACTAATAACCTAATAACCAAACACATGAAAAAATGGATAACTGACATGATGTATTCCTTCCCTGTGCAACTATTGTTTTTGCACCTTAGGAATAATTTATTGTTGATAGGGATGTGGGTTTTTGTGTGGTTATTATTTACAGGAAAAGTAGCCAATCTTTATGGCGTAAAATTTTTGTTTCTTGCACCTGAGTACATGGGCGAAGTTGGGTTTAAAAGTTTCTTTTTACTGGGTGCTGCATTTGGAGGGTTTTTTATGACTTGGAATTTGACGACCTATTTATTGGATGCACATCTCTTTCCTTTTTTGGCTTCAATGAAGCGACCTTTCACCAAATTTATTCTCAATAATTTTATTGTTCCGTTGACCTTTTTGAGTTTTTATTTTACCTATACGATTTGGTTTCAACGTTATTTTGAATACTGGTCTTCGGCCACTATTTTAGCAAATTGTATTGCATTTTTGTTAGGGTTTATTTTATTGTTGATGTTGTCGTCTGCCTATTTTCGATTTACGAATAAGGACATTTTTACTTTTTCAAAAAATGTAAACGGAAAACAATCTCCAACCTTAGTAGTCAATAAAGCACCACAACGAAAAAGGGATCGAATCAATAATATCATCCAAGGAAATATTCGTTGGAGGGTAGATACTTACCTTACAGAAAAGCTCCGATTTCGAATTGTTCGATCTGTCCAACATTACGATTACAATTTACTATTTAGTGTCTTTAAACAAAATCATTTGAATGCGTTAGTAGTTCAATTATTTAGTTTAGTCGTCTTGATTATTTTAGGATATTTGATTGACCATCCATTTTTTAGAATCCCAGCAGGTGCAAGTATTTTAATTATATGCAGTATTGTGATTGCATTGTCGGGGGCGATTACTTATTGGTTTGATCGGTGGAGAATTACCGTATTTGTAGTGTTATTAGTTGGGATAAATTTTTTGACGAAGTATGAAAGTTTTAATCATAAGAACAAAGCGTACGGGATGGATTACGAAACTACACCTGCTGATTATTCTTATGATGTGCTTTCAGATATTTGCTCTCCTAAAAATGTAAATGAAGATAAACGCAACACCATCCAAGCATTAAATAATTGGAAAAGTAAATTTCCCAATGAAGAGAAACCAAAAATGGTAATCGTATGTGTGAGTGGGGGAGGACTACGTGCGGCAGCTTGGGCGATGCAAGTTTTACAACAAAGTGATAAAGTGATGGATGGGAAATTATTATCACATACCGCATTGATTACAGGGGCTTCAGGTGGAATGATTGGGACTTCGTACTTGCGGGAATTGTATTTGAAAAAACAGGAAGGAGAAAACATCGACATTTATGATCGAAAGTATATTGATAATATTTCAAAAGATTTATTGAATTCGATTGGTTTTACCATCGTAACCAATGACCTATTTTTACCTTGGACAAATTTTGAAGTGGATGGAAAATCTTATCGAAAAGATCGAGGCTATATTATGGAAAAGCAACTCAATGAAAATGTTGATAATGTTTTTTCCAGACGAATAAAAGATTATAGAACTCCAGAACTGGAAGGTAAAGTTCCGATGGTATTTATCACACCTTCCATCGTCAATGATGGTCGTCGAATGATTATTTCTCCTCATGGTGTTTCCTATATGACAATTCCACCAATAGGAGTAGATCGACCAAATTCTGTAGAAATTGATGCGGTAGATTTTGGAAGAGTCTTCGCCAATCAAGGTGCACAAGACATGCGTTTCTCAACTGCGCTTCGTATGAATGCCACTTATCCTTATATTTTACCCAATGTTTACATGCCTAGTAAACCTGTTATCGAAGTGATGGATGCAGGTTTTAGAGATAATTATGGAATCAATTCTGCGACTCGTTTTATCCATGTTTTTAAAGATTGGATTACAGAAAATACAAGCGGAGTGGTATTGTTACAAATAAGCTCTCAAGTAAAAGTGGAAGAGATTACGGCAAAAGATGATCAAGGTGCAATTGAATCTATCCTGAATCCTTTGGGCATCGTTGGGCAAATTTTAACGCTCCAAGATTATGAACAGGATACTAATTTAGGATTTATTTTTGACCTCTTGGGGAGAGATAAATTTGATGTGATTCGATATATTTATTATCCACAGGATGATAAACAGGAGAGAGCCTCGATCTCTTTTCATTTGACGAGTAAGGAAAAAGATGATGTTTTGAATTCGTATTTTTTGCCTAAGAATGATGAGAAATTAGAGAAGTTGAAAAAGGCGTTGGAGTAGTTTTTTTAGCCACATAGCGCATATAGGTGTTTTCACAATAGAACACATAAATTCACCTTGAACCAATTTTTTATGTGTTCTATTGTGAAAACACCTATATGCGTTATGTGGCTAAAAAAAAATTACTCATCATAAAAAATCCGATACACCACATCCGCCATATCATCCGAAACCAACAAAGACCCATCCGCCATGAATTCCATATCCACAGGACGACCCCAAACAGAATCATCAGAAGAATCCAACCAGCCATCAGCAAACGTTTCATCCTTCACCACTTTGTTGCCATCCAATGTCAATAACGCCAATCGATAACCTTGTTTTTTAGTACGGTTCCAAGAACCATGTTCTGCTACCAGAATTTGTTTTTCATATTTTTCAGGAAAATTTCCCGCAGGGATAAACTCCACACCCAAAGGCGCAACATGTGCTTTTAACACTTTTGCAGGAGCCGTAAATTCAGAACAATCTCTTTTTTCAATTCCTTCATCATTTTCAGCCAAATCACCTTGATGGCAATAAGGATAACCGAAGTGCATTCCATCCTTTGGCGCATGATTCAATTCACAACCTGGAATATCATCGCCCCACCAGTCACGTCCATTATCTGTAAACCACAAATCTTTAGTATCAGGATGCCAAGTGAAACCAACTGTATTTCGAATCCCATGTTGAACCACTTCCATATTGCTACCATCATCATTCATACGAGTAATCGAAGCAAAAACTTCATCTTCAGATTTACAAATATTACAAGGCGCACCTACGGGTACATATAATTTTTCATCAGGACCAAATGCGATAAATTTCCATCCATGATGAGTTTCCGTAGGGTATTTATCATAGATGACTTCTGACTTAGGATTCTCCAAATTATTTTCAATGTCTTTGAATTTATGGATTCTACTGACCTCTGCTACATACAAATCACCATTTTTTAAAGCAACGCCATTGGGCATTTTCCAGCCACTTGATAAGGTGTATTTTTTATTATTTTTTACAGCCGTAACTTCTCCTTTTTTTGCCATCGTACCTACGTAAAGTGTTCCTTCTTTTGACAAAGCCAAGGATCGTGCTCTTTTGATGTCATCCGCATAGATTTCAATTTTAAAACCTTCAGGGAGATTGACTTTGTTTAGGGGCAAAACGTCATATTCCTTTTTCTTAGCTACGGATTTACCCCCTTTTTTATTGGCAGTATCTTTTGGCTTTTTAGGTGTTTCTTTGGTGGTTTCTAATTTGTCCTCTTTGGCAGTCATGGTTTTACCATCATTAGATTCACAACTCCAAACCGTAACTAACAGTAAGGAAAAGATAAAATAGGATAAAAATTGGTAGGTGTTTTTTTTCATCTTGATCGATATTTTGATTTTGATTGAGTTTTTTTTTGATTCAAATTTTGTTTTGTAAAAAATTTGTCCAACAAATCTAATCATTTATAGAAAAAGAACCTTTTGCCACCTTAAACATTTTACCTTGTCCTTAGTTATGTTGAGGACAATTTAGATATGAGATACGGGGATTGGGTATTGAGATTTCTCGAAATACCTAAGAATTCAAAAAAAATTAGACAATTTCAATATCCAACTACTTGTATCTCATATCTTTGTCAAACGTATTTATCAACTTTTCAAAAACAACCAGAGGCATGAAGAAATTATTACTGCTTTCATTTTTATTATTTTTCTCGTTTTCATTATTCTCTCAAGGATGGGGAGGTCAAAAAGTGGAACAGATAACTGGAAAAATTACCGCTAAAATTGTGGATTCATTGACCAATAAACCTGTAGAGTTTGCAACGGTTGTTTTGATAAATTCTGAATTTGGAAAACAATTGGACGGAGGAATCACAGACGGAAAAGGTAAAATAAAATTTACCAAAGTAGCTCTAAAAGAATATGAAATTGAGGTGTCATTTATTGGCTACCAATCCAAAAAAATCAAAAAAATTAAACTCACCAAAAAGAAACCTGATATAAATCTTAAAACGATTTACCTTGTTCCTGAAAATGAAGTTTTGAATGAAGTAGAAGTGACTGCCGAAAGATCGCTTTTTGAAAACAAGGTGGATAAGATGGTTTACAATGCAGAGCAAGACATCACCAATGTCGGAGGTGATGCAACAGATGTTTTGAGAAAAGTACCGATGCTTTCAGTTGATTTGGAAGGAAATGTATCGCTTCGAGGAAGTCAAAATATTCGAATTTTAATCAATGGAAAACCTTCTGGAATCTTTGCTAACAGCGTTGCTGATGCACTAAAATTAATACCTGCCGATCAAATCAAAAAAGTAGAGGTGATTACTTCGCCTTCGGCAAAATATGATGGAGAAGGAAGTGGAGGTATCATCAATATCATCACGAAGCGGAAAGGTGTGGAAGGATTTAGTGGCTCGGTAAATACAAGTGTAGGAACTCGACAAAATAGAGGATCCGTTAATTTGAGTGCATCGAAAGGTCGGGTAGGATTGAACGGAAGTGCATCTGCATATTACTCTTGGCCGAATGATGGTTCGATTGATTTTGAAAGTACACAAACTCGAAATGGAATTACAAATTCTGTTTTGCAAAATGGAATCAACCGATCTAACTGGCTAGGATTCAATGGAAGTTTTGGGGCATATTATGACATCAATGCATTCAGTAGTATCAACTCTAATATCAGATTTAATGGACGTGCGAATGATTCGGAAGGATTTACAAGTACTACTAACAGTATTCCTACTTTCGATTTTACTGAAACTTATCGTCGAGAAATTGAGGGTGGAGGATTATTTAGTGGATTTGATTGGACAACTGATTACAAAAAAACATTTGAAAAGAAAGATCAAGAACTGGTTTTTGCTTATCAATTAAGTGAAAATACAAATGATCGTAATAGTGCATTGGATCAAGAAGCTTCGGCAAATTTCCCAGCAATCCTTGAAGAGAATAATAATGATGGGAAAAATTTAGAGCATACTTTGCAAGTGGATTACACACATCCTTTTTCCAAAAAATTAAAAATGGAAGTGGGAGGAAAAACGGTAATTCGAAATATCAAGAGTGATTTTAGTTCTGAAAATTTACTTGAAAATACTTTTAATGATGGCCGTACGGATGTCTTTAATTACGATCAAGATGTTATGGCTGGTTATCTTTCTTTCAATGCTGAACTTGGAAAAAAATTCAGTCTTACCGCAGGTGCTCGATATGAGTACACTCAATATGGAGGAGATTTTGATTCAGGTGAAACACCCGCTTTTGAAAACAACTACGATAATTTTTTACCTAGTATTATTCTTTCACGTAAGCTCAAAGGATTTAGTTCGATCAAGACGAGTTATAATAAAAGGATTCAACGACCAAGTCTTTTTTATGTAAATCCTTACTCGGAAGAAAGTGATCGTAGAAATATTACTGCGGGTAATCCATTCCTTTTACCAGAGATTACACATCAATTTGATTTGTCTTACAATTCCTATATCAAAGGAACAGTTATCTATGCTTCGTTGTATTATAAATTTACGGATGATGCGATTGAGAGTATTCTTGATCCTATTCAAATCAATGATAGCACGATTATTTCTGCAACCAGTTTTTCCAATATCGGAACTCGTAATACTTTAGGTTTAAATGTTTTTAGTCAAAAAACGTTTAAAGACTTTTGGACGATTCGAGGAAATGTGAATCTTTCTCGATATGGTGGAAAAGGAATTTTAAATGGAGAAGAAGTAGAAGCTACTGCCTTTTTGTATAATATTTTTGTGAGTTCTTCTTTGAAATTTAAGAAAGGTTGGCAAGCGGAATTATTTGGAATTTGGAATTCTCCTCGACAAACTTTGCAAGGGTTTAATCCTTCTTTTTCTATGTATAGTTTTGGATTTAAAAAGGAACTTTGGAATAAAAGAGGAAGTATCGGTATCAATATGATCGATCCTTTTAACAGAGATAAATTTTTTAGAACAGAACTCGAAGGGGAAAATTTTTCAACGAAAAGTTCTTACGGAATTCCTTTCCGTAGCTTTGGACTTAACTTCAGTTATAAGTTTGGTAAACTTGACTTCAAAGCTAAATCAAGAAAAAGCTCCATCAAAAATGATGACGTGAAGCAAGGCGAAGGCGGTGGCGGCCAAGGCGGTGGTGGTGGCCAAGGTGGCGGAGGACAAGGAAATTGATTTTACGGTTGACGGTCGTTCGCTTCGCATTACTTGA
>CAKZSH010000250.1 GCA_937918905.1 uncultured Saprospiraceae bacterium
AATAGGAATGTTATTATTGAAAGTTTGATTTTCATAATTTATTTTGGTCATACGTTATTTTTCAAACTCATTGGTCATATCCAAAAATTCACCACCTACTAATTTTTCATTTTTTAAATAAATACGTAACCGACGATTACCCGTAAAGTTAACATAAGCTCGTCCAAATTTTTTATGATCGAAATCTTCCATTGTTATTTGAAACTCATTTTCAAAATAATCTTTAACAACATCTATGACTAATTTCGATTTTGATTGTTCATTCCATCGTGCAAAAGCATCATCAAAAACCTCAAACTCTAATCTATGAAGTTGATCAGAAATATAAGTAGGGTAGAAGTTCATTTGAAAATTTTGATCGTTCCATTTGATTTTTCTTGCAACTCGAAGTTTGTTGGCATTGCTATCGTAAATCTTTTTTTCTTGATTGAGGACTTTACAATAATTAAAAAAAGAATCTTGTGATATTCCAAATTGAATACCTAACATCAAAGAGTCTTGTTGGATATTGGATGCTTTAGCGTCTGTAAGCATATTGTTATATTTCCCTTGATTACAAGCAGAAAAAAGAAAAATGAATGCTATAAGAAAATAAAAGATTTTTTTTTTCAAAACTTAATTAGAGTTATAACTTTAAATTATTAAAATTTGGGTTTGTTATACCCTTTCGTAGTATTCAAAAAAAAGACATTTTACACAATTGGTAAAATGTCTTTTTAAAGTATTTTTTTCTAAAAATTAATAACAAGGATTTTGTTGCAAATTAGGATTCGCATCAATTTGTGGTTGAGGAATAGGCCACAAGCCAATACAGCTTTGATCAGTAACCTCCTTTTCCCACCAAGCATCTCCAAATCTACCAAACCGAATCAAGTCTGTTCTTCGATGACCTTCGATATATAATTCTTTTCCTCGTTCCGCTAAGATTAAATCTTCATCAACTGTAGTTACTGGATCTAAAGTTGCACGTTCACGAACCATATTTACGTAATCAATAGCCGAAGCATCATTTAACCTCCAAGCCGTTTCAGCCTTCATCAATAGAACATCAGAATATCTGTAAATAGGAAAGTCAGCACTATTATCTGCATCAATACCTTCTTCTATTTCGAATTTTCCAATTCTTGCTCCTGCTTGTCGCAATGCGCCAGGCTCCAATTCATTGATGGCAGGAGTCAGGTTAATATTAGGGCCATCTTGATCAAAAACACCTGCAGGGTTAGTTGGATCAAATGGTTCGTACAATGGGTCAGTCAAAGGAGTTACTCCATCAGAGCCAAACTGAGGTCCAGCCAATAATCCCTCTCGACGTTTGTCTGTATCTTCAAAAGAATTATAAAATTCTTCCATTGCACAGATTCCATTCCAAGGTGTTGCTTGTAAACCAAATTTCTCTTGATGCTGATAATGCAATGAAAAATAATGTAAAGTCAATCCACCTGCAAAAACATCATCATAAGGAACTGACAAAATTGATTCAGTTGAACCACTTGCATCAATTAAAAAGTTATCCAGATAATTTGGAGTCAAGTCATATTTGTTAGCATCAATGATTTGATCTAAAACATCATCTGCTTTTTGCCATTGAGGAGTCCCTGTATATATTTCAGCATTCAAATATAATTTTGCAAGTGTAGTTAAAGCTCCATATTTAGTCATACGACCATAAGTTACTGGGCCAACCTCCTCTGTCAATATTGGAATAACTGCTAATAATTCTTCCTCAATAAAGTTATAAACTTCCTCCCGTGTATTTTGTGTTGGAATGTAATCATCGGGTACATCGAATTCAGTTTCAATTGGAATATTTCCAAAAATATCTACTCCCCAAAAATAATAGAAGGCTCTCAATGCGCGTAACTCAGCAATTGCATTTTCAGCAAGTGCTCCTCCTGCCAACTCAAATTGGAAAATTAATTGATTACAAATATTTACACCATCAAAAATAAATGACCACATATTATTGATGTAAAATTCGTTAGTAGTCCATTCATGACGATGCAGTCGTTGCCATCTTCCCCCATCTAACCAGTCACCTCCTCGAGTAGGAACTGTAAATAAATCAGTAGCTACATCTAATGAAGGAGCAGAATATTGAGCACCGTAACGATACAGAATGGTGTAACTCGTGCCGAATGCTCTTAAAAGATTTTCTTCTGTATTAAAAAAAGTATCTCCTGTCAAATCTCCATACACTTCTTCATCCAAATTGGTACAAGAGTAATTGGTTGCTAAAATACAACCTAGAAAAAGGATATAAAATCGTTTAAAATTTTTCATTCGTAAATATATTTTAATCGGGTAAGAGCGTATTAAATATGACTCTAAGTTACCCAGAATTATTTTTTTTAAAAACCTAAATTCAAACCAAATGTAAATGATCGAGTCGTTAAGTAGGTACTTCTTCTTTCGATACCTGGTGCCAATGCATCTCCAAATCCATCTCCATCTGGATCATCTACAAATCTAACTTCGGGATCAATTCCGGTATAGTCTGTAAAGGTTGCTAAGTTTTGCCCTGAAATATATAATCTGATTTTTGAAAAATAAGAATCTTCAGGTAGATTGAAATTATAACCTAATGTTGCATTATCAATTTTCACAAAAGAAGCATCCTCTACATATCGGTCACTAAAAATTGCAAACTGTTTTGCTTCTCGATTTTCTTGTGCAGAAGCCAATCCATTTAACTCAGAAATATTAACTGGAGATTCGTAATACAATCTATTGGTATTGACTAAGTCGTGACCAAATACTCCTCTGATGAAAAAGTTAAAGTCAAAATTCTTAAATGTAAATGTATTGTTAATCCCTAATTGATATTTCGGAAGCCCGTTTCCAATGTATGTTCTATCATTCACCGCATTGAATCCCATTACGGTATCAATATCAGCATGCATCCAATTTCCATCGTCATCTAATCCTAAATATTGAGCGCCATAGATTCCTCCAATAGGTTGACCTTCTTCAATTCTAACCATCGTTTCTCCCGAAAAGTTAGGAGCACCTAAACCTCCTAAATCTCTAAATGTACCTGACAAAACATTGTCGTCAGAAATTTTCAATAACTTCGTATCGAAGTATCGAGTAAAGGCTACGCTTGGTTTCCAAGAGAAATTTTCTTTTTGAATACCATTGTAATCTAATGTCAATTCCAATCCAGAACCTTCCATTTCAACAAGGTTTAAGAAAGTAGTTGGGAAAAGATTGGGAGGTGAAGGAACGCTGAAATCTAAAATCAAATCAGCAGTTTTAGTTCGATAATAATCAATAGAACCTGTAAATAAATAATCAAACATCGCAAAATCCAAACCTAAGTTGGTTTCTGTTTTTGTTTCCCATTTCAAGTCAGGATTAGGATTAGAAACTGGCCCATAGGCTTGAATATATTCCCCATTATTATAAAATGATTGACCAGTAGGACCAAAGCGGAAAACTGAAATCAAAGGATTACTAGGTGTATTTCCAGTAACACCATATCCAGCTCTAAGTTTTAACCGATCCAAATTATTAACTTTTATTAGCTTCGCTAAATTTATCCCAGCACTTGCTCCAGGGAAATTTCCCCAAGCATTGTTGGCTCCAAATCTTGAATCTCCTTCTCGTCGCAAACTAGCTGAAAAGAAATAAGTGTCATCGTAATTGAAATTCACTCTACCAAAGAAAGCGATCGTTCTAATTCTTTGTTTAAAAGAATAAACATTACCTGTTCCGTTTTTGATATCATCGGCAGCACCTAAATTATTGTAGGTAAAATCATCCGATAAAAATCCACCACCAGAACCACCGAAACCTTCTTTGACATTTTGCTGATAGGAATATCCTGCTAAAAATTTCATTTCAGTTTTTCCAGCTTCTAACTGATAGTTTAAAGTTGATTCAAAAAGATTGCTCACTCGCTCTTCTGTTTGTCGAGAAGCAAATCCACGATCATCTCCTTTTGAACCAAATCTCCAAAAACTTTCTTTAGAAATATATAATCCTCTAAATTCATTTTCTCTGGTTTGAGCAAATTGTGCAGTCGCATAAAAACCATCAAGAATATCTAGCTTAGCTCTAACACTTCCCAACATTCTCTTTTTCGTTTCATCATTTAAGTTTTGTTCCAAAATTGCTACTGGATTAAAAAATCCAAAAATCTCACCTTGGAAATAACCACCCCATTGTTGTGCCAAAGCCGAAGTATCTTGAACAGTTGCAGTAGGATTGAAAGTTACCGCAGTTCCAAATGCATCATTGAAACCTTTTTCTTCTTCTCTAAAAGTAGTGGACAATTCTGAGGAAATAGTCAAACGATCATTTAAAGCTTTTTGCTCCAAATTAAGCCTTGCATTTAATTGATCGTAATTGGTAGTGATACCAATCCCTTGACCATTTCTATAATTAAATGAAAGTCGGTACGTGGTTTTATCTGTTCCACCTGAGAGTGAAAGTCCATGAACATTGGTGATGGCATTTCTAGTTATTTCATCAAACCAATCTGTATCACCTCCAAAATCACGAACAGAAGGATTCGTAGTTTTAAAAGATAAATACTCATCTCGATCCAAAACATCCAATTTACGTGCTACACTTTCAGTCGTAACAAAACCTTCGTATTCAACTGAAGTTCTTCCTTTTACCCCTTTTTTAGTCGTGATTAAAATGACACCACTTGATGCTCTTGTTCCATAAATTGCAGCAGCGGAAGCATCTTTTAAAATATCAAATGTTTCAATATCTCTTGGGTCGACACTTTGAAGAGAAGCACCAATCACACCATCAATAACAATCAAGGGTTCAGTATTTCCTCCAAATGTAGATAACCCACGTAAACGAATATTGACATTTGCATTGGGATTTCCTCCAGGTCGAGAAACCGCCAAACCTGCCACTTTACCTTGCAATAATTGCATGGGGTCAGTTACATTTCCTTGGTTAAAATCTTTACTACTCAGACTTGTAATTGCACTCGTCACCTCTTTGGTTTTTTGAGTACCATATCCTACGACAACAATTTCGTCGATTACTTCGCCAGAAGCCATCAAAATAGTAAGGTCGCTACTAGTTAGTTCAACCGTTTGTGGAGTGTAACCGGTGTAGGAAATAATAATGGAAGGAGTTTCATTGGAGACTTCAAGTCTAAATTTTCCATCGAAGTCTGTGGTCGTTCCATTGGAGGTATCGTCTGAACTTTGGACCGTTGCTCCAATGAGTGTTTCTTGAGTTTTTCCATCTAACACGGTACCTGTAATAGTTCTTTGAGCATAGCTCCAATTCATCAAAAAACAAGCACCCAGTAAAATGAAAACGGGTTTTAATCGTAATGTTTTTTTCATAAAATTGTATCAAGTTGATTTAATGTGTCATATTGACATTATGTACCAAAGGTATGATTTTTTAGAAGAATGTAAATCGAAAATTTATATTTTTTATAAAAAAAAGAAACGGTAATAGAATTGTAATACATGTAGCTGCCGGGTTTTAACCCGCAGTAAAAAAGGTCAAAAATATTCGACCATTAGAAAACGAAATTTTAACTCCATAAATATTTTTTTAGGTTCTAAATGAATTTAATAAGTTGATTAGTGAATTGGTTAAAAAGTTAATTAGGTCATATTGTGATCGAAAATATTTGCTCCTTATTCAAGTTAATCTGATTAACCAAAAGCGAAGCGAACTAATAACTATTCAACTTTTCATTATTTATGATAAAGTAGCGTTAAAAACTACAATTTTTATAAAACCACATATAAACCATTTAGAGCCTTTTTTTACTGCGGACTAAAGCCCGACAGCTACGGAGTAAATTTAACCAAATCCACTTCGTTATTTTAAATTTATTTCTTAAAAAATTCTAAAACCGTTGTATCCATTACATTTTTTACACCAAGTAATAGATATGTAATAGTTTTCATGACAAAAAAATAGATTAATATTTTCTTCGATATAGAAAATATACCCTACATTGTGTCAAGTCAACACATAGTGTTTGGACTACTGAATATTTAAATAATTTTTTAACAAAACTAAAATAGAAATGAAAAAACTATTACCCATTGTTTTATTTTTTCTAGTAGCTAATTTTTCCAATGCACAAAGTACAATTGTTGGATTGATTGGTGAATTTACAGGTTGGTCAGAAGATGCAATTATGACTAACGATCTTACCGATTTAAATAAATACACTTTCGAATTAAACTTATTACCTTCTGATGATACCAATGATCCGCAAGATGGTATCGTAGAAATGAAATTCCGTGAGAATTTGGATTGGGGAACGAACTGGGGAGCTGCTGATTTTCCATCTGGAACAGCAACAGTAAATGGTGCCAACATTCCAGTTCCTGTAGGAAATTATTTAGTTGAGTTTGATAAAAGTACAGGTGCTTATAGTTTCACTTCACGATGTGGACAAGTAAGTATCATTGGAGAATTGACAGGATGGGGAGATGATATTAATTTGACAAGAGATGCTGCTAATCCTGATATGTGGACTGGCTTTATCGGATTGACTGCAGGTAGTGATACGAATGATCCAGCAGATGGAATCGTAGAATTGAAGTTCCGTCAAAATGCAGATTGGGGCGTGAACTGGGGAGATGCTGCTTTCCCTACAGGTGTAGCTGCAGCTAATGGTGCGAACATTCCTGTACCAGTTGGTTCATATGATGTTTCATTCAATTGTGCTACTGGTGATTATTCATTTACATCTGTTCCTGGTTCTGTAGGAGTTGTTGGTGAATTTACAAATTGGGGTGGCGATCCTGATGCAACGATGACTCGTAATGGAAATGATTGGAGTACAGTCATTACTGTTAATGAATCTCATGATTTAGATGGTAGTGGAATGGTTGATGTGAAATTCAGAGAAAATTCTGATTGGGGAACAAACTGGGGTGCTGGAAGTGGTGCTGATCCTACCTGTGATACAGGTGAACTTAATGGGGCAAATGTTGCTTTAGCATATGGTTCATACGCGGTAACTTTTAATGACCAAACTTTAGCTTACTGTTTCACACCTACTTGTGGACAAGTTTCTATGATTGGAGCATTTATCGGATGGAATGGTGATGTTAACTTGACTCGATCTACTACAGATCCAAATATGTGGACTGGAAAAAGATCTTTCTACGCTGATAGTGAAATGAAATTTAGAGAAAATGCAGACTGGACGGTTAACTGGGGAGATGCTTCTTTCCCAAGTGGAACTGCAACTGCAGGTGGGCCAAATATTCCTTTGACTGCTGGTGAATATACGATTTCGTTTAACTGTGCAACTGGAGCATATTCTTTTACACCTTCTTCTGATTTGCCATGTGGTGAGGTTGGAATTATTGGAGCATTTAATAACTTCGGTACTGCTGATCCAGCGACTGATCCTGCAACTGATGTTTGGATGGAAAGAGATCCAGTTACTTTATCGGATTTTACTTTATTCTATAATTTTGATGCAAGTACAGGTTTTTACTTTAGAGAAGATGGCCAGCCTATCTCAAATACTTCTATTTGGGGAGGAACTAATTTTCCAATTGGAGCTGCGGTCAAAGATGTAACACAACAATTACAAGTAGCTGGTGGAAAATATAATATTCACTTTAATTGTATTACTGGATTTTATGAGTTTGAGCGTTTAGGAAATTCTGCTGTGGCTCCTAAAGTATTCAATATGAGTATTGATGGAACAACTGATGAAGCGGATTGGACTATTGATAGAACATTGAATAATGTAATTGATGGTACTCCTGCAATGGGTTCGACAGATGCTTCTGCTTTCGGAATCACTTATAATGATACTTACATTTTTGTAGGTGTAAATGTAACTGATAATGAGGTCAACTCTGCTGGAACTCCTACTCAAAACGATCATGTAAAAATTTATATTGATGGAGATAAAAGTGGTGGAGATTACACAGATGCTGATATCGCATTCTTCGTAGATGCTGCTGGTACTGTTGGAACAATTGCAGGTAATATGACTGCAACTGTTGATGGCGGAACTGCTGCAACTGCTGATGGATATTCTGTAGAAGGACGAGTAGCTTGGGCTGATTTAGGAGTTGATCCAAATGCAATTGGTGGAATTGGTTTTGACGTAATCGTTCAAGATGTAGACGGAATGGATACGGTAAGATATGCTTGGAATGGTAACTTAGGAAATGATGCAAGTACTGGTGCATTTGGTGATGTTTCACTAGGAGGATTGGAGTGTGGAAATATTTCAATGTACGGAGCAAGTATTGGAGATGTTGGGTTGAATACATTGACTGCAAGTCCTACCACTTATGTTGCTACTTTCGAATTTACTTCTGCTGAAGATATTGTATTTAGAAAAGATAATGCTGATGTTGTTTCTTGGGGTGGAGGTACTACTCCTTCAGGAACTGCTACCTTGGGTGGTGATGCGATTAATGTAGCTGCTGGAAGATATATGGTTTCATTCGATTGTTCTTCTTTGGACTATTCATTTACTGATGCTCCTGCTACTACTTGTGTTGCGATTTCAAATTACACAGGTACAGCTGTAACTATTGATGGAGACTTGGCTGAATATACTTTGGATCAAGTGATGGATTTAACAGTAGATGGTGCTGATCCTAACAATACAATTACATGGGGCACAACTTGGGATAATGATAACTTATACATTGCTGCAAATGTAGTAGATGGTACTATCTTAACGGGTGGTTCAGTTAATCCTTGGGAGCAAGATGCTGTTGAGGTTTATATTGATGGAAACCATGATGCTGATGGAGATTATGATGCTGATAAAGATGTTCAGTTAATCATTTGGGATGATGCGGGAGCAACGCAAGTTTGGGATAATGGTGGTCCTGCTGCTGGTGTTGAAGCTGTCTATGCTACAACGGCTGATGGATTTTCTGTAGAGATTAAAATGCCATTAAGTAATATTGGTTTTGTTCCAGGTGCAGGTAGAACTATTGGTTTTACAATCGGGACAAATGATGCTGATAACGTTTTAGGTACTCGTGAAAATCAAGTAGCTTGGTGTGGAACTGGAGGTAACTTTAACAATACTTCTGACTTTGGTGATTTACAATTTGCTGGTGGTGCGACAAGTACTAAAACTCCTTATATCAATAATGAGATTTTAGTTTATCCTAATCCTGCAACTGAGGTTATCAATATCCAACCTTTGTCAAATTCATTTGATAATGAAACTAATGTAAGAATGTTTGACCTATTGGGAAGAACACTTTTGACTCAAAAGATGAACCTTCAAAATGGAAATGCTCAAATTAATGTGAGTACAATTCCTACTGGAGTATTCTTCTTAGAATTAGTTACTGAGGATGGAAAAGTTGCTATTAAGAAAATTGTGATTGAATAATATTTCGATTCATTGAATTGGAAATAGAACATCCCGAATCTTCGTTGAAGGTTCGGGATTTCTTTTTTTAACACGGATGGTGCGATCGAAGTAGCTGTCGGGTTTTAACCCGCAGTAAAAAAATCACGTTATAGAAAATCGAATAACGTAATTTTTTACTGCTGGTTATAACGCAAAATTCAAATCGCCACTTTTTAATAGTTGATTATATTTTTTAAAATCAAAACTGTATAATTTCGCAGGACGGTGAGATACGTTATCTTGAATTTCCTCCAAATCAATTAATAAATCTAAAGAGTTGAGTTTTCTACGGAAATTTCTTCGATCAAATTTTATTTGCAAAACCGCTTCATAGAAATTTTGCAATTGCATTAGCGTAAATTTTTTAGGCATCAAGGAAAAGCCGATAGGGTGGGTTCTAATTTTTTTCTTTAATCGTAGATAACAGTCCTCTAATATTTTTTGATGGTCAAAAGCTAAATCTGGGATTTCATTTATGGAAATCCATTCCAAATGTTTATCCTCCGTATCATGAATTTTATAATCAGATATTTTGATAAAAGAATAATAGGCTAATGTAATCACACGACCCAAAGGGTGACGATCAGGATCGCTGTAAGATTTAACCTCTTCAAAATACAAATCTGTAAGCGTAGTCCTTTTTTGTAAAACTCTTGTTACAGCATTTTCCAAAGTTTCATTCACTTCAACTAAGTCACCTAACAAAGATTTTTTCCCTTCATAAGATGGCATATTGCAATCAATCAATAATACTTTTAGACCTTCTTCATCATAACCAAAAATCACACAATCAACTGAAATAGACATCTTTGCTTTTGCGCTAAGATGCGTAATCCAAGTATTGATATTTTCCGTTGCATTCATCATGTCAGTTCTAAGTTCTTTGTTTGTTAAATAAGTTGAAATAGTATTTTTGAAGAACTAAAAAAGCTGAAAATATTTTGCGATTTTAGTCAACCAAAAAATATTTCTTTCCTTTTTAAAAAGAGAAATAAACCACTATTTATTGGTATCTTTGTGTCGATGTGACACGTTTTATAAAACGAATGTAATCATTATCTAAAAAAATATATAATTTTTACAAAAAATATAATTTTCTTCTTTTCAAAATACATCCAAATCGGTTTTTTATAACCTAAAAAAACTATATAAAATGACCTACTCTTTTACAAACCGTTTAAAATTTATTGTTTTTATTTTCATAGTTTCCTTATCAAATCTGGAAGCTCAAATTGTAACAATTACTCCTACTTTCTTTAACGGTGATAGTGAAATCACAGTTACATTTGATGCCACACAAGGGAATGCTGGTCTTGTAGGAGAGTCGCAAGTTTTTATGCACGCAGGTTTGATTACTGGTTCAGGTGGGGCAGGAAGTTGGCAAAATGTTCAAGGGAATTGGGGACAATTTGACCCCAACGTAATCATGAATAATATTGGAAATGATAAACATGAAAAGACCTATGTCATTAAAAATTTTCATGGTTATACTGGTGATATTTCTGATATCGTTCAACTGTCTTTTGTGTTTAGAAATGCTGATGGCTCGAAGGTGGGAAAGACTGCCGACCAAGGAGATATTTTTATTGACGTTCCACAAGCTACAGGATTTGATGCCTTCTTTATAGCACCTACCGAGCAACAAATTGTAAAGTCAATTGGAGAAACCATCAATGTAAATGTGGCGAGTTCAGAAGCTGCAACGATTGCTTTATTTGACAATAATGTTCAAGTTGTTTCCAATGCTAATGTTACAGATTTAGTTTTTTCTTTGCCAGTAACTACTGCTGGAAATCATGTTGTTTATTTTGAAGCTAATAATAGTAATGGAATAGTAAGAGATTCTTTTTCATACGTGGCACTCGATGGAATGGCTACTCAACAAGACCCTCCCGCAGGTACAAAATATGGATTGAATCGAGTGAATGCTACTGAAAGTATTTTGTCTTTATATGCTCCCGGTAAAGCACATGTTTTTGTTTTGGGAAGTTTTAATGATTGGACGGTTGATGTTGATTATTTGATGAAACAATCATTGGATGGAAATACTTGGTGGCTCGAAATTGATAACCTTGATGCTGCGGATTATCATTTGTATCAATACTTAGTGGAGGGTAACATTAAAATTGCAGATCCTTATAGTGAATTGATTTTGGATAAAGCGAATGATGGAAGTATTCCTGCTGCTCTTCAAAGTGTACCCGTGGCATACCCAGGAGATAAGACTTCAGGACATGTGAGTGTTTTCCAAACTATTGCTGATGATTACGCATGGCAGGTGACTGATTTTCAACCTGTGCCAAATACAGACTTGGTAATCTACGAACTTTTGATGCGTGATTTTTTAGCCGATCATGCTTATGATTCTTTGTTGGACACTTTGGATTATTTGAAAGAATTAGGGGTGAATGCAATTGAATTAATGCCCGTTTCGGAATTTGAAAACAATGATAGTTGGGGGTATAATCCTTCCTATCATATGGCATTGGATAAATATTATGGCTCGCCTGATAGTTTTAAAAAATTCGTTGATGCTGCTCATGCAAAAGGAATTGCAGTAATTTTAGATGTGGTGTACAATCATGCTTTTGGACAATCGCCTCTTGTAAGAATGTGGTGGGATACTCAAAATAACAAACCATCTACGGATAGTCCATATTTTAATCCTGATGCTAAACATCCTTTTAATGTTGGTTTTGATTTTAATCACGAAAGTGATGCCACTAAAACTTATGTCAAACAAACACTTGATTATTGGATTGATGTTTATAATGTTGATGGTTTTCGATTTGATTTATCAAAAGGTTTGACCCAAACTTTCTCTACCAATGATGGAGTATTTGCAGCTTACGATGCAGGTCGAATTGCAACGATTAAAGATTATGGAGATCATATTTGGAATCAAGATAGCGACCAAATTCTTATCCTCGAACACTTTGCAACGAATAGCGAAGAAAAAGAATTAGCGGAATATGGATTTATGTTATGGGGCAACGCCAACCATGCATTTAATGAAGCAACGATGGGGTATCATGATAATAATAAATCTGATTTTAAATTTATTTATTATAAAAATAAAGGTTGGGTTGAGCCACATGTGGTAGGTTATATGGAGAGCCATGATGAGGAACGATTAATGTATAAGAATATTCAATTTGGAAATTCAGGAAGTAATTATAGTGTTCCAAATATTGTAACGAGTCTTGAAAGGGTGGAGATGGCAGCTGCATTTTTCTTTGCGATACCTGGGCCAAAAATGGTTTGGCAGTTTGGAGAGTTGGGCTATGGTTTTTCAATCAACTACTGTCCAAATGGCACGGTGAATTCAAATTGTAGATTGAGTCCTAAACCGATTCGATGGGATTATTTGGATGATGGTTTACGAGTAAAAGTGAAAGATACGTTTAGTAAAATGATTGAATTAAAAACGTCTCATCCCGCTATTCATGATGGTGAAGTTACATTGGCTGTTAATCCTGCTTTGAAAAAAATGAACTTGGATCATGCAGATGGAAATATTACAATCATTGGAAATTTTGGAGTGGAAGAAGCGTCGATTAATCCTGCATTTCAACATACTGGAACTTGGATAAATTATTTGACAGAAGAAACTTTAGAGGTGACTGATGTTAATGAAAATATCGTTTTAGCTCCTGGTGAGTTTTATGTTTATGTGGATAATTTGACTTTTACAAATGTCGAAAATATTGCGAAGGCTAATGACAGTTTTAAAATTTATCCTAATCCTACTAATGATTTTGTAAATATTTCTACAACTGATATTGATTTATTTGGAGAGGAAATGCTGATGAATATTTTTGATGTGACTGGTCGACAAATTCAAAGTGAACCCATTCAGATTCCAGCACAAGTTGATTTTTCTAATTATCATTCAGGGTTGTATTTTATTCAAATGATTGATGAGGATAACAATGTAATTACGAAAAAGATTTTTGTTCGATAATGATATTTTTTTTAATAATACTTTGTCAGATTAGTGATTGGTAACTGGTGATTCGTTCCTACATACTTTAATGAAAATATGGATTCAACAGTTTTCGATACGAATCACCAGTTACCAATCACTAATCTGACAAAGCAATTTCCAATTCTTTCATTGGTGAAAAATTACCGAACTATTCATGCATATTCAAAAGCAAATAGTATTCATTCTGGGATTCGTATTTATATTTTTAAATATCAATGCTCAAATCAATATTCCAGAAAAAGGAGAAGTTTTTAGAGATGATGTAATACCTAGAGTTGACATTATCATACCTCCTGATTCCCTTGCCTATATTTTGCATGATGATAATTTAGAAAGCAATTATCTTTTCCACGCTACTTTTATTTTTGATAATGGAACCATTCGAGATACTCTTGACAATGTAGGTTTTCGGTTGCGAGGAAATACCTCAAGAAATGCAGATAAAAAATCTTATAAAATTTCATTCAATACCTATGTCCAAGGGAGAGAATTTTATGGTTTAGAAAAAATGAATCTTAATGGAGAGCATAATGATCCAACGATTATGCGCTCCAAATTGGCTTGGGATATTGCCTATCAAAATGGAATAGTTGGCTCACGTGCAAACCATGTTAGATTTTTTATCAATGATGTATTCTATGGAGTTTACATCAATGTAGAGCATATTGATGAAGAATTTTTGTCTTCTCGATATGGAAATAAAAATGGGAATTTATACAAATGTTTATGGCCTGCAGATTTAGATTACTTAGGGAATGATCCTGATTTATATAAATTAGAAGTTTTCGGTCGTCCAGTTTATCAACTGAAAACTAATCTTGTAGAAAATGATTACTCGAAGTTAGCACAGTTTATTTTTATTTTAAATACCACTCCTTCAAATCCTCTTCTTTGCGAATTAGAAAAAGTTTTTAATGTTGATGATTATTTAAAATTTATAGCACTTGATGTTTTGACTGGAAATTGGGATGGCCCTATTTATAATAAAAATAATTTTTATCTCTATGAAAATCCAGCCACAGGATTGATAGAATATATTCCATATGATTTGGATAATACTTTTGGAATAGATTGGTTTGGGATTGATTGGGGAGAACGGAATATTTATAATTGGTCGCATAGTTCAGAAGAGAGGCCCATTTATGAAAAGATTTTAGGAGTACCTGAATACCATCGTCGCTATACCTATTATTTGAATCAAATGTTAGAGGATGTTTTTAATGAAGATAATTTGAATCCTCACATTGATAGTCTTTTAACCAAAATAATTCCTTGGGTTGCTATTGATACTTTTGCCATGAAAGATTATGGTTACACTTATATTGATTTTATGAATGCTTTTACTCAACCGCTTTCAGGTCATGTGAAGTATGGATTAAAAGAATATATAACTATTCGGCATGATAACAGTTTGAATCAATTGAATTTGCAAAATATCAATCCCATTATTTCTCAACTTAAAAATAGTAATTCAAATGCCTTGCAAGACATTGTGATTACTGCACAAATTGAGGATGAGGGTTTATCATTTGTAGAATTACATTATTTTTTAGATGGTCAAACTGATACTTCAATAATCCAAATGTGGGATGATGGGAATCATGGAGATGGGGAGTCAGAGGATGGAATTTATGGTGCAGTTATTCCGCCTTTGGGAAGTAATAATATCATTCATTTTTTTGTTAAAGCGGTGGATGTTGAAGGTTTGGAAAGTAGACAGCCGAGGTGTTTTGAAAAAGAATTAGAGATTTCAGCACCTACTTTTCAATTGTACATTAATGAAATTATGGCGAGCAATAACAATACAATTGCGGATAACGAAGGTGAGTATGATGATTGGATTGAAATTTATAATGGGGGAGGAGAGTCGATTTATCTCGGAGATAAATTTTTATCAGATAAACCTAATAACCCTGACAAGTGGCAGATGCCTGATGTTTCAATTGCTCCAGGAGAATACTTGTTGTTTTGGGCAGATAAGGATGAAGATCAAGGAGATTTTCACACTAATTTTAAATTAAGTTCTGAGGGCGAATTTGTTGGGATTTTTGATTCAGATGGGAATAACAATAATTTGATTGATGGTAATTATTTTGGAAAATTAGAAACAAATGCAAGTTTGTCTCGATTGCCTGATGGGGTTGGTTATTTTCAATTGGCGACTGCTACACCAAGTGCTTCAAATGAACCATTGCCAGTAAATGTTTTTTCAATAACTTATGATTCATCGATTGATGTTTTTCCCAATCATACAGATGATTTTGTAAATATTAGCTCAAAGACTGAGTCGTTTGAAAAGGAATGGCAATTAAATATTTTTGATGTGACTGGTCGTAAGATACGAAGTGAAACAATTCAGATTCCATCTCAGATAGATTTTTCTAATCAACACTCAGGATTATTTTTTTTACAACTTAGAGATGATGAAAATAATGTGACTACAAAAAAGGTTGTGGTACGGTGATTTTTAGCCACGAATTAACACGAATTTTCTCGAAATACATTTGAGAAAATTCGTGTTAATTCGTGGCTTTTGTTTTAATTTTCTCTAATTCATTTTTATACAAAATGTAAGATTTTCACAAATCATCTAAAAATAAACGGTGATACTTTTGTTTCGTTTATTTTATTATTTTTATAATAAAATGAATACTATGGAGAAAATGGTTTACAAAGATAAAAGCTACAAAATCATTGGAGCTTGTATGGAGGTTCATAATACCTTGGGTTATGGATTATTAGAAGTACTCTATAAAGATGCACTCGAGATAGAATTTAAAATACGTGGAATACCTTATGAAAGAGAGAAAGCGCTTAAAGTTTTTTACAAATCACAAGAACTTCCTCACCTTTATTTTGCTGACTTTGTAGTATACGGAGATATTATTTTGGAAGTAAAAGCTCAAAAAGATATAGTAGATGCTTGGATAAAACAAACTCTGAATTATTTAGGAATAGCTAAAAGCCCACTAGGGTTGATAGTGAATTTTGGGAGGGAGAGTTTACAACAAAAACGGTTAGTACTTAAATAACTTTTAAAAGATTTAAGGAATTGACGATTGATTTGAGAAAATTCAATATTTTTTGAAAAAAAATGAATTCGAGAGAATTAAAAACAAAGCCCCGAATTAACACGAGTTCTCACAAAAATAATTTGAGAAAATTCGTGTTAATTCGTGGCTAAAAAATCATGCTTGTTTCATCGACAACTGAATTCTACCTCTTTTTAAATCAACTTCCAACACCTTCACCTTTACCTCCTGATTTAAACTCACCACCTCCGAAGGATCTTTAATAAATTTATTTGCCATTTCTGAAATATGAATTAAACCACCTTGCTTAATTCCAATATCTACAAAAGCACCAAAATTGGTAATATTATTAATAATTCCAGTCAGTACCATTCCCGGTTGAACATCCTCAATCGTTTTTATTTTTTTGGAAAATTCAACAGCTTTAGCACTACCACGAGGATCCAATCCAGGTTTTTCTAGCTCTTTTAAAATATCATTCAGAGTAGGTAAACCAATAGTTTCAGAAACGTAA